>NZ_JBCGDO010000001.1:0-467627 GCF_038739835.1 Flavobacterium aureirubrum
TAATCGTTGTTACCGTTTTTCCTTATCGCTCACCACCAGATTGTTTCCAAAACTCGCAGCATAAGGTGGTTTAATGGCTACTCCTGAAAGTCGCCATTGAGAGACCTACTCTCATCTGTTTTAAAGCACCAACAATCTGTTGATTGTTGTTCAAGTCACACACGTTTTGCGGCTTTGCGAAGGCGGGGCTTTCGAAGCACCATCTGTCAAGCTACGATTAATGTTTATTCGGAGCTGAAAAGTTTCTGCCACCACGAACGCCCCGCTTTTGGCAAGGTGCTGTTATGGGATGGGCTATTCCATGAATGTCAATTATCTTTTGATTATTTTAGAAGCGCTCAAACTAGATGATGGAAAACTTAGAAAATACATTCCACTTGGAAGTTCAATAATTGATACAGTCATGTCTTCTGAAAGAATTCTACCTCTGAGCAACTGTCTCCCAGTAAAGTCGCTAATAACATACTCTTTGCCTATAATCAGTTTATCTGAGTTTATTTTTATGTACTCACCGGCAGGATTTGGATAAACATTAAATGTAGGAATATGAGTTTCGTTTATATTGAGCGTATTTAAATCTGTGACGCATCGGATGCACACGCCATAACCGGAGAAGTAGGAGTTTCTCACAGCCCAGACTTGGGGATAGGTCAGTTCCAGGAAGAAGCCCATGCCAGGGCCCACCTCTGTGGATAACCAGTAACCCGCCGCTGCATCGTAGCTCAAGGAGAATTGCCCCTGAGGGTTTCGGCCGCCATTAGGAATCGCTGAGAATCCGCTGCTGTTCGTGGCGCCGAAATTGGGCGACTGGTTGTACGCCAACCCTGCGGTCTTCAGCTGGCCACCGGCTGTGTTGGGCTGATTGCCGGGCTGCTGGGCGTTCGCATTGGGGTCCAGAAAGAAGATGAGGTCATATAGGTCCGTCAAGGAGGGAACGCGCCATCCTGAAGGACATGGGTTGCGCGGGTCGCGAGCCACATGGTGGTTATAGAGCTTCCCGTAAGGGCAATCAAAGGCGGTGTCGTTCAGGTAGGAACACATGCCCGGACCGGTTAGGGCGCTCCATGCATTCGAATCGCTCACCTGGGGTATCGCGTCGCCGTTCTGGAAGCGTGTCACCTTCAGGTTCTCAGCAAACCAGACTTTGTCGTCAATAACTATAGTTTTGTATGAATTTCCGTCTATATCAGATATCTGACCATAAGTCAAAGCACTGTTATGAACATTAGCTGCACCGCAAGTATGTTCAGAAGATTGGCAAAAAGCTGTAGAGTAGTTTGCCGACACGAGAATGGTAAGCACAAAGATTGAATTTCTGGATTTTTGATTTTCGCGTTTCATATGTTGGTGTTTTTGGTTGTTTGCAAATTTAAATTATGACATAAATTTCTGAAGTTGTTTTTTTCTTCTCGTTGACTAAAGTCAATAAATAATCGGCTTTCTCTATTATTGATTGTGAATGATTGAAATTCTACCTTTCACCCCACCCATAGTTAATTTTTTATGGTTTGCGCGAATTGATTTTAAGTCTGTAAAGGGAATTGTTTCTACTTGAGTTTTGATTTTGTTTGTGTTCAGTAAATCCAACAAAACATTAATATCCTCTTTAAACCAATACGGTTGTGCAACTTTGGCGCGTTTAATGTCATAGAATTTTGCTTTTTTATGAGTGAACAAAAAAAACACAGTTTTTAATACCATCAACAAACTAAGAAGTGTGATTTTGGGTGTGATTTTCTGAACGTTTTTGACTTTGGCAGAAAAACCAGTAAATCCAGTAGTTGGAAAGAAGTATGGGTTAAAAAACTTGAACCGGTAAAATAAACAGACGGAACTCCATTTTGTCGCTCAATCACCCCAGCATTGACAATTCTGGGTTGGCTTGCCAATGTACTTTGTGTAACATGTCGGTTAAACCCGCTCTGATCATACCAAGTCTGGACAAAGCCATTGCCGGAACCCACGAAAGCCAACAACGTAGTTTCATCAAGCAAACCAGCAGGTGTAAAACCAATATTTTGTGTAGTATTATCACTGCTTCGGCGCACCAATATGGCATTACCGGCATAAGCGCTACTTAATTTCCTTAAACTATAAGCTCCTCCAGAGGAAGCCACTGATGTCATCCCAACATTGTTGAGCGTGTTTTGAGCATACAAACCAAAGTTTAATCCTGATAAAAACAGAACCAAAAATTTAACTTAAAAATCAAACCAATTGGTCTAAGAAATAGGGAGTGTTACAAAATACCTAGTAATAGTTTTTTCATAAGTTTTGGGGCTTATTATTTAAGTAAAATGCTTGTTGAATTCTTTAAATTAACAGTCATTACTTTACTAAAATATATTATATGCAAAGTTGTAATATGATTTTACAACTTACCTGACACAAATGTGTCAGTACTAAAAACCCAAAAATTAAAACCACTAGTTAATTTCACGGCAGTAATTTCTCAATCAATAAATGCACAAGTGTAGAATGAATAAATTAAATTACAGTCTTAATAACAATCGTTCCACTACACTATCCTTTTAACCAAGCGTTCTTTAGCGTTTCTTTAGTGAGATCTGTTGCTTGATAGCCTTCAATATTCTCATAATAAAGCCCTACCTTACCGGTTAATAGCTGTTCTGTTCCTTCTCGTATTATCTTTACGGTAATGGCGTCTCCATCTTTCCACTCTTTACTTTTTATTGACAATTCAGAAATAGTAGTAGTGTCGTAATTTATTCCATTAAATGCTTTTATAATATCACCAGGTCTCAAATCCAATGCTTTCATGAACGCAGTTGTTTTACTGTTAGGGTTAATCATTATTTCATTTTTACTCTGATCAAGACTTAAGCTAAACTTAGCTTCAGGTACTTTAACCGATGTTCTAGTTACCCCTACTCTAGCAAAATAATCATCATAATTAATAGATTTAGAACCTGCCACATAATTAGCTAGAAAAGTGCCAACTTCCGGAAAGGTCAACGCAGTAATTTTATCAAAAAGTTCGTCATCAGTAAACGCTCTTTTACTTCCGTATGCAACAGATAGCTTTTTCATTAAGTCTAAAATACCATTTTTACCATTACTTTTATCCCTTATAATGAGGTCTAGACACATTGCAATTAAAGCCCCTTTTTCGTACACATTTGTATACTGGTCTTTATAAGGATCCTTCAAAACATTAGTACTCATAATTGTGAAAGGCAAAGTATCATTATAGGCTTTGGCATGTTCTATTTTATCATTGAGTCTTTTGTAAAAAGCATCTTCACTAATCAAACCTTGATTAACTTGAAATAAGTTCGCAAAATATTCCGTAACTCCCTCATACAACCACAAATGTTTAGACATTTTAGGGTTATTAAAATCAAAATCTTGAATCTCTTTAGAGTGAATAGTCAAGGGAGTCACGATATGGAAAAATTCATGAGAAATCACATCCTTTAAAGTTTCCACCAGTTGTTCTCGGCCTATAACTTCTGGCATAACCACTGTAGTTGCTGTTGGATGTTCCAAGGCTCCAAAACCTCTTGCGTCCGATTTACTCATATCGCACAAGTACAACAAAATACTGTACTTTTTTGTCGTATCAAACGAGCCTAAAAATGTTTTTTGAGCGGTCATTACAGCTTTAATTTCAGGCAAGATACTTTCGGCAGTTATTGTTCCGTTGGATGCATAGACTGATAGAAGGATCTGCATTCCATTTACAGTAAAAGAACTGTAGTTGGGTTTTGAATACATTATCGGATTTTCAACAAGTTCAGCATATCTCGATGTGTAAAAAACATCTTTAGTCTTGCTATCATCGGTATCTTGCATTGATGTTGCGCCCCATAACGCCTCAGGGTGTGTGATGGTAACTTGGTAAGGTGTTGATAATAAACCAGGAAAGTATCCAACAAAACCATGCGTGTTCACCATAAAGTTTTTCCCCTCCTCAATATTAGTGCCTGCTGGAGAAAAAACATCTCCCTTTCCATGCCCTTCTCCTTTCTCAATATCGTAAGTATCGTTTACTGCATATGTAATTTTTGTGAGCTTTCTAGCATTTACTATTTTCCATGAATTAACATCGCTCTTAGTAACATTCAGTTCGTTCCCTTTAGCATCGAAAGCCCTAAACCCCTCAATAAATTGACCATAATTATCTGCTGAATAAGTACCTGGTACAATTTTTGGCAGTTGATATAGGACTACGTTTGAGGTTATTTTCGGAGGGCATACTGTAACTATAACTTTATCCTCTTTAACATTTAACAAATCAATGGCCACTTTTACATTTGAACTTGTGTTCTTTAGTTGCGCATTTACAGAACTCATAATAGAGCAAAGTAATACTAGCGAATAAATTGATCTTTTCATAATTTTTTTTTCTAAGATTAGTAGTTTATTTTTTTTACTGTAAACTTTAAAATTGACCCTTCAACACATCCACCCCAATTGCGTACCCATAGGTTTTTCCAGTGGCATCTTTGTAAATTCTGATTTTATTGCAAGCCATTCCTAAATAAACCATCGCCCAGTTTTCTATGGGCGATGGTTTTTTTGTATCTTCAAAATTAAAAACTGATGCTTGTGCTAGTCACCGTTGCACTCTTCTGATTGTGGGTAGTTTCTGTATGAAACACAATAGTTCCCTTTTCTTCATTAATAAATATTTCATCAATTGGCTCATCTCCTTTTTTTAAAATACTTATTTCATTACCATCCTTATACTTGTAAACTATTTTTATAGCGGTAATTTCATTATTCGAATTCCGTTTTATTTTGGATGTATTTAACTGAATCTCATATTGCTTTTCTAAAATTTCAGTAATTCGTTTTATTTCAACATCAGTCGAAGATTTGTTGATTGAAAAATCTGCTAACTTGGCATTAACAGTTTCTTGCTTGTTGTTGTTTTCTTTTTGTTGCGCGTTAACAGAACTCATAATCGAGCAAAGTAGTACTAGCGAATAAATTGTTTTTTTCATGATTTTTTTTTTGTAAACTTTAAAATTCTCCCTTCAATACATCAACACCGATGGCATAACCATAAACTTTTCCATTAGCATCTTTGTAAATTCTGATTTTATTGCAAGCCATTCCTAAATTGACCTTAGTCCAAGTTTTTCCACCGTCTTTGGTTTCGTAGCCTGTATTCATGGTGCCTACAAAGCCGTGGTTTTCGTCTATAAAACCAATACCAAATTCTCTTGCTCCAGCATCTTCCACTAAGTTGATTTCATTCCAAGTTTCACCGCCATCAGTTGTTTTGGCAATGCGTTGTTGTTTTACGTTGGGATCGGGATTATAGGATTGTATAGTTACATAGCCAACCTCCATTGTTGGAAAAGAGGCCTTCCAAGTACCTTCAAATGGACGATTGGATTGATACACCTTTTTCCAGGTTTTTCCGCCATCGCTGGTTTTTAAAATTAAGGCGTTGGATTTTTCCATATCTTCATCTGAGGCAGCACAAACAAATCCGTTGTTTTTATCAAACATTTTGATATCAAAGAGCATTTTACAGTCGTTGTTCATGCTAATGGATGTCCAAGTGGCACCACCATCGTGTGATACCATCATATTAGCAGGAGAACCTACACGACCTACGGCATAAATATGTATTTTATAGTCTATTTTTCCGTGATTAATGTATTGTTCTTTAACAATATCAATGGCACAAAGTCCTTTAACATAAGGTCCTTTATAGTCAACCGGCTTCCAAGTTTTGCCACCATCTCTGGTTCCATATAATGGAATGGAGTCGGTAACATTAGGAAAATAATCTGTTCCAACCGTACCCGCAAAACCAACTAAACTATCCACAAAGGCAATGGTTCTAAAAAAAGTTCCTTTTTTTTCCAATTGTTTTTCCCAGGTTTCGCCGCCATTTTTTGTGTTATAAATGCTTCCGTAACCGTTTACATACCAACCTTCTTTTTCATTAATGAAAGTGATATCGTCTTGCTTGCCGGGATAGCGTTCCGTATTCAATTTTTTCCATCCTTTTTCGGGAAGTGTCGTTACATCTTTTTTGGAAAGTACTTCATTGCTCCATTTTACTGCCGAAAGACCTACTTCTTGATTGTATTCATCAAATAATTGTTGAATCTGACCATTTGAAAATTTGTTGTATGCTTCTTGCATTGTACCCGATTTTGCGAAATAATGATCCGTTGAAGGATAAGTCATTAACGTTGCATTACCTGGGTTGAAGAAATTAACGGTATTCACAATTTGCTGATGATCTGCTTTAGAAAATGCTTCAAAATCAGATTCACCAAATTGCACCAAGACTTTTGCAGTAGTATTTTTCCAATTTTCTAAATGAGGGTAATCCTGAATTTGTCTCCAGTACTCTGCATTCCTCGAATAAATTTTTCCTTTTCCATCGTATTGCCAAGTAGTTCTTAAAATACGATCTGCTGCAGGATCTTTAGCAATATCTTCCAGCTTTTCTTTTTTTACATAGAAGCGATAATTCAAATCATACTGAGCTATTACTGATTTTTCAACTTCTATTGGATTCATTCCTGCGAGAGCGTTCTGTACTCGATACATATCAAGCTGATATTCAAACCATGATCTGGCCGTAGTACCATAAACAACAACACCTGCTACTTGATTCTTAGCACTTAATGCAGGTGCAATAATTCCCCCCATCGAATGACCAACAATAATTATTTGATTAGAATCAACATACGGTAGTGATTTTAACTTTTTTAATGCGACTTCAAAATTTTCAACTTCATCCAATAAATCACAGGACTCGCAGGGTGGTGTGTCCTTGCTGTCGCCTAATCCGCTTTTCTCAACGCGGAGTGTCACATAACCGGCATCAACATAAGCATCCACTATACGCTTATAGGGGTGGTTATTTGGCAAATCATCGATACTATTACATGTATATCCCGGAATAAACAACATAGCAGGCATTTTACTCTTATTGAAGGGCTTGTTGATAATTATACGAAGCTGTCCTGATTTGTATGAAACTTCATCATAAATCACCGTGGAGTTATCATCTTTCTCATAAGGTCGGGCAATCACTTTTCCTTTCAAATTGAGTTTCTTCTTTCCTCGTAACACGGTAAGTTGAATTTCTTTTTCTGGCTCGAAGTCCAAAAAATGAGTAATGAATTCATCTACAGACAGAAAACTCTGGCTTCCAATCTTGAGAATAAGATCATTTTCTTGAAGCCTTAAGGCAACGCTTGTACCTCTTATGACTTGTAAAACTTTACAGCCGGAATTACCATTTTCAGAAACGTATTCAATTCGAGCACCCAATAGTGGTTTGCGCTCAAGTTGCGCACTTACATTCATAGAGATAACACCCAATAAAAGCAATAAAAAATTTCGAAACATGTGATTTTTTACTGCAAAGAAAGCAGGTGTTTTTATGACTAAATTGTCAAAAGTTGCTTTTTCTAATCAATCCAGGAGTTTGTCCGAATTGCTGTTTGAATGCTTTGGAAAAAGTTGGAACATCGGCAAAGCCATAGCTTATTGCTGTGAACAAAATTTCATTTCCTCTCAATAAATCCAATTTGGCGAGCTCAAGTCGTTTCCACTTTTGATATTGATATGGAGAAATGCCAAAAGCTGCTTTAAACACTCGAATAAAATGATATTTTGAAATTCCAATCTGCGAAGTAATAACTTCCAAAGAAAAATTCTCAGTTATATGTTGATCGATAAATGATTTAGCATCTAAAACTGTTCTCACAACTTCTTTGTTAGTTATAGTCTTTTTAAAATCCAACTTATTCAAATGATCAAATACAAAACGCTGATCTGAAATGATAGATTCTGCAAGGGTATAAAACAATTCGTTCTGCTGAAATTCGTTAATACATGTTCCCATTTTAATTTTTTGACTGACTTCATTTAGTCTAGGCCCGAGAAAAGTACTCTTAATATGGTAGCGATTGACCAAGAATTGATCAGAGAGCAAAAACTCAATTAAATCCGTTTCATTCAAGTCATGAAATTCAGCAACATCAGAGATAATCTTAGCGGAAATATCTATGCAAAGACCTTCAACAGCCTGCTTTTGATTGATGCATACTATCGATGAAGTATAATCATTACCGATTATATATTCTCCTTCTTTTACAGTGAATTTCTTATTATTCGCGTAGTAAGTTTCTTCACCTGATGAAACATACTTTATTCCTAATCCGGTAAAGGGCATTTCACCTTCAATTTTCGCAATTTTCGAAAACCGAACGGCATTTCCCTCGTTGTCTTTATATATAGTTTGATTCATTTCCGAATAACCTTCATTCTATTTGTATAAGTAAACTTAAGCGACGACTAATTCTACAATATCCAATCATGATTATAAAAACAAAATTGCTGCATAATACAATTGTAGTAATAGGATACTGGCGAAGATCTTTTAAGTAATATTGAATTCTCTTTCTTTGTTGAATACAATTGGCTGTTTAATATTTCATTTATCAGATAACTTTATTAATCACAATAATAGATTGCCAAACCTATATTGTTTACAATTATAATTTAAGAATTAAGCTAGTAACATTTACCTCCAAAAATATTACACCTTGAACGTCTCAACTTGGTATATAAAATTTAACATCCTTATTAACCTTCAATATAACCTATCAGATTATTTTCAAAACCAACAGAATTAACAACTAGGTTTCTAATTTCGTTTTAACTTAACACTCCTAATCCAAAAAGATGCAATTAAAAAAAAGAGAATCAATACTATCTGAAAAAAAATATATCGTTGTTGGTTAACTGCGTGAATTATAAAACTAGTATTGAGTCCTGTCGAAACTAGTACGTAAGTTATCAGTAAAAAAGAAAAATCAAAAAAACGCTTACCTCCAAAAAATATACCTGTAAAAACACTAAAAGAAACCAATAAAATAGCTGCTAATACCACATTAATGGCCTTTAAAAACTGCATAGAAATAACCAACCTAAACAGAATTGGTAAAGCTAGTAATACAGCTAAAGAAATTGCTGCGATTATCTGTGACACCAATAACCGTTGTAATGGTTTATAAGTACAGTATATAAAAGCATCTGTTCTAAAATCCCTCTCTTTTGTACAAAGATCAGCCCACCGGTTAACCTGCAAATACCAAAAAAGCGGCAGACCTATATGCAATGCACTTTCAAGAGGTAAAATAAATAATCCTATAAAACAACCTAAATTTAGGATCCAAAATCGGATAGGACCTTTTCTAATCAACATTAGAAACTCAAGTTTAATTAAGGGTAGTATACCAAAATCAATTTCGGATTTTATCATTTTATCCCAATATATCTTTCGTGCATGCGATTCAACTCTCGAAATTTTAGTTGAATGTCGACTTACTTTTTTTGAAGAAATAAACTTTGTATCGAAGCGATGAAAAATTATTGAACTCAGTTTAATCAACAATAAAGCCAAAAAAATCCATAAAAGTCGGGAGATGTAATAGTAACAACTTAAATCTGATCCATGAAATAGAAAATACCTCACATTTGAATGTTCGTTATAATTTATACCAACCGAAATTTCAGTAGAACCCGAAGGAAGAGTCTGCGGTACCACAGAAAGAATTTCATTCACCAGGAATTTTATCCCTAATGGATCAATCCAATCAAGATAACTTTCAGTTAATAAATTAGTGACACTTATCATTGCAACAAATACCATGAAGAAAACTAAATTCATGTAGTTTGTCCTTTGACCAAATTTTACTTCAAAAAAAACGGTAAGAGCAGATAAAAAAAAGATGCTTGGAATTGTTGTAAAAATATAAGGCGCTGCAAACTGAAAAAAATCAAAAGGATACGTATCAAACCTAAACAAGGAAAGACCCAACCCCATAAAAAAAATGATTGCAACTATAAAGAAAAGTAACAAAAAATGGCTTAATGCTTTCGCCAGTAAATAGAGAAAATTAGTGACTGAAGTGCTCGCAATAATTTGCCCCACACCAGTTTCCACATCACGTCTAATGCTATTATTAATTACATAAAAACCAATAAACCACAAAAAGAAGCTGGCCAATATCGCTGTCGAATGTCCTATCCAAGCCGCATTATTCAATCCGGTAAAGTCCCCTATTCGTATAGTGGTATAATTATCTTCTGGTAATGGTACAAATTTATATGCTGCAACCACACTAACTAAAGTCAGAATCATGAAGGTATTGCTCCTGAAACGCTGTACGAAATCAGCACGTACAATACTAAAAACTTGGCTCATAAGTACGAATTTGACAAATATAGAAAAGCATCTTCAAGCGTAGGTTCACATGAAATTGCATGAGTTAAAACGGTGTCTGATACAACTCGTACAAGTACTCCCTCTCTCTTCTGTATTGTACTAATTACTAAAAACTTATCTTTAAACGACTGCAAATTATCTTTCGAAACTTCCAGTTCAAAGACCTTATTTTTTACGGTATCAATAATTTCTGACTGAAAACCCTTTTGCACTAGTAATCCATTTTTCATTATGACAACCTCATCAGCAATCATTTCAATATCAGCTAAAATGTGAGAGGAAAGAATAACAATACGTTCATCAGAAAGCTGAGAAATAAGATTCCTAAACCGAACACGCTCTACTGGATCAAGTCCAACAGTGGGTTCATCAAAAATCAAAACTTTAGGATCATTTAGTAATACTTGTGCAATTCCAAGCCTCTGCTTCATTCCGCCTGAATAAGTGCTAATAGGTCTATTAGAAACATCCATAAGATTTACGCCTTCTAAGAGTTGAACAACCTTTGTTTGTAAACCTTTACCACCGATACCCTTCAAGGCAGCTATATATTTCAAAAATTCATACCCAGTTAAGTTAGGATAAACACCAAAATCTTGTGGCAAGTAACCCAACACTTTACGCATACTGTTCGGATACTTTAAAATATCTTTGCCATTCAGTTTTATTGTTCCAGATGTTGGATTTGAAACAGTGGCAATTATACGCATGAGTGTCGATTTTCCAGCGCCATTGGATCCAAGCAAACCTACAATACCATTTTCTAATGTCATTGAAAAATCAACCAAACCAAACTTATCTTTAGCGTATTGCTTTGTTACATTACTAATTTTGAGTTGCATGAAAAAGGAGGTTAATTTAAAATCAGTTCCTGAAAATATATGCTAGCAAAAATAAAAAGTCAACTAGCAACCACATGACACAATTGTGTCACTAAAAAAACCTATTGTTCTATACATTTGGAAACAATCGAATACTAAAATAAGGTTTGCTTTGTTAGTTTAAATAACTACTTTCTGCCGGTAGAAATAAACTAAAAAATTGATATTATACTGTTTTTAAAACAATTAACTCAATTTCAAAAAAAAAGTGAATTATAAAAGACAATAGTAACTAAATATGATGTACCCAAAACAATTTTTTTTTACAGTACTTTTTTTGGCTTTTAACATACCGTCATTTTACGCACAAACCAGTAAAATAGATAGTTTAAAAGGTGTTGCTCTAAAAACGACAAGTGATACATCAATCACTAAACTCTATATCGCCATCGGTGCCGAATTTGAAAAAAGTAATACCGATTCAACGTTTGCTTACTATACAAAGGCATTAAATAAGGCAAAAAAAGAGAACTTACAATTAGAGATTGCAGATGCCGATATTGTCTTAGCTAAGTATTTTGTCATGCATTTTAATGACTACAAAAAAGCTTATGTATTTACTACTGACGCTAAAAATATTTTAGAAAAGATCTTACAAAAAGAAAAATCAAAAAAAGAAATAAAAAAAATTCAAGAAAAATTGATTAGCGTATACAGTGGATTAAGCATTTATTATTCAAATACTGGTAATAATGATATGTCAACTTTTTATACTAAAAAAGGTCTAAGGTTAGCCAAAATCATAAATAATAAAAATCTTATTGCAAGATCTTTCTACAATTTAGGCATTCAATCGCTTAATACAAACAACTACACAGCCGCATTAAATTGGTTCTTATCGTCTTTAAAGATTAAAGAAAAAATCGATAGTAAAAATCTTCATGAAGTATACATTGGCTTGGGGGATGTTTATTCTAACTTAAAAAAATATTCAAAAGCAGTAGAATATTACTCAAAAGTTTTTACGCTACCAAATACAAACTATGATGCTAATGTTAGAAGTTATATCGCCACAGGAAACATTTATCTAAAACAAAATGAAACTGCAAAAGCATTAGCGTTTTTCACAAAAGCAGAAGTGTTGGTTGAAAAATATCATTTAAAAAGGTCTCAAGTGATGCTATACAATTCATTAGGCATCTATCATCAAATAATGGGTAATAATGATTTAGCACTTCAATATTTTTTTGAATTGCTCACAATTGGAGAACAAACTCAAAAAAAAGAAGTTATTGCAATTACAAAGCTCTCTATTGCTTCCATTTATGAGAAAAAAAATAACGACAAAATGGCCATTCAATTTGCCTCAAGCGCTTCTCAATTAGCAAAAGAAATTAGCAGATTTAATACCTATTGGGCATGTGAGCAATTGCTGAGTACTTTGTATGAAAAGCAAAAACTACATCAGTTGGCACTACATCACTATAAAAAATTTATAACCACAAGAGACAGCATCGAAAATAAAATAAATACTGAAAAAATTGTTAAAGCTGAAATGAACTATGAATTTGAAAAGAAAGAATTAATTGCAAAAGCAAAACAAGACAAAGCAAGAGCCGTTGCGCTACAAGAATTAAACAAACAAAAATTAATACGAAACAGCATTGCAGGATTTTCATTATTGATAGTTATATTATCTATAATAACAGTTCTCAACTACAAAAAAAGAGCCAAAATTAGTAAAGTTCTCGCCCAAAAATCAGAAGAATTATACCAGCAAAAAGCAGTAGAACTGATCAAAAACGAACAAGTAAAATCGATGCGCAATTACATCAAAGGGGAGGAAAACGAGAGAAGTAGGATTGCCTCTGAGTTGCACGATGGCATAGGAGGTTCACTCTCTGCTATTAAACTAAAATTAAGTAAAATTGCTGAAGAAGATAAAAATGAACAAATAGAAAAAGTTATAAAAAATGTAGATATATTGTATCACGATGTGCGATCCATATCCCACAACTTGATTACTCCACAACTCAAAGATTCTATTTTTATTGAAGTTATCAATAATTTAGTCAACGACATCAAGGAGGCTACCAGCTTTGTAATTACATTAGAATATTTAGAGGAAGATAAAATAAACCTATTATCAGAAGAAATTCAAGTAACCGTTTATAGAATGATCCAAGAATTGCTTAAAAATTCTATCGCTCATTCTAATGGAACAAAAATCGAAATTAACGTAACTAAATTTGAGCATGAGTTAAATTTAGTAATTGAAGATAATGGAGCTGGATTTGACACTTCGAAAAAAAAATTAGGTATCGGATTGCGAAATCTAGAGGCTAGAACAAAAGCATTAGGAGGAAAACTTATTATAGACTCCGTTATTGGTAGAGGCTCAGCATTTAATATCACAATACCTTGTTGATTAGTAAAGAAAGAAAATGAAGAAAATAAACATTGCCATAGTAGATGATCATTCCCTTTTTTTAGAGGGGCTATCTTCAATTTTAAAGGATGTAGACAATTTCAAAATTCTAATCACTGCCTCAAGTGCAAAAGAGTTATTAAATCAACCCAATTTAGCAACTATTGATGTTTTAATTAGTGATATCAGTATGCCGGAAATGGATGGCATAGCGTTAAGCCAAATTATAAAAAAACAGTTTCCAACTATAAAAATCCTTATTGTATCGATGCACGAAGAAACTCAAATTATTAAAGCATTGATTAAAATGAAGATTGATGGCTATCTTTTTAAAAACGCTGATAAAGAATTGTTAGTTAGCGCAATAACAAGTGTTGCTCAAGGAAATCTTTTTTTTAGCGAGGCGATTAAAAATAAACTCATCTTTACAAATGAAGAGGAAGATGAGTCATCTACGAAATCCATTTTACCAAAACTATCATCTCGTGAAAAGGAAATTTTAGAGCTAATTGCAAAAGGATTAACCATCAACCAAATTGCAGATACGCTGTTTATAAGTCACCATACAGTAGTAAGTCACAAACAAAAACTTTTTTATAAGTTTAATGTAGATAAGATAACTAGTCTTGTTAAGAAAGCGCTAGATTTAGAAATCATCAATTAGAATTCTACCATCCCTTTTTTATATGATTTTTTTAAAACCCATCAAAAAGGGGATGTTTTATTTGTTAGTTAAAAAGTAATTTCGAACATGCTATTTCAACATCAGTTTGTTTGAAATAAAAAACGCAAAAAACTAACTAACAAATAAAAAATGAAAAAAAATTTACTCTTAGCATTTGGGTTCTTAACCAGCATTACAAGTTTTGCACAATCAACGAACCCTGCGCCTTATTGCGCTGCCGGCTTTAAAAATGTCGCACCCTTTAACCTCCCCGACCGACTTATATCAAATGTTAGTTTCGGTACTCTTGCTAATAATTCAGGTAATACAAGATGGCCAGGAGCTGCTTATGTTTTTTACAATAACCTTGCGATACCAAATATTGTTAAAGGAAATACTACACCATTAACTGTGAATTATAATAATAACGCTACACACAGGGTTCTAGCCTTTATAGATCTCAATAAAGACAATGATTTTAATGATGTTGGTGAAACTGTCATGGATGCAATTTTCCCATTTAACACAGGCACAACTGTCAACGTTACCATTCCCAATACAGTAACTAACGGACAAACCAGGCTAAGAGTTCTTCTATATGTAGATGACTTATATACAGGGACAAACGGACCAAATGGACCTGTTACGCCATGCACCAATGTCACCATAAATGGCACCCCTGAAGTACTAGCCGTAGGAGAAACCGAGGATTATACGATAAACATTGTTTCAAATCTATCTTTGGACGATTTCAATCAAGACCAGTTTTCAATCTATCCTAATCCTTCACAAAATGTTGTAAATATTGAGTCTAAAAATAACTTAATCATTGAATCTATTAAAATAGTAGACCTTTCTGGAAAAATTATTATTGAAAAAAATCAATATACTAACCAAGTTGACATTGAAAATTTATCAAATGGTATGTACATTGTTGAAGTTGCCTCTGAAGGTAGAATTTATAAAAAGAAGCTCATCAAAAATTAGTAAAGTAAATCTATCGCCAATAGATTAAAATGCCCCTTTATCTATGCTATAATTCAATTTAAAAAAAATGAAAAAAAATGTTTCTAATTTAATTTTAAGTGTCGCGCTTTTATTGCTTTCAATCACTCAATTGCAAAGCCAAACAAAAAGAGTGCTGTTTATTGGAAATAGTTATACCTCTGTAAATAATTTACCCCAAACGATTGCCAGTGTGGCTTCATCTGTGGGAGATAATTTAATTTTTGATAGTAATACCCCCGGAGGATATCGATTTATGGATCATGCTACCAATCCCACTACATTACAAAAAATAGGAATTGGCAATTGGGACTATGTGGTTTTACAAGAGCAAAGTCAGTATCCTTCATTTCCAGATTGGCAAGTTGAACAAGAAGTTTACCCTTATGCGCAGTCTTTGAATAACGCTATACTGAATGCAAACCCATGTACTGAAACTATATTTTACATGACTTGGGGACGAAAAAATGGAGACGCACAAAACTGTCCTATCTTACCCGACGTTTGTACCTATTTAGGAATGGATAATCTGCTAAACGCAAGATATAGAACGATGGCACAAGACAACAATGCTATTGTTTCACCTGTTGGAGCCGTCTGGAGATATATTAGACAAAACTTCCCTTCAATTGAATTATATCAAGCCGACGAAAGCCATCCCTCTGTGGCAGGAACTTACGCAGCTGCATGTGCTTTCTATACCGTAATCTATAGGAAAGACCCTACGCTTATTACATTCAATTCCACGCTTTCAGCTACGGTAGCTCAAAATATTAAAAATGCGACTAAATTAGTAGTATACAACAACCTAGCTGAATGGCGCGTTGGCACGTATGATCCAGTCCCTCAGTTTAATTTTACGATTTCGGGAGGACAAGTTACCTTTAACAACACTTCTTTAAGAGCATCATCCTATATTTGGGATTTTGGAGATAGTACCTCATCTACTGAAAGTAATCCAACCCATACGTATGCAACTTCAGGTACTTTTGCTGTAAAATTAAGAGCATCCAAATGCGGAATAGAAAAAAACTTGATCCAAAATGTAACTATCTCACAACTAAATACTGAAATTCCAGCAAACAATGACGCAAATCTGTTTATTTATCCGAATCCAACAAAAGCAACACTAAATATCCAACTGGCAAATGACCTTACAATAAACAGCCTGAAAATCTATGATATTTTTGGAAAACTAATTATTGAAGAAACTCAAAGCTTCAATCAAATAAATGTTGAAAATTTCACTACAGGTGTTTATTTAATTGAAGTAGTTTCAGATGAAAAAATCTACAAGAATAAGTTTATTAAAATTTAACGATTAAAAGCATACAAAAGCTCTATTAATGAGACTTTAGAGCCTGTCCAAGTTTGTTTCACCTTGGGATTGACTTGTGATTTTTCTTTAGGTTCTTTATTTTCTAACATTAGCAGCTTATCTTCTATATAAACTTGGATTAAATCGTGTGCCATAATCTTGGCCACTTTAAAATCATGAGATGTTGAAAATGTGTGGTCTGCTTCAAAATAAAAACTATCTAGCGTTAATTTTATATCAAATTTTCCTCTAGTGAAATATTTACTATCCAAATAATTACTTCCTGTTCTATAGTATCTATAAAAATCTAAATTGCTGTCGAAATATCGTTTTAACTTTTCAAGTTCATGATTGAGATATTTTTTTAAAATGCGTTCTCCACCATGTGGTTTTTTGGTTTCAATTTTATAAATAGCATTGTAATAGATTAATTTTGAAGTGAATTTTGGCTTTTTATTTTTAAAGAAATCAATTTCAGTTTCTTGTGATATATTTTTTTCTTTTCCGAATATTGCTCTTAATTTTTCAATTGAATTTATAATTATGTTGATAGCACTTTCACTTCTTTGTATTGGATCATCTATTTCTAAATCTGTAAAATTTAATTGTTCGTTAAGGTCTGAAAGAAGTACGTTTATTTTATTTTTCAAATTTGATATTTTCTTGATTAGATTTATGTTTTCAAACATTCTATTTAATAAAAAAGCCCTTGATGCATATAAACATTAGGGCTTTCAAACTAACCAAATTCAAAAGAAAATAAATTTGTGTGTACTTTTTAACTATTATTACTTGAAAATTTGGCGTCTTATATTAAAATGAAATAGTTTTAGAGTGTCAGCAGCATCAAACTATTTCATACAGCTAATCCGAGCACTTATAGTTGTGCTTACTCATTACGACAAGAGTTGTTTCGGATTAGATGAAATTTTAATATAAACCTTTAATAAATTGATAATCTATTTCTAACGAATTATCAATGTTGTTAAGTTCTTTACTTTTTGTTAATTTCACGCTCATATTTTTTATTTTGATTAGAAAATAAATTGAAAAAAAGACAAAACTTAAAATCATAATTACTAAAACTTGTGTCATTTAATGAAATTTTTAATTGTTAATATTTAAATAAATAACTGCTAAAAAAACTGAATAAATCGCTATTGGAATGAAGTAAAATATTTTTGACATATTAATTTATATTTAAAATGTATTCTGAAAGTTGCTCTAATTCTGTTTGAGACAATTGTGGAAAACCAGGCATTTGTGGAGCATCAGCTCGTTTTTTACTGGGTGCTTTAATCCATTTTTGTAAATCAGCTTTGTTGGATTGGTAAATGGATGCCATCTCTGTAACTGGAGGACCCACTAATTTTACATCTTTTTTATGACAAGCCGCACAATATTGATTGAAAACACCTTTTCCTAAATCCGCATCCGTCTTAGGAGTTGCGGCTTCTTGTTGTTGCAAAACCAAAGATTGTTCGCGAGCTTCTTTACTTAATTTTTGAAATTCTGCGGTGTGAGCTGCTACTAATTCTTGATGTTTTTCTAACGAATTATGTCTGTACATTTGACGACTTCCGCCATAAAAAAACAAAAAACACAAAACTGCAATGGTTATCTTTTTAAAATGTAAATCGATAAATTTTCCTTCACTAACAACTGTTTTGTAACTGTACCACAATGCATAAGCTAACAGTAGTCCAGCACCAGCCATGACTGCAATAACAGCATAACTAATTCCTTTTGAAGGTAATGTAAATAATACAATGACTCCAAAAATAATTTGTAAACTTAAACCAACTGTAGCTATGGAATAGCCTATTTTTTTGATTGTATTTCTTGTGAAATTGGTATAAATTTCCTCAATTGGATATGATTTTCTTCCATTGTACCACACAATAAAAATTCCAGTTATTGCTAGACAAGCTCCTAAAAATTCAAAATAGCGAGGAAAAACATTTGGTAACATCAGCGCACTTAAAAATCCCTTCACAGTTCCCCATTTTTCGGGAAACATCATTAAGTTAACATTTGTTAAGAAAATAAGTGGAATAAATAAAAATATTGCTACAGCAAGCCCCATTATTCCAATATGCAACTTTCTGTTATGCTCAAAAGTTGACCAAGTATATTTGTGTAAGTAAGTTAGTAAAAAAGCAATAGTGACTAAAGGAATGATCATTATCCAAGCAAATCCTGTTAGTGCATTTGCCGAATAAAAGTAAATAGTGTAAAGTGTATTGATACTCAATAAGGGTGCTACGCCCATAACAACGGCAATACTTTTATTTACCGTAATCGTTTTGGCAATTTCATGAGCAAAAACATCATACTCTTTATTTTTTAACCCTTTGATTTGAGCCCAAAGAGTAATGATGCTTCCGCCAACCATTAAGTTGATAAAAATGATATGTAATAAAAATGAAATAACAAGCAGACTTACTAAAAGCCATTCTGGCAATGGTAAATCTAACGGTAAATCTTTTGGAACTGGGGTATTAATTTGTAATAACATAGAGTATTAGTTTTTTGCTAGCTTGGTGTCATTTTCTATTTTCTTCGCTTCATTTCTTTTGGAAACTTCAACTGCATTGTTTAGCGGGTTTACTTCAACACCAGCCGTTTGAACTCCTTCTAAACTTTCACCTGTTTGTTGTATTTGTTTAAAATAAGCAACCAATGCATCAAGTTCTTGTTCGTTTCCTGCATAAGGTGGCATATATGTTCTTCCATTATGCATGTTTGGTATGTATGCCTTCATGGAACCTTCGTCTAAAGGTTGTCCAATACCATACATTCGCTCAAAAACATATACAATTGAATTTACTCCTTGCGGATTTACCGTATGACAACGGCTGCACAAATTCATAAAAACATCTTTACCAGCTTGTACTTTATTTTCTTCCGTTATTTCGGTTACAGAGGTGTACGTTGCATATTTTAGAATTCCATCTCTTTTGTATAGTGGATAATCTTCTTCTCTCAATAAATTGGAATACATATAATTTCCAATGACATAAGGTTTACGAATAAATTCTCTAACTCGCTCGAAAATCCCCAAAAACCCGAAAACAAATAAACAAGGCACAATCACGTAAGCGAAGTTTATTTTTTTAGGTTTTAATAAAGCAAACCCAGCCAAAACAACTGAAAGTGAAGCTGCACCAATGATGAAATATTTTAGTAAATTGTAATATTCAGCAAAATCTTGTGAACCAATAGCGGTAGCCATGTTCTCTTTCATTGCTGATGGCATGACATTCCAGTAGTAAATGGCTCCGATGATTACTAAAGGTATCCAAGCTAAAATCCATTGGCCAGCAAATTTGATTGCTTTTGCACGCATTTCAGTTCCTCGCTTTGCAAAAATTGTTGTAAGTAACATGCCAAAAACTCCCGCTACTAGCATAGCCGTTGGCGTTCTAAATAGTAGTTGAGGCAAATAAATAGGATTTGTAAAACCGTTAAGTAATGTTTGTTCATTATTCCAATTTCCTGGATCCATCATAAAACCAAGTATAGCAACAATTATTGCCATGGTTATCCAAGAGAAAATACTCAAATACCAACCAAAATTAATATGACGAAGTTTTGCTTGTAGAGATGTATTTGAGTTTTTCCATGTTAGAAAATATATTAATATGAGTACAACTTCAGTAACAAAAACCAACCATTCTATAAACCAAGCCCAATAAAAAACGCGAATTAAACTACCAATTGATGCAGGGCTTACTAAAGCTACAGAGAACCAAATTCCAACTCCTGTCATCGCACCTATTGTAGTGGTGATAATAAAAGCAACTTTCATTTTTTTATACACTAAGTTGTCCCATTCGAGATTTGTAATTTGATTGGCAGAAGCCATAGAAACACCTTTTTGTTCGAGCCAAGTTATATAGGGTATAAAGCCAACAGCCAAACCATGATTGATAAAAACATGTAAAATCGCTATAACTGCAATTAAAAAGCGGTCGTTTAGCCAGTCTAAATGAAACATTGGGAAATCCATAATTAATCAATTTTTATTTTACAAATTTCCGTCACTAACACTTTAAATACTAAAAACAAAAAAGCAGGATGTTTTGAAAAACGTTCCTGCTTTGTTTTAAAAAAATGCTTTGTTTGTTGCTATTTACACTTTTTAATTTCGATTTTCAACACTAAAGTTTTTATTTTTTGATTATTTTTCTTTTGCTTTTTTGATCATCAATTGAAGTGACTTCAAGAATAAAAGTACCGTTTGATAAATTAGAAATATCCACTTTATTGGAAATTGTATTTAAAACCATTTGTCCCATCATATTGTAAACAGTTACGTTTTTAATTTCTGATAAAGATTCGATGTTTATGTAATCTGAGGTTGGATTTGGATAAACTTTTATTTTTGTATCAAAAGAATTATCGTTAACACCTAAACTATTATTAACTGTAAAAATGTAATCTCTTGTTTCGCCAGAGCCAAAGGATGTACATGCATTTGAACTATTAAAAGTACTTCCATAAGCTCTTGAGCGAATTCTCATTTTTACCAAACCCGAATTTGAAGTACTTGAAACTGTAAAACTAGTTGTATTTTGAGAATTCATATTGTTTACTAGTTGTGTAAATTCAGTATCTTCAAAAATGTTGTTTTGGTTGTAATCCATCCATAAACCTATAACTGCTTCTGATGAGGTGAACGTGTAAATATCATAAGCTTGACCAGCTTCTAGTGTTGTTGTTTGTGGATAGGCATGATAATATTCTGTTGGTTCAGTATAAGTATTGTGTTCGAATGTTGTTCCGTTGATTTTGAACGTTACAAAGGAAGGTTCTAAACCACCACCAAGATTGTTATTACATACAGGTGTAAAAGGAATTTTAGTGAATTTTTGAATTCTATGATTTGCCATATCAGTTACATATAAATCTCCGTTGGCAGAAATAAAGTTTCCTCTTGGACTTCTAAATTGATTTGAAGCACTACCGTTACCATTTCCACCAGCTACTACTGTTCCTTCTGACTCTCCTTCAACCCACATGTTTATTCTTCTTCCAGTATATTCTGAAATCATCATTCTTCCATTAGGCAACATAAAAATACCATTAGGAGCTCTAAGTTGATTTGGATTTGTTCCTGAACCATTTCCGCCAGCTACTGTTGTTGCATTAATGTTGCTAGGTGCAAATTTTTGAACTCTGTTGTTAACGTAATCAGTTACATATAGATTTTCATTTGCATCGACATAAATAGTTCCATTAACTGTTGGATTTGCTAATTGATCTGCAGCACTTCCATAAGTTCCAGCAGCAACTTGTGTCCCAGATGTTTCCCCTAAAATCCATTTTATAATTCGATTATTTCCTGCATCTACAATATAAAAAGCATTGTTTCTGAAATAAAATCCTCCTGGTTTGTTGAATTGGTTTAGAGCAGCACCTTCGCCATTTCCACCAGCAACCGTTGTTCCTGAAGTTGCACCAGCATCCCATTTTTGAATTCTATTATTGAATGAATCCATTACATAAATGTTTTGGTTTTCGTCAACCCAAACGCAAGTTGGTGTATTTAGTTGATTTGCATTTGCTCCAGCACCATTACCACCAGCAACTGTAACACCCTCTGTTTCTCCACTTGTCCATTTCTGAATTCGGTGATTTTGTGTGTCGGTAATGTATAGATTGTTGTTAGTATCAACTATAACCGAGTAAGGAAAATTTAATTGATTTGTACTGCTTCCTGGGCCATTTCCACCAGCAAAGGTTATACCATTTGTATTCCAATTAAATTCGGAATATTGAGCAAAACTAATTGAGGAGATTAAGAGCGTTAGAAAATAAAGTTTTTTCATTTTGTTTGTATTTTTATTTTTTTTGCAAAATTACCTTATTAATTAGCCACGCTTGTTTTGATAATCGCTCCTTATGTATTTCTTTTCAACTTTTTTATCTAAAACAAATAAGCAGGAAGTTTAGAAAAACGTTCCTGCTTGTTCTTATATAAGTGCTTTGCTTGTTGTTATTTACACTAAATTATTTCGTTTTTCAATCCTTATATTTTACTTTTTAGCTAAATACATTTCAGGATTTTTCAAAAACTCATCTTTACACATTTTAGCACAGAAACCATAAAGTTTTCCTTTATAATGTGTGGTATCGCTAACACCGTATTTAGTAATATCCATTTTACAATAAAAATCGATTTTGTTGTCGTATTTTAATTTGTTCAGTGGATTTTTAGGATCAATTACGCTAGTAGTTTCTTTCACTACGTTGGCTTCTTTTTTGTTGCAACTGAATGCAATTACAATTAACAACATATAGATTAGTTTTTTCATATGTAAATTTTATTTGTTATTGGTGCATATATATATCGCTATTTTCATAGGTGTTTGCAAGCAAACGACTTGTTTATGGCGATTTCATATTATATTTTTTTATTAATGATGGTCTTCGTTGCTACATAATCCGATAATTTCATGAAACACATCATGTAATTTTGACAATGCTTCTGTAAGTTCCTTGTCAGATTTTTTACTTTTAACTAATTTGTCTAGTTTTTTGCTATCGGTTTCTAGTTTCTTAACAGCAGCCACAACTTCTTTTGAATTAAACTCCGCAGGAATTATCGATTTTGCTAATAACTCGGCTTTTTGAACCATTTCTCCGCTACGTTCTTTAATTGGTTGCAAGTTGCCTTCTTCACTGGGATGAAAAGTTTGCGACATTACTTTATGAAAATCTTTCAAGGCTTGCCAATCATCAAATTTTCCTTTCTTTTTGATCGTTGCTGTTTTATAATAATTACTTACTTCGTTCCAGTTAATTACATTCCAAATAGCAGTTAAATAATCGTTACGTTTGTTCTGATATTTTAAATAATAGGCATGTTCCCAAACGTCAATTCCTAAAATTGGCATTCCTTTGTTTTCGACTATATCCATCAATGGGTTGTCTTGATTTGCTGTTGTGCTAATGGCCAATTTTCCTTCTTGACCTACATACAACCAAACCCAACCCGAACCAAAACGAGAAGTGGCAGCTGCATTCACTTTTTCTTTTAATGCTTCTACACTTCCAAAAGTTTCCTTAATTGCCTTTTCTAAATCGGCAGATGGTTTTGTGTTTTTTTCTGGAGTAAGAATTGACCAAAAGAATTCGTGGTTAAAATGTCCGCCTGCATTGTTTCTTATAGCTGGACTCAATTTAGAAATATTGGCAAAAATCTCTGTAATAGTCATTTTTTCAGCATCGGTTCCAATGACTGCAGTATTTAAGTTTTTCACATAAGCTGCATGATGTTTGCTGTAATGGATTTCCATTGTTTGTGCATCAATAAATGGTTCTAAAGCATTGTAATTATATGGCAATGGCTTTTGTGTAAACTGCGCTGATACTGAAACACAGATTAATAAGAGAACGGATAAAATTTGATTTTTTTTCATTGTTTTAAATGTTAATTGTTGTTTAATAACTTGCATTTTTTCTGAATTGTTCCGGTGTTGTAAATGTTTGCTTTTTGAAAAAGGTTATAAAATAGGATACATTTTCGAAACCTAGATCGTGCGCTATTTCATTTATTGATAGATTGGTGTAATGTAAAAGCCGCTGTGCCTCTATGGTTATTCTTTTCCTAACAATATCACCTGCTGTTTTACTTGCTTCGCTTTTGCAAATCTTGTTCAGATAGTTAGGTGTTACGTGTAACTTTTCGGCATAGAACGAAGGCATTTTATGTTCTTTAAAATGTTGTTCTACTAATCTTTCAAACTCTTTTACTTTTTCGTTTTTGCTATTGTGGGTTTTTGTAATTATTTGCGGATTGTAAATGCGTTCTAGTTGAACTAATAAAATGTTCAGATAGGAACGAAGTACTTTTGTCTTGTCTTTAAGTATCGCGTTATATTCATAATCAAACAATTCAAAAAATGTTTGTAAATGTTCTTTTTGAAACGAGTTTAAAGACATAAAAGGTTTGCAACCATTCTCAAAAAATGAAAAATCATTTAGTGAGTTATTGTTGTAACGCAACGAAAAAAATGTTTCGGTAAACGAAATTATCTTACCCGTTGCTTCAGGATGTAAATTTATTTTGGAAATACAATAGGGCTGAATAATAACAACTTTAGGGCAATTAAAATAAATTTTATAATTATCAATTTCAATTTCACCATCACAAGAATCTAAAAACAAAATAGAGTAAAAATTTTGTTTGTGTGACTCTTCAACAAATGGGAATTTAGAATTAAATCCTTTTAAGGAATCATAAAAGATATCATAATTACTTTTGCTAAAATCCACCAAATCGCATATCAAGACATAACTTGACTGCATAATGGTTAGTTTTAAATTAATAATTACTAGGAATTATTAAACTAACTCGGGTGGATTATATACACAAAAAAGGAAAGAAGTATAGTGACTGATTTGATATAAACTAGCTGTCTTGTTAGCAGTAGTTATTGTGATTTTAATTAAAGTGACTAAATCATAAGTCGGAGCAATGAAAACAGTGTCCTTTTCAGTAATTGTTATGTTTTTATTATTCTCATTTTGCTCTTTATTCAACTCTTTGGTAAGAAAACATTGTCCTTTACAAGTAGGTATTTTATCAAATCTGTTGATACAAATATTTTTAGCTATATAGTCTCTGTTAATATGGAAAGAGGATATTATCCAAAAACTTTTCGTAATTTGGAAAGTAAAAATAAAAAGTAAAAAAAGGACGATTACTTTTTTCATTTCATCTATTCTGTTAATAATAACTTGATGTCGTTAATTAATCGTTTTGTTTCATCAGGATTAGTACCATCGTACACACCTCTAATATGTTTTTTCATATCAACTAGCAGAAATCCTCCACCATGAACTAATCCACCGGGTTCTTTTTCATCTGGATAAGCTGTTGTAAAATAACTTTTTGTTGCAATAGTAAAAATGCTGTCTTTGTTTCCGGTAACAAAATGCCAATTTTCATTTAAACCTAATGATGTTTTAAACTCTTTTAACCTTTTAATACTATCTCTTTCGGGATCAATTGTGTGTGATAAAAAATTAACTTTTGGATTGTTTTTATAAATTTCATAAACTTTATTGAGTTCAAAATTCATTTTTGGACAAATTGTAGGGCAAGAAAGAAAAATAAAATCGGCAACGTAGATTTTATTTTCAAAAGTATTATTGGTTATAACAGAGCTGTCTTGATCTATGAATGAAAAGTATTTAATTTTAGGGTATAAGGTATCATTACCCTTAATAATCGGATTGCCTAAAAAAGGTAATCTTTTGGGTTTTTGAGAACAACCTATAGTTATTAATAAAAATAAAAACCAAATGCTTTTTTTCATTTGGCAAATATAAGCATTTGTGTAGTTTTATGCTATTTTGTTTTAAGTTCCTTGTTTTTATTAATAGTAAATGAACTAACTTGATTTAATTTGTTCATTTACTATTGATGGCAATGAAAATTTATTTTTTAAAATCTGCATATCCTCACTAACTTTTCTATCTAATACTTTTGCATAATGTTGAGTAGTTCTAAGGTTTTTGTGTCCAAGCATTTTACTCACACTTTCAATAGGAACTCCATTTGTAAGGGTTACGGTAGTAGCAAATGTATGTCGAGCAATATGAAAGGTTAGTTCTTTTTCGATTTCGCAAACTCCGGCTATTTCTTTTAAATACGCATTCATCTTTTGGTTGGATAGGATAGGTAGTAGTTTGTCTTCATTGATACATTGTGGATGATTTTCGTATTTATCAATAATCATTTGTGTAACTGGAAGGATAGGAATTTTGGAAGCACTCTCAGTTTTCTGTCTATGTGTGAAAATCCATTTCTCACCATCGATGCCGTAGTTTATATGAGACTTTGTTAAGTTTTTGACATCGATGTAAGCCAAGCCAGTAAAGCAGCTGAAAAGGAAGATATCGCGAACTAATGATAATCTTTCTGTTTTGAAATCTTTGTTGATTATATTTTGAATTTCTTCTTCAGATAAATAAACTCTTTCAACTTCTTTAACCTTCGATTTGTAATTTGCAAATGGGTTTTTATCAAGCCAGTCATTGGCCAGACAAAGTTTGATAATTTTGTTAAAGTTTTTTAGGTATTTGACTGCTGTGTTATTAGCACAGTTTCTGACACTTCGTAACCAAAACTCGTAATCGGTTATAAAAGCATGATCAATCTTTGTAATATCGATATCGGAAATATTGTATTTCCATTGCATGAATTCAATAGTATGTTTGAGTGAAGTAGTGTAGCGTTCTAATGTTCCAGGAGCATATTCTTTGCCAACCAATTCTTTGATTTTATTATTGTGGTCTTGGAAGATAGGAACGAGCATGCGCTTGGTTTCTGATAAACCAAATAATTCATTCTTTAGATTTTCTGAATTTAAACTGATGTCTTTTTTGAAAAGTTTCTTCTCTGCTTCTAAAACTTGATTTTTTAAATAATCCAGATGACTATTGATTGTTCTAGATTCTTCTGAGGAACCTTTTACTTTGTTGCCTTCTGAAGACCATTTATCAGGATTGATGTATTTGTTGGTACTAAACTCAAATCGTTTGGCATTGACTGTAACTCTGGTATAGATTGGACAAACTCCTAAATTGTTGGCTTTTGCTCTCTTGATGTAGAAGAGAATGGATACTGATGTGTTCATTGTTGGTGACCTTAAAGTTAGTATTAAATTTATTCGATTTAACAACTACACACAAGATGTACATTTTTTGAATATGCTATTGAACACCTTGTAGGAGCGGTGCTTTCGTTGCGAGGTGTCACTTAAAATTTAATTTTTTAGTGACACCTTGAAAGACACCTAAACTTTGAGATTTAATGAATAATTTGATATAGCCCTAAAAGTAAAAACCCACTAAATTGCTGAATTTAGTGGGTTTTAGTACCGTTTGTATTTCTACTTGCGGAGAAAGAGGGACTACAACTTTCCAAACTTCCAAAAATTAAAAATTCCTATTTATATACAAAAAGTCAATAAAATCAATACTTTACAAAGTTTTTTTAAATAAAAGGTATTGGATGATATTGGATAAATTAGGATAATTTTTGACAAATGTGGACTAAATGTGGACTAGATTTTGTATCTTTATGGAACATAAAAAGGCAAAAATATGGCATCTATTTATCTACTCCTTCAGAGCAAAAAAAGTCCTGCGGTAATTTACATTCGTTTACGTGATGGACGAACACTTGACATCAAAGCTAAAACAAATTATCATATCGACCCAATCAATTGGGATGATGCAGAACAGAGACCAACAAAGAAAGCTTTAAAAGATATTGATATTGCAAACCTGGATACAGATTTGTCTACATTAAAAAACGACCTATTAAAAGAGTACAACCGAAGCAAGGGTAACAAGGTTATAGATGCTCAATGGTTAAAAGATTTTATCAATCCACCACAGGAACAAGAAAAGCATCCAGATAAATTAGTAGATTATATTGATACATTCATTGAGTTTAAAAAAGCCGATGTAAAAAGCAGCACTATTACAAAGTGCAATGTTATTAAGCATTTGCTTATGCGTTATCAAGAACACACAAAATCAGTTTTATACATTCGTGATATTGATGCTAAATTCAAAATGGACTTTGAAAAATATTGCATTAGTGTTGGTTATGCACCAAACACAACAGCAAGAAACATTCGTTTTATAAAAACATTTTGTCGCCATGCAAAAGCTAACGGAGTAGAAACACATTATCAGCTTGATAGTATTAAAGCAAAATATCATAAAGTTGAAAATATCTATTTAGATGAAAAGGAAATTGCAGAAATAGAAAAACTAAAAAGTAAGGATCTAACCGATGGTTTAGAAAATGCACGTGATTGGTTATTGATAAGTTGTTATTGTGGGCAAAGGGTTTCCGATTTTTTACGTTTTGATAAATCGATGATTAGATACGAAAAGAACAAAGCAGGAGAATTAAAGCCATTAATCGAGTTTACACAGGTTAAAACAGATAAGATAATGACAATACCGCTTCATTCAAAAATCATTGAAATAATGAAGAAATACGATGGTAATTTTCCAAGAAAAATATCAGACCAGCGTTATAATGAGCATATCAAAAAAGTATGCGAGAAAGCAAAAATCAACACTCCTACTCACGGTACATTATTCGACCATGACAAAAAAGAAAAGGTTACAAAAGATTATCCAAAACATTTGTTGGTTTCTTCTCATATCGGAAGAAGAAGCTTTGCAACTAATAATTATGGTAAAATTCCGACCTCATTTTTAATGTACATTACAGGGCATACAACAGAAGCAATGTTTTTAACTTACATCGGTAAGAGTAACAAGGATATTGCAATGGAGTTAACAAATTACTTTTAATTTTTAAAGGTTTTTCATACTTTCACATTTTTTAAATAATTACGCAAACTGATGGGTAAGTTAAGCGATAAAGAACAAGAAGTTTTAGACTTCCTGTTGGATTTTGTAAACATGGAAATTTTCAGCATTGAGCAGCAAGAAAGAGACTTGGGCAGACTTGACTATTCTCTATGTTCTGATGATGCCGAAAAACAAACTATAACTACTAAAAAGGTTCAGAAATTCAAAAAAAGACTAAGTAAATGCAATCCAATCATTGCAGGTTATCTTAACGCTTTAACAACTCCCGACCCATTAAATACTGAGTTTGAAGAATTACGAGAAATCATCACTAAAAATTTTCTATTTACTGAATACTATGAGCTTTTTGAAGAATTAGTAAACAGTGATATTAAAGATTTTGAGCGTTATCAATTTGAAAGTGTTATTGAAAGTTTAGGTTATGATTACAAGCCTTTAAAAGACTTTGTTCAAGGGGTTTGTGATGTAAATAGTTATTTCACTTATAAATCATTCCTTGATATCCCAAACGATAGCGAATTGAATTATGATAAAGTAGTTAAGAAACTTAATGATGCTTTTTTCAAATTGGAAGCTTTCATGTCAGGCACAATAAACGATTACAAGCATTTTGATTTTAATACTGCTTTTACAGAGTTGTTTTATTTCACAAGAAAATCAGAAAATTACAATTATGAAAACTGTAAACGTGTTGGGCAATATTGGGGTCTAACAGAACAAATCAGAGTTGATTATGATAAAACAAACTTTGATAATGTAAAAGCTTACAACAATAAAGCGTTTTGCCATGATTGTGATGTAATAACTTCAATAGCTTGGGACAGAATTGAAGAATTTAATTCTTTTCAAACTCCAGATGAAGTTGAAGAACAAACAAGAAAAAAATCAATCTCTGATTTAATGAAACCTACAACCAAAAGCCCGGAAGTAGTAAAAGTTGAAAGTAGAGAAACGGAAACCAAATTTCCAAGTGAAGATAATCCATATCCTAGAATTTTCACAAGTGTTGATGCTTATATAAAATTCAAAAATCTTTATGATGAATTTGAAAAGTCCAACCAAAATTTAGCGAATTATAGCTTTGTATTTCATAGGATGAAAAAAGACCATCTTATTTACAAAGACTTAAAGCAATTAGAGTTTATTGATTTCTTATCCTCTTTTGAAATACATCTAGATAGGCTTAAACCAATTAGTCAATTAGGTAATAACGATTTGAGAGAAGGCATTTATAATAGAATTTAAAAGAGCTCAAAACAACCGTGTCATAAAACACACGATTTCATTCAATCCACAACACGACCTCGTACCAACCTTTGACTTGTTAATCTTAAATATAACAAGTCATGCAAAACAATGCAATTTTACTTCAAACCCTAACTGTTGAGCAACTTCAACAGCTAATTGGTACATCCGTTAGAAACGGAATTATTGAACTTCAAAAGGAACTTCAAACAAAAGACAATTCAGAAGAATTAATGACCAGAGAAGAAACCTGCCAATTTCTAAAAATTGATAGCAGCACTTTATGGGCATGGACAAACAATGGTAAAGTCAAGGCTTATGGCATAGGTGCAAGACGTTATTACAAAAAGACTGAAATAATGGAATGTTTAACCCTATTAAAAAAGTAAGCTATGAGAAATTACGAAGAAAGAATTGAAAACATTTTAAACAGGTTAGATACACAGATAACATTTGTTGTAGCCAAAATGAAAATGAATGAAAAGTTTGATCCCGAAGATGTTTTTTTTGATAACGGTGAATTTATGAAACTAATGAATATCAGTAAAAGAACAGCACAGGAATGGAGAAACAAGAAAATTATCGAGTTCTCTCAAGTAGGTAATAAAATCTATTACAGACTTTCAGATATCCAAAAATTACTAAATGATAACTATAATACTAAGTAACAATGGAACAGATAGCAAATAGTAAACTGATGGTTAGTGTTTATCAAGAGTTCAAATACAACTTAGGCGAAAGAAATCTTTTAGAAGTATTACAAGAAATAAAATCCGATAAATATCAAAGTGAAATTAATTCTATCCGATATGCTTTACATAAAGGAGACGAAAAAACAGCCGAAGAAATCAAAAGTAATTTATTAGGTTTTACAACTTCTGGAACATTTGGAGAAAGCAGAACAAAAGCAAATATAGTAACCTATTCACAAGTAGTATGTTTAGATTTTGATGATATACCATTAACTGAAATAAACAATCTTGTAACGCTTGTAAATGGCTGTAGATACACGTTTGCATCATTTATAAGTCCAAGTAACGAAGGTTTAAAAGTATTCATTAAAGTCAATTCAAATGCAGAGCAACACACAACAGTTTACAATCAAATCGCAAATTTTTATAAAGAATTATCAGGTTATGATTTTGATGCAAAATGTAAAGACATTACCCGATTGTGTTTTGTTTCTTGTGATACAGAATTATTTATAAATGAAAATGCAGTAATTTTTGAAGTAAAGGAAGAAATTAAACCATTAAAAACAGAACCACAAAAAGAAGTCAAACACGACCTTACGACTGATGAATTATTAGATAAATGCTTAAAGTTTACGGAGCAAAAAGAACAATATTACAACGGAAATAGAAACAATTTTATTTTCTTATTCTCTTGCAATGCTAATAAGTTTGGTATTTATGAAGATGATACATTGAACTATTGTATTAATAATTTTGATTTAGAAGAAAGAGAAATAAAAGCAACGGTAAACAGCACATATAAAAACCAAAGTGCAGACTTTGCAAAGTTTGCAAAGTTTGCAAACATGCAAAGTTCCAAAACAGATAGTGTTATAAATACTGACAATAATTTTGATGATTATGAAGATTGTCTAAAAGCAACTCCAACAATTCCACAATCGGTTTACGATAACCTACCACCTATTTTGTTTGAAAGCTGTCAAGCATTCACTCAAGAAAGAGAAAGAGATGTTTTTCTAACGGGTGCTTTAGCAATTATCTCAGGTTGCTTACCTAATGTATCAGGTTTGTATAGTGGTAGTATAGTTTATCCTAGTTTGTTTTCTTTCATATTAGCTCCAGCAGCTTCTGGTAAAGGTGCATTAAAATTTGCAAAAGCATTAGCCGATAAATACCATGATAAAACATTAGCTACTTCAATTGAGGATAAAAAGAGATATGATGAAAATTTAGCAGCTTATAAAATGCTAAAGTCAAAAGGGAAACTAGAACAAGGACAAGAAATGCCACAAGCTCCAAAATTCAAAGTAGTTTATATTCCAGCAAGTATAAGTAATGCAAAAATGATGAACCATTTAGAATGGAATGAAGGGAAAGGAATTATTTGTGAAACCGAAGCAGACACTATGGGACAAGCTTTTAAAAATGATTGGGGTGCGTATTCCGATTTGTTGAGAAAATGTTTTCATCACGAAAAAGTATCAAAAAGCGTTAAAACAGATGGTGAATATATAGAGGTCAATAATCCACAACTATCGGTAGCTTTATCAGGAACACCGAAACAAGTTTTTAATGTTATTTCATCAGCTGAAGATGGTTTGTTTAGTAGATTTATTTTCTATGTGTTCAAAACAGATGCAGTTTGGTTAGACCCATCACCAAAAGGAAATCCGGTAAACTTAACAGACTATTTTATTACACAATCTAAACTAGTTTTAAAGTTGGTAGAGTTTTACGAAAGAGAAGAATTGATTTTACATTTAACTGGTGAACAATGGGATAGATTTAACCCTATTTTCAGTTCGTTTTTAGAACAAATAAACACGTTTGTTAGTGAAGATGCTTTGAGTATAGTAAAGCGTTTAGGGTTGATATTATACCGTTTTTGTATGATTTTCACAGCTATAAGAAAGTTTGCAACAAATGATTATCACAAAGAAATCTATTGTTCAGATACTGATTTTGAAACAGCATTAACGTTAACTAAAACTTACATTCAACACAGCGTAATAATGTTTACTAATCTACCAAAGCAAGGAGAACAAGGACCATTCAAATCAGGAGAAAATAAAAAGAAGTTTTTTGATGCGTTACCTAATAAATTCCAAAGAAAAGAAGCAATTGAAATCGGTAAAAAGTTTGATATTGGAGAGCGTTCAGTGGGTAACTTTCTTAAATCGTGTTTGGGTAAATACTTAACACAACCTAAAACAGGGTTTTATGAGAAAGTTTAAATAACAAAAAATTCTTATTTTATTCTTACATTTAGCCTTTTAAAATTTTTTACAAAATGCAAAACTTACAAAACGAACTTATAGACCTATTAAAACACGAAGATAATCTTGTAATAGATGGTCATTTAAATAAAAATAAAATCGTTGAATTAGCTTTAAAAGTTGAACCTCAATTAATTTCTTTGTTAATCAAAAACGATACATTTAAAAAACATTTCTTTCAAGAAGTAGAAAGTGTATTAGTATTTGACAAAATCAAGTTCCAACGTTTTGTAAACAATAAATCTTTTCTTCCAGACAGTTATACCGCTTTTAAAAACAAAATTGGTTTAATTACTAATGATGATGATTTGGATAATTTCATTTCTACTTCAAATGAAGTTGTTTTAGCATGGCCTCACAAAGACTGTGTTTTAGAGGGTGGTCAAACTAAAGAAGACCAAAAAAGAAATGAAATCTTTTGGAATGAAACTCTTGCTCCCGACAGTGTAGATAGATTATTAGATGCTAAAGTATTAACCAATTTCAAAAAGTTTGATAAAGAAGGTGAACATAAAGTAACTGAATTAAAAGGCGATGAAAATCTTATCATTAAAGGCAATAATCTTTTAGCACTTGCATCACTTGTAAAAACTCATAGAGGTAAAATTAAATTAATTTATATTGACCCACCTTACAACACAGGATCTGATAGTTTTGGTTATAATGATAAATTTAATCACTCGACTTGGTTAACATTTATGAAAAATCGCTTAGTAATTGCTAAAAAATTATTAAAAGATAATGGTGTAATTTTTATTCAATGTGATGATAACGAACAAGCATATTTAAAAGTACTCTGTGATGAGGTATTTAGTAGAAATAATTTTGTAAAAACATTACATGTTCAAATGAGTAATGTTCAAGGTGAAAAAGTAAAAGCAGCAAAAGAAGGAAGGATAGTTAAAAATGGTGAATACATCCATATTTATTCAAATAATGGGGATAATAAAATTGGTTTGCAACCTTTATATGAACTTTCATCATATGATACTCATTATTCAATATTTATAAATGATGATGATACGGAGAGTAGTTTAACTGAATTTTGTTTAAGAAACGATGAAATAAAAAAGCTATTAATATATTCAGGGATTATTAAAGATAAAGGGGGTGATACTAAATTTACAATAAACCAAATTGCAATAGCTTATGAACAATTAGATGCATTCAGAACATTTATTCATAAATATGCGTCTAAAATCGTTCGTACAGATAGAATGGTAGCAATAGATGGTATAGACAAAACGAATTTACTTACTAATAAAGTTTATTACTATAAACATAAAAACGGCAAAGAATATTTATACGGCATTGATAATAACGGAGAACTTAAACAAAGATTTAGATTGTCAGAAAAATTAAAAGATTGTGATGACTATTATAGCACTAAAGGTTTATCAACATTGAGGGGTGACTGGTGGTCTGGTTTTCATATTGACTTAGGCAACATAAATAAGGAAAGTGTAGTACATTTAGATAATGGTCAAAAACCAGAACGACTTATTGAAAATATAATAAGGCTTACAACAATAGAAGATGACATAGTTTTAGACTTTCATTTAGGTAGTGGTACTACTGCTGCTGTTGCTCACAAGACAAAACGTAAATACATTGGTTTAGAACAAATTGATAATCAAATTGAATTAATTAAAAAAAGACTTAAAGATGTTATAAAAGGTGATGATAATAATATTTCCAAAAAATATAATTGGAAAGGTGGTGGTTCATTTGTTTATGCAGAACTAATGCAATACAATCAGAAATACATTGCTTTAATTGAAGTTGCAAAAACAAAAGAGCAATTAATCAATATTTGGAACGAAATGCAGGATACAGCATTTTTATCTTATCAATTCGACAAAAAAACGTTCAATGAAAGATTAGATGCATTTAAAACAGCACCTATCGAAGACATGAAGCAATATTTAATAGAGGTTTTAGATAAAAATCAGTTGTATGTTAATTATTCTGAAATTAATGATGATACCTTTAACGTAAGTCAAGAAGATAAAGAGTTAAACAAACAATTTTATTCTAAAAAGTAAACTGATATGTCATTATTCAACCAAGTAGATACATATCAACGTTTAGATAAAAGAATTGCTTCCAAAATTGAGGATGGCGATTTAGCAGTGGTATTATCTCCAATCATAAAAAATAATTTAAGGTTTGGTTCTCGTGAATATCAAACAGAAGCTTTCACAGCATTAGACTATTATTTAAATAATTCAAAATTAAGAGCAAGACCATCACAAGTATTATTTCACATGGCTACAGGAAGTGGTAAAACGCTTGTAATGGCTGGTGCTATGTTAGAATTATACAACATGGGTTATCGCAATTTTATCTTTTTTGTAAATACAGATACTATTATCCGTAAAACAAAAGAAAATTTTCTTAATCCAAAAAGCTCTAAATACCTTTTTAAGGAAGTAATTAATATCAATGGTGTAAATGTATCAATTGATGAAGTAGATAGTTTTGAGAGTACGAATGAAGATAATATTAGTATTTTATTTTCTACTATTCAAGGTTTGCATACCAAATTAAATAATCCAAGAGAAAACAGCATTACATTTGATGATTTTGTAAATAGAAAAGTAGTTTTAATTTCAGATGAAGCTCACCATATAAACGCTTTAACAAAAAAAACACTAACAGCACAAGAAAAAGAAATATCGGTTACTTGGGAAAACACAGTTGATAGAATATTTCATTCTAATCCTGATAATATAATGATGGAGTTTACAGCCACATTAGAATTGTCACACCCAAATATTGCAGCTAAATACAATAATAAATTATTATACGATTATCCTTTAGCAAAATTCAGAGAAGATAAATACTCTAAAGAAGTTAAAACAAATCAAGTAGATTTCGAACCTATTCAAAGAGCAATTGTTGCGTCAATAATAAGTCAATATAAAAAGAAAGTATTTGCTTCAAATGGTATTTTGGCAAAACCTGTTGTGATGCTAAAATCCAAAACCACAGCAGAAAGTGCTGTAATGGAGGAAAAATTTATTGAAGCAATTAAAAATCTGAATGAAGATAAATTAAAAAACATTATAAAATTAGATAATGAAGTATTAGTAGAAGCATTAAAGTATTTTGAAAGTTTAAATATTTCATATCAAAGTTTAATAGATGAATTAAAAGAAGATTTTTCGGCTGACAAAATTATTTCTGTTAATTCTAAAAACGATACAGACGAAAAGCAAATTACTATTAATAGTTTAGAGGACATTGATAACGAATTTAGAGCTGTATTTGCAGTTGATAAATTAAATGAAGGTTGGGATGTATTAAACTTATTTGATATTGTTCGTTTATATGATACTCGTGATGCTACAGGAAACAAACCAGGTAAAACAACAGTCCAAGAAGCCCAATTAATTGGTAGAGGTGCAAGATATTTTCCTTTTAAATTAGATGAAAATCAAGATTTAGATAAAAGAAAGTATGATGATGATATAACAAATACATTAAGAATTTGTGAAACATTACATTATCATTGTTCACATAATCCAAAATATATTTCAGAATTAAACCAAGCATTAAAACAAATTGGTTTATTCCCTGATGAAAAAGTAGAAGTTGATTTATATTTAAAAGACGAATTTAAAGAAACTAATTTTTATAAAAATGGCTTTATTCTTTTAAACAAGAAAGTTTTAAATAATCCTAAAACACTATTAGAATATCAAGAGCCGGATATTGTAAAAAGATATACTTATGCACTAAGAACAAACCGTTCAGCTGTTAATACTATATTTGATGAAGCAAGTATGAAAGCCAATCGTGTTGCAGCTAATTACATGAATACACATAAGTTTAATGTTTGGGATAAAACAATTCTATTAAAAGCATTAAATAAAATACCATTTTACAGATTTAATAATTTACAAAAGTTCTTTCCATCTATTAAATCAATGCTTGATTTTGTATCTAACGATAAATATCTAGGTGGTATTAGTGTTGATGTTACAGGATTAGAAAAAGACACCAAAGAATTAACAGCTTTTCAAAAGTTAGATATTGTTGTATATGTTGCCAATAAAATAGCAGATGAAATTTCAACCAAGTTTGGTGATTACAGAGGTACAAAATCATTCTATCGAGAACCTATTAGAAAACATTTTAGAAATAAAAAACTTTCATTCTCAGTTAATACAAGTCCAACAGCGGAAACAGGTAAACCAACAATGCGTCATGATATAGATCCTAAATTCTATGTTGATTTAAATAAAGCAAATTGGTATGCTTTTAACGAAAACTATGGTTCATCAGAAGAGAAGTTTTTAGTAAAATTCTTTGAAAGTCAAATTGAAGATTTAAAACAAAAGTATTCAGACATATATCTATTAAGAAACGAACGACACTTCAAACTTTATAGATTTAGTGATGGCAAAGCAACTGAACCAGACTTTGTTTTGTTTATGACAGAAAAGCTATCGGGCGAAGAAGTAATTTACCAATTATTTATTGAACCAAAAGGAGAACAATTACTATATACAGACCAATGGAAAGAAGATTTCTTAAAAGATATAGAAAACCATGCTGTTATTGAATTGTATCAAAATCAAAGCTATAAATTAATTGGTATGCCATTTTATAACAAGGAAAATAGAGAAGATATTTTTGAAGAACGTTTAAAAAACATATAATTATGAAAGAATATATTATTAAAGAAACAACTTTTTTAGATTTATTTTCTTTAGGAAGAACTTATTTATTTGTTGATTTTTTAGATAGTTTAAAAGAAGAAATCGAAAATAATAACATTGTAATTATAGAAAAATCGGATGGTGCTGAACGTATTATTATAAAGACATTAAAAGAATTAGAGGAATATAAAAAAATATTTTCATTATGATAAGATTGATTTCGTTTTTCCTTTTTATCTCTTTAACTACATTTAGTCAAACTACTTTCACTGCAAAAATTGTTGGTATAAAAGATGGTGATACAGTTGTAGTTTTAGACAGTTTGAATAATCAAACCACATTAAGGTTAGCAGAAGTAGATTGCCCAGAGAAAAGCCAACCATTCGGCACAAAAGCAAAGCAATTTACATCAGACCAAATCTATCTTAAAACAATAAAATATGTTGTTACAGATACAGATAGATATGGCAGAAGTATAGCAATGATATACTACGATACAGACAATAAATACTTATCAGCTGAAATCATAAAAGCAGGTATGGGTTGGCATTACAAAAGATATTCAACATCAAAAGAGTTAGCTTTACTAGAAGAGAATGCTAGAAAAAATAAAATAGGTTTATGGTTAGATAACAATCCAATAAATCCTTCAGAATGGCGTAATAATTAGTTATATTATTTTGTTTTCATTAAGTTTGAATGAAAATTAACATTTTTTTTTAATAATAAATCAAAAGTTTAGTTGGAACTAAACAAATTATGTCTAAATTTGCACTTCATAAAATAGAAACAATAAAAGGTAAACAGGTTTTTTCTCAATTAGAAATAAATGGGGTTAAACAGTTGGATGCTTTTGAAAAAGATTTAGCTGATACCACTTATGAAAGTGAGTTCAAACAATTGTTAACTTTAATGGAATATGTTGCAAATAATAAAACTTTACCAGATACTAAATTTAGAGACATAACACCAAAAAAAGAAAACGTTAGAGAGTACGAATTTAAATCTAAGCATCTACGAATTTATTCAATACAACAATTTGGTGGTAAAATAATTGTGTTAGGTGGTTATAAAAAAGACCAGAAAAAAGATATAAAAGCATTTCGTTCTATAAAAAAACAATTCTTAAGTATATAATTAATTAATTTATAATCAAATGAAAAGAGAAGAGCTTTTAAAAAGTAAAGAATATTGGATTACAAAAATTCAATTGGATTTATTTGAATTGATTAATAAATACATGAAAGAAAATAATTTAAATAAAACCCAACTAGCAACAAAATTAGGTGTTTCAAAAGGTTATATCACTCAAATTCTTAATGGTAATTTTGACCACAAAATAAGTAAGCTTATTGAATTATCACTTGCTTTTGATAGAGTTCCTGTACTTGAGTACGAAAAAATAAATGATTATTTATTTGATGATTATCATGGTTTACTTGATAAGCAAAGAAAACAAATACAAATTGTTATAGATTATTCTGATTTACATCTTTTCAAAGAGGGTGATTTTAAATCTTTTTCTAGGAAACATTTTTCAGATAAAACTAGAGTAAAGGACATTTCTGCGGATATTGATTTTAAATTCAATACTCCACTTAAAATAAATAATTGTATTAATTAATTGATTATGTCTAACATAGAATTTTCACTTCGCCTTAATAAAGTTAAAATAGACGAATTTAATTTTAAAGAACCTGATGATAGCTTCATAAATGATTTTAATGAAGAATTTTTAAAAATCGGTCTTGGTCTTAAAATAACTCACAATATAGATGAAGAAATAATAGGTATTCATCTTAATATTATATACGATTATATTAATGAAGATGAATATAAAATTAAGTTAATTGAATTTAAAGGTTTATTTGAATATAAAATTAACAATTTAAAGAATATTATCTCTGATAATAACAATGGCGGTGTCAATATCCCAAATGTTATATTGGAAACTATTATAGGTCTTTCTATTTCCTCATCTAGAGGAATTATAATTGCTAAAACAGCAGGTTCATTTTTAAACAAACTTTATTTACCATTATTTAATCCTAGTGATCTAGTTAAAAACCTTTTAAAGAATGACAATTTAGAAGAAAATTAATTAATCTGTGTTATTAATAGTTTTTATTAAAAACATAATTTTTTGTTATTGTATTTGTCGTAATTAAATTTCAGTTTGATTTATTATAAATTAACTACGAATATCTTTTTTTTTCTATTTATTTACTGTTTGTTTTTTGTAAACATTTATAATAATTACCTCATTCATCTGCACAAAAATCGCTCCTAGTCCAAGTATTCCTAGCATCAATTCTTTGTTTGCTTCATTTCGTTAATAATTAATAAGAAACCAATAAAAGAAATAGGAACGCTATCGCTGACGTATTTTCACCCACCCAGTCCAACGCTCTCCCACCGCTCAAGTGGTTTTCTCCCAACGCTCTAAGCACTTGTTTTTTCCCCAGCTGTGCAAAGCATTTTTTGCCTGTTTTATTTTCCCAAACCCATCGCACATAAAACAGGCAAAAAAAGCCCTGCACTTTCCCAACGCTCGAAAAACAAGAGCTTCCCAACGCTAAAAACCACTCCCAAGCTATTTTACATAATGAAGGCAACATTATAGTTCAAAAAAAAGCGTTAATATTTTTGATGTTTTTTTTTTAGAACTATAATTTCATTATGTAAAATATCCGCTCAGCCAACGCTCCCACCCAAAAGCGGTAAAGTATTTTCATTGTTTTTTGAAGATGCCATAACGTATCACAACAATATTAGTAGTAAATAGAAAATACCCATTTCAAAAGACAAATCAGGCATCCTCAAAAATCAAATTTGCCCACAAGAGTATAGTTTTTTATTTACCAGAACATTGGTAGTAAATTGTTTTTAAGTCGTCTTGATGCTATACAATGTCGTAGAACATTTCAATAAACAAACAAACCCAAATTTAAAAAGACCAATCTAGCATCAAGCCGTCAATAAAAACAATCAGAAAAACCCATAAAGCAAATAAAAAACTATACCCTTGTTTCGCTACTGCCAACGCACTAGGTAGAGTTCAGTTGGGGAAATCTCCCATTTCCCCAAACCCCTTAGGGTGCAATTTTTTTTAAAATAATGCCAGACGTTTTTCACTCCGATTGAAATTAAGCGGTAGGCATTATTTCAAAAAAAACAGCTCAAATTTTAACCAATCCGAATGTTGATTTTTGAATGGAAAGTTTCGGGCTTCCTTGCGATTGTGGAATGGATAAAAAAACGGTTGTTCTTTTTTTTCTTAATTCGTAGATATTCCGTACTTAAATGCACCGTAACTCCTATATGAGTGCGGATTATAGATAAATTAGTGCAAAATAAAAAACCCTCTCTTTCGAAAGGGTTTACTTTGCAACATTGCAGACTTTGCAAACTTGCAAACTGATGGTCTTTTTAGAATACTTCTTGAACTTTCATTGCGTTACCTGCATTGAATAAGTAGTAATTTCCTCCAACTTCTTGATAAAACTCAATTCCAACACAACCTAAAACAGCAATATTAGTTGTTAAGGTTGGAGAACCTGGCAAAGTTGCTGTAATATCAATTAATGAAGTAACAGCATTAACAGGAGTATAAGCAGAATAGGCGATATCTGATAACTCGTTTAATGTTGGTTCAGCAGGCTCATAAGCACTTGTAGCAGGATTATAAACAAAATCCGATACAGCAGCTAAGGCATTGATAATTCTAAAATGTGTTGCTCCTGATGGAACATTTAAAAAACTCATTGGATTAAAAGCTGGTAATGATAAAGTACTTTCATTTCTATCAACTGTTGCAGTTAATGTAAATGGAGCACTAAGAATACCATTAAAAGAAATGTTCTTATTAAAATCCAATCCTCTTAAATATTGAGGTTGTTGTGAAACCAAGACAGCTCTTTGTCCTCTAGCTTCTGAACCATCTTCAATATTTATTTTTTTCATAATAGCAGTTAATCTACCTGTAAATTGGCTATCAGTCATTTGTTTCATTAAAGCTGATAAAGCAATTCTAACAGATTTTCCTGCCATTGCACATGCTGCAAACTCAGACATGTTTTCACGAGTACGGACAAAACCCGGAGCGGTTTTTACTTGCTCTCCTGTTGGTCCACCTTTTAATCCTGCATAGTAACCAGTGTTACCTTTAATTTTGAAGTGACGAACTTCTCCTAACGTCCCGACATATTTAACATGTCCTTTTTGTTGAGCCATAAGCTTAAAAAAAATAATTATGTTTTGTGAAAAATTTCATTTAAATTTACAACATAAAGCACTGATTTACAACGTATTAAATAAAGTAAAATAATGCATTTTAACGCAAAAGAAACCACGATTAAAAAAAACCTTCTGAAAATTGTAAAGTTTGTTGATGGTGATGGAATTATTTTAGAAGATATTATTTCAAAAAAGGAATTTGAAGTTAGATTTTTAGGTATTGATGCACCCGAAATAAATTATTGTAATAAGATAAAACAAGATGAAAAAGAGTTGCAAGTTCCAGCTGCACTATTAATCAAATTAGGTTATTTATCATTTAACTTTTTAAAAGATCAAGTTAATTTAGGTGATTATTGCACATTAGTACAGGAACAAAATAATTTAGTTGATAAATACGGAAGACATTTAGGCTATCTTATTTTAAATGATGGTAGAGTTTTAAACGAAATTATGATAAAAGAAGGCTATGCAAAGCCATATAACGATGTTTTCTGTGAAATGCTTCCATTGTATCAAGAATGGAATTTACAAGCTAAAAACAGCTTAAAAGGCTTGTATTCTTTGGTAAATAGATTTTAAATTGATTGTGGACTAAATGTGGGCTAGGACTAGAAATAAAAAACCCTAACTAATTGATAATCAATTGTTAGGGTTTTAATTCTGCGGAGAAAGAGGGATTCGAACCCCCGGACCTGTTACAGTCAACAGTTTTCAAGACTGCCGCAATCGACCACTCTGCCATTTCTCCATCATGTGGTAACTACTTTCGTAATGCGGTTGCAAATATAACAACCTTTTTCTTTTTGCAAAAAGTTTTAATCAAAATAATTTTATAAAATAATATCGTTAAACTATTCAATTAATAATGCGTTAGTTAACTTTTGAATATGCAAAATTATAACTGATATAATTTTATTTGACTAACAAAAAAGTTCGAAACAATAATTTATTTGCTTAATAAAACAAGTGACTTGTAATTTTTCATCACTATTTCGAACAGAACAAACTCAAAATAAAGAAAAAATGTGCTCTATGTGTTAAACTAATTAAAATCGAATGTTCAATCATAATAATAGAATATCACTTAAGTTTCTATCAAAACAAAAAGTGAAATAATACAAAGATAAGAGATGTAAACGTATTGTATAGTTTTTATCTATTAAAAATAAAAATCCATACGTAAATTAATGGTACATTAGCAAAAGTTATAAAATTTTAAAATACATAAATTTATGGATAATAATAAAGAACAAAATCCCTCACAAAGTACAACTAGTTACAATGTCAATAGTGAGGCAAAATGCCCTTTTATGGGCGGTTCATTGAAGAAAAGTGCTGGTAATGGAACCAGAAATCAAGATTGGTGGCCAAACCAATTGAAATTAAATATTTTGCGTCAAAACTCATCTTTATCCAACCCAATGGGTGAAAAATTTGATTATGCAAAAGCATTTAATAGTTTAGATTTTAATGCTTTGAAAAAAGATATTAATGAACTTATGACAAATTCTCAAGATTGGTGGCCTGCAGACTATGGTAGTTATGCTGGATTTTTCATCCGTATGGCATGGCATAGCGCAGGAACTTATCGCATCGCTGATGGTCGTGGTGGTGCTGGCGCAGGCACTTTGCGTTTTGCTCCATTAAACAGTTGGCCTGATAATGCTAATTTAGATAAAGCGCGCTTGCTACTTTGGCCAATCAAACAAAAATATGGCCAAAAAATTTCATGGGCTGATTTAATGATATTAACTGGTAATGTTGCCCTTGAAAATTCAGGATTTAAAACTTTTGGATTTGCAGGAGGAAGAGCAGATGTTTGGGAACCAGAAGAAGATATTTATTGGGGAAGCGAAGGCAAATGGTTAGATGACCAGCGCTATTCAGGTAATCGAGAATTGGAAAATCCATTGGCTGCCGTTCAAATGGGATTGATTTATGTAAATCCTGAAGGACCAAATGGTAACCCTGACCCGCTTTTGGCTGCTCACGATATTCGTGAAACTTTTGGTCGCATGGCCATGAACGATGAAGAAACTGTTGCATTAATTGCCGGCGGACATACTTTAGGAAAAACTCATGGTGCTGCAGATCCAAGCCAATATGTTGGTCCAGAACCGGCTGGCGCACCTATTGAAGAACAAGGTTTAGGCTGGAAAAACTCCTTCGGAAAAGGACATAGCGGCGACACCATTACAAGTGGTTTAGAAGGCGCATGGACTACTACACCAACAAAGTGGAGTAATAATTATTTCGAGAACTTATTCGGTTTTGAGTGGGAATTAACCAAAAGTCCAGCTGGCGCACACCAATGGAAACCAAAAGGTGACGCTGGTAAAGGAATTGTTCCTGATGCTTTCGACTCATCAAAAAGTCACACACCTATCATGTTGACAACGGATCTTTCCTTACGATTTGATCCTATTTACGAAAAAATTTCAAGACGCTTTTTAGAAAATCCAGCTGAATTTGACGATGCTTTTGCAAGAGCATGGTTTAAATTAACGCACCGCGATATGGGACCAATTACCCGTTATTTAGGTCCAGAAGTACCAAAAGAAGAATTAATTTGGCAAGATCCAATTCCAGCAGTAACTCATAAATTAATTGATGCTACTGATATTGCTAATTTAAAGACCACTATCTTAAATTCTGGTTTATCTGTTTCTCAATTAGTAGGGACGGCTTGGGCTTCGGCGTCAACTTTCCGTGGTTCAGATAAACGTGGTGGAGCTAACGGCGGAAGAATTCGTCTTGCGCCACAAAAAAACTGGGATGTAAATAATCCTTCTCAATTAAGCACTGTTTTAGCTACTTTGGAAACAATTCAAAGTGATTTTAACAGAAATTTCACTGGAGAAAAACAAGTTTCAATTGCTGATTTAATTGTTTTAGCAGGTTGTGTTGGCGTTGAAAAAGCAGCAGCAAACGCTGGACATACTATTTCTGTGCCATTCACACCTGGTAGAGGCGATGCTTCACAAGAACAAACTGATGTAGAGTCTTTTGGAGTTTTAGAACCTCAAGCTGATGGTTTTAGAAACTATGTTAAAACACGTTATACCGTTTCAGCCGAAGAAATGTTGCTAGACAGAGCGCAATTGTTAACACTTACTGCTCCCGAAATGACAGTATTATTAGGTGGAATGAGAGTATTAAATACTAATTTTGATATGTCTAGACATGGCGTTTTCACAAAACGACCAGAAACGTTAACCAATGATTTCTTCACCAATTTGTTGGACTTAAGCACAACTTGGAAAGCAACAGATGATGCTCAAGAAACTTTTGAAGGTCGTGATAGAAATACTGGCGCTTTAAAATGGACTGGAACGCGTGCTGACCTAATCTTTGGTTCCAACACTGAGTTAAGAGCGTTGGCCGAAGTATATGCATCCACTGACGGACAAGAAAAATTTGTCGCTGATTTTGTTGCTGCATGGACTAAAGTTATGAATTTAGATCGTTTTGATTTGAACTAATCAATAGTATCATTTGAAATAGTTAAAGGTGGTCTTTCGAGAGCACCTTTTTTGTTATAATTACTTTTCTCTTTTATGATAATTATCATTTTAAATTAAAACCACTACTGCTAAATTTGACTTTTTGAAAATTGTAAATATGTCAATCTCATTAGTACAAAAATATAATGTAGCTGGCCCGAGATATACCAGTTATCCTACTGTGCCTTACTGGGACGAAACTAGTTTTAGTATCTATAATTGGGAAAAATCATTTTTACAGAGTTTTCAAGAAAGCAATCAAAGCGAAGGCATCAGTTTATATATTCATCTTCCTTTTTGTGAAAGTTTATGCACTTTTTGTGGTTGCCACAAGCGTATTACCAAGCGTCATGAAGTAGAACATCCTTATATCGAGGCTTTACTTAAAGAATGGAAACTGTATTGCGCTGCATTTCCCGAAACACCGATTATCAAAGAGATACATCTTGGTGGTGGAACACCTACTTTTTTTTCTGCTGAAAATTTAGCTACTTTAATTAATGGCATTTTCAAAACAGCTAAAAAATCATCAGCATATGAGTTTAGTTTTGAAGGACATCCCAATAATACTTCGCGAACTCATTTACAAACCCTCTATAATCTTGGCTTTAGACGCGTTAGTTTTGGTGTACAAGACTATTCTGAACAAGTACAAAATGCTATTCACAGAAAGCAATCTTTCCACGATGTAGCAAAAGTTACTTTTTGGGCAAAGGAAATTGGGTATACTTCTATTTCACACGATTTGATTTTTGGTTTACCATTTCAGACTTTAGAAAATGTGATCGATACTATTGAAAAAACCAAATCGTTATCACCTGATAGAATTGCATTTTATAGCTATGCGCATGTGCCTTGGATAAAAGGTAACGGTCAACGTGGTTTTAAAGATGAAGATGTTCCGAAAGACGATAAAAAAAGACAATTATATGAAGTGGGGAAAAAATTATTAGCTCAAAAAGGATATCAAGAAATTGGGATGGATCACTTTGCGCTACAAGATGACGCACTTTTTAAGGCTTTTAAAAATGGTGAATTGCATCGTAATTTCATGGGATATACTTCTTCTAAAACGCAACTCATGATAGGTTTGGGTGTTTCTTCCATCAGCGATAGTTGGTATGGATTTGCTCAAAACGAAAAAGAACTAGAAGCCTATTACGCAAGATTAGAGCAAAACGAATTACCCGTTTTTAGAGGTCATCTATTAACGGAGGAAGATTTAATCATCCGTAAACATATACTAAATTTAATGTGTCAGTTTAGCACCTCTTGGCATCATGCTAAAAACTATTTTACTGCTTTGCCCGATGTTTTAAACCAATTGACTGAAATGGAAAAAGACGGTTTACTTGTTATAAGTGAAAATTACCTTGTTATTACTGAAAAAGGAAAACCATTTATTCGCAATATCTGTATGGCTTTTGACTTGCGTTTAAAACAAAAAGCTCCAGAAACGAAGCTTTTTTCGATGACAGTTTAACCTATCTGTTTACTTGCAAAACAAAAACGAAAGTTGCATTTTTAATGTGGCTTGTTTTGTGAATGACAGCAATCCATTTCATTTTAAATAGGCGTAAAGTTCGTCTTTCATGAAGAGTAATTTAGCTTTTAGTTCATGCACAAAATTATCGTTTGCAATTTCTGAACCCATATTGATGCGATGAATTTGATGTTCTACTTCGTGATATTCGTCAAAAAGTTTTCTAAAAGCGGCATTTGAAACTTTTAGGTCGTGAATTTTATCTTGATATTCGGGAAATTCGTGTTTTAAATCGTGTTTATCCATTTTTTATAATTGTTTATGGTTATTCAAGAGTGTTTAAAATTGTTTAAGAGCGTTTATGGTTGTTTAAAATTGTTTAAAAATTTTATTTACAATGGGCAGTTGATTGAACGAATAAATTGGTAGTACTTGGAGAAACATAGGCTATATCTAATCCCAAACCGCGCATAACGAATAGAAATCCGATAATAATCGTAACAAGAGGAATTACTTTTTGTACTTTATTTCTAAAAGGAAAAGATAGAAAATTACTAATATACACTACCGCACTCATTAAAGGAATAGTTCCCAAACCAAAGAATAACATATAAGTCATACTTAACATCACATTTTGCATGGCAATAGCCCCAAATAATGCTACATAGACCATTCCGCAGGGCAAAAAACCATTGAGCAATCCTATGGTGAAAAGCGCATCGGGACTTTTGCGTTTGAATTGACTACCCAAACTTGTTTTGACTTTTGAAATCAAATTATAAATAGGTCTTGAAAAATTATATCTAGCAAAAACTTTCTCGGGCACAATGGCTAAAACAATCATGAAAACACCTACCACTATTGAAATTTGTTGTTGCATTCCAGCTACATACAAACCTCTTCCTAACAAACCGAATACTAATCCAAGTATAACATAGGAAGTTAATCGTCCTGCATGATAAAGTAGTATTTGAACCGTTTTCTTGGCTGGATTGTTTCTGTCCACAGGCAACATCATGGCAATAGGTCCACACATGCCAATGCAGTGTAAACTAGATAGTAATCCAAAAATGAGTGCGGTGTAGAGCATTAGATTTTAGATTTTAGATATTAGATATTGGATTTTTTATTTTGATATTTAATATCTAAAATTAGATATTCTATTATTGAAAATAAATTGATTCTTTATTCAAATAGGTTTTGCCCTCATAATTCCATTCTACAGCAATATCCCATAAACCGCCAACCAGATTGTTTTTAGGTATGAGCAAATCAGGACCGGAAAGTGAAATGGGTGTATCAAAATCCAGTTTTTGGTTTGACGGTCTATAAAGGGATACAGTTCCTTTAATTTTCTTAAAATCCAAATCATTTGGAAAAGTAATCTGAATACCTTTTTCAGTATTTTTTATAGCTACTTGTACTTTTAAGTTGTTAGCATTTTTAGTATTCTGCATGTCGCTTTCAACCTTAATTTCTTTTTTATAATATTCCTCTGTTACCAATTCGTTATCATATTTACTATCCGATTGTACTTTGAAAACAAAGTATAGAATAAAGCTCATAAACAATGCGAAGGCAATCACAATGCCTGTTCCCCAATTAATTTTCATTTTTCTATTTTTTTAGTCTTATTACAAAATTGAAACACATAGATGCATAGAAAAACAAAACTTAAAAGACGCTTTGCTCAATAAAGATTAACTAGCTATGTGAAAATAAAATTTCTATGCTACCTTTAAATAGCTACAATAATGCTATGTTTCTATGTGTTTAAAATTAAATAGTTTTTCATTTTTTAATCGAAACTCCTAGGTCCAAGGAAATTAGTCGTTTCGCTATCTATTAATGTATTGTCATTATAAATTTCAAGTAGCAATTTGGTTTTATCACTTTCTAAAACGGCTTGATCAATTTCAACAAACAAAGTTCCTTCTGTTATGCCTTCTTTGGGCACTTTGAAGTACTGTTTTCCAACCATTTTTATTACTCCTTTTGGAGAAACTAATTCGATGTGTACTTTTTCAAAATCAATGGACGTCTTATTTACAATCTTGTAGGTATAAACATTACTGATTTTGTCTCCGTCATGCTGAAACAATTCTCCTGGCAATCTTAAAACTGTTGCCTCTACTTCGTTTCTAAGGAAAAGCATTCCAATAAATACACCTGTTAAAATGGCTAAAATTGCGGCATAACCTTTCATTCGGGTTGTGAATTGAAAACGTTCTTTTTTAACAATTTCATCTTCGCTGGCATACCGTATCAAACCTTTGGGCAAACCTACATGCTCCATCATCGTGTCACACTCATCGATGCAAGCCGTGCAATTGATACATTCTAACTGCGTTCCGTTGCGAATATCAATTCCCGTGGGACAAACGTTTACACACAAACCACAATCTATACAATCCCCTTTGCCTGTGGCAGCTCTGTCTTCGTTTTTGTTAAATTTAGCTCTTCCTGTTTCCTTTTCGCCACGAACATGATCATAGGCAACATTAATTGATTTATTGTCTAATAAAACACCTTGCATTCTGCCATAAGGACAAGCGATAATACAAACTTGCTCTCTAAACCAGGCATAAATAAAATAAAATACCCCAGTAAAAATTAATAAAGCAATTAGCGTACTTGTATTACTAAAAGGACCTTCTTTTATCAGCAACAATAATTTATCGCTACTAATCAGATAAGCTAAAAAAACATTGGCAATACCAAAGGAAACTAGAAAAAAGATAAACCATTTGAGCAAACGCTTTCTGATTTTTTCTGCGTTCCATTCTTGTTTGGCTAACCGAATTTGTGCTCCTCTATCGCCATCAATCCAAAACTCGATACGACGAAAAACCATTTCCATAAAAATAGTTTGTGGACAAAACCAACCACAAAAAATACGTCCGAAAGCGACTGTAAACAACGCCAATCCTACTACTCCAATAATCATGATAATCACAAACAGGTGAAAATCTTGGGGCCAAAAAGGAAAACCAAAAATGGTAAAACGACGTTCTAACACATTGAACATCATAAACTGATGATGGTTTACTTTTATAAAGGGCGCAGAAATTAAGAATAGCAATAAAAAATAACTAAGCCATTTTCTGCGTTCATATAATATTCCTTTTGGAATTTTTGGAAATACCCAAGCTCTTTTTCCCGTTGCATCAATAGTACCTATACTATCTCTAAAACTATCATCATTGAAATCGGACATGTTTTCTATTTTTTAAACCTTTTATTTCGCGGCTATTTTTGTACTATCTACGGTAGCGATTGCCGCTTCCTTCCACTCTACTGCTTCTGGTTCTGTCGGTTTTGCATCTTTTGGATTTGTGCCTTGTAATGAAAGCACATAACTCGCTACTTTTTGAATATCTGATGGTTTTATAGAGGCTTTCCATGCCACCATTCCTTTGCCGTCTCGTCCACCTTCCATGATAGTGTTGAATACATTTTTAATTCCACCACCAAGAATCCAGTGTTTATCGGTAAGATTTGGTCCTATTTGTCCACCGCCATCAGCACGATGACACGCCACACAATTGGTAGTATAAAGCGTTTTTCCTTGTGCCAAGCTAGAAGCGTCTGTTAATAACGTTACTTTTTCTTTACTCATCATATCAGGTGCTGTTTTCAGGTACTCATCGACAGCGGCTTTTGCTACTTTCATTTCGGTTTCAAATTCTTGTTTTTGGTCATAATCGCCCATGACTTCAAAACGCACTAAATAGATACCTGCAAAAATAATGGTGCCATAAAAAAGGTAAACCCACCACGGTGGAAGCACGTTGTCTAACTCCCTAATGCCATCATAATTATGATCGAGCATGACGTCTGCTTCTTGCTCAATTGCTTTGGTGCGGGTTAATTTGCTTACCATATTTTTAAAGAACTTACTTTCTGTAAATGAAATTTCTTGTGCTTCTTCTAGTTGTTTCTTTTGCTCTTCTGTCAGCAAATGATAGGTAACATTATCCACTGCGTTTGCTACGATTTCGATAGCAATCAACAAGAAAAGAAATACAAGTAAAAACAAACCTATCATTGGGAATTTGATAAAGGCAGGTTGTTCGCCTGAGTCGATAAAATATTCCATGGCGCCAAAAACAAAGGCAAAAATCACGGGTACTCTAACATATACTGGAATTAATTTTTTCATATGTATCTACTTTTAATTATTCTTTAATTGGTAATTCACTCAACTCTTTGATGGTTTCTTTTTTATAGGTATAGACCCAAACAAACAAACCCACAAAAAAAGTAAAGAAAATCAACAAGGAAATGATGGGAAAAATGGCAACGCCATCTATAGTTTCTAAATTATGTTTGATAAATTTTAGCATGACTTCCTGTTTATTTGTTTTTTACTTTGATATCTGTTCCTAATCGTTGTAGATAACCTATCAACGCTACTATTTCTCTATCTTTCATCGGCACAAAAGCTTCCCCTTTTGCCGCTGCTTTTTTCTTACTATCGTCATAGGATTTTACAAAATCGGGGTCATTATACAGGTTTTTTTCAATGGTAGCCGCTTGCTTTTCGATACTTTGTTTGGCATTGGCAATTTCGGCATCAGTATAAGGAACACCTAGCGTTTGCATGGCTTTCATTTTGGCTTCTGTATCAGAATAATCCATAGGTTTATTAGCATACAACCATTTGTAACCCGGCATGATAGAACCTGGCGAAGTGCTCTGCGGATTCCACATGTGGTTAAAATGCCAGTTGTCATTGTATTTTCCTCCTTCGCGATGCAAATCGGGTCCTGTTCTTTTTGAACCCCAAAGAAAGGGATGATCATACACATATTCTCCTGATTTTGAGTATTCGCCATAGCGCACTACTTCGGAACGGAACGGTCTAATCATTTGGGAGTGACAACCTACACAGCCTTCACGGATGTATAAATCGCGACCTTCTAATTCTAACGGTGTATAAGGTTTCACTGCTGCGATAGTAGGAATATTGGATTTCACCATAATCGTAGGTACAATTTGAATAATTCCACCTATCAATATAGCGACCGTAGCCAATAAAGTCAATTGAATAGGACGTCTTTCTAACCAAGGGTGGAATTTTTCTCCTTTCAATCTTCCGGCTGCAATTTTAGTCAATTCAGGCGCTTCAGCTAGTTCATCTTCAATTGGGCTTCCCGCTTTTACGGTTTTCACAATATTATAAATCAATACAATCAGTCCTGTTAAATATAACGTTCCTCCGATGGCTCTCATCCAATACATCGGCATGATTTGGGTCACCGTTTCGAGGAAGTTACCATATTGTAAGGTGCCATCGGGCTTAAATTGTTTCCACATAGAAGCTTGTGTAAATCCGGCCACATACATAGGTAACGAATACAAAATGATACCTAATGTTCCAATCCAAAAGTGAAAATTGGCTAATTTTTCTGAATACAATTTGGTTTTCGTCATTCGTGGTATCAACCAATAAATCATCCCGAAGATTAAAAATCCGTTCCACGCCAATGCACCCACGTGAACGTGCGCAATAATCCAATCGGTAAAGTGCGCAATCGCATTCACATTTTTTAGCGAAAGCATTGGTCCTTCAAAAGTAGCCATACCATAACCTGTAATAGCTACTACATAAAATTTCAAAACCGAGTCCGTGCGCACTTTATCCCAAACACCACGCAAGGTCAACAATCCGTTAATCATTCCACCCCAAGATGGCGCAATCAACATGATGGAGAACACTACGCCAAGATTTTGAGCCCAATCGGGTAAGGAAGAATATAATAGATGGTGTGGTCCGGCCCAAATATAAATGAAGATTAAAGACCAAAAGTGAATGATGGATAATCGATAAGAATATACCGGACGATTTGCCGCTTTTGGCACAAAATAATACATCATCCCAAGGAAAGGTGTCGTCAAGAAAAAAGCCACGGCATTATGTCCATACCACCATTGCACCAACGCATCTTGCACGCCGGCATAAACCGAATAACTTTTTAGTGCAGAAACCGGCAATTCCAAACTATTAAAAATATGCAACACAGCCACCGTAATAAACGTAGCGATATAGAACCAAATGGCTACATAAAGATGGCGTTCTCTCCTTTTTAAGATAGTTCCAATCATGTTGATACCAAAAGCCACCCAAATCAAAGCGATAGCAATATCAATTGGCCATTCCAACTCGGCATATTCTTTTGAAGTAGAATAGCCTAATGGTAACGTTATTGCCGCAGCAACGATGATCAATTGCCATCCCCAAAAGTGAAGATTACTTAAAAAATCACTGAACATTCGCGCTTTCAGTAGCCGTTGTAAAGAGTAATAGACTCCGGCGAACATCGCGTTACCTACAAAGGCAAAAATAACGGCATTGGTATGTAAAGGTCGTAAACGTCCATAACTCAAATAGGATATTCCGTCAGTTAAATTAGGAAAGAGATACAAAGTAGCTAGTAAAAGCCCTACTAACATCCCTACTAAACCGAAGACTATCGTTGCGTAGATAAATTTCTTTACAATTTTGTTGTCGTAATAAAATTGTTGCATTTCCATTTTTAATTTATTTTGGTTTCTATTTTATGTTTAAAGTTTGCTTCGCCAATCGCCCTTTGCGCTCGTGTCACGTTTTGGTGATGTCTATTTTCTATTCTCTATATTCTTTTTTCTCTTCTCGCCGCTTTCCTCTTCCCTCTCCCCGCTTTTCACCAATTCATCATCAAAAAGCATTCTTACTGATGGCGTATAGTCGTCGTCATACTGACCGGTTTTTACGGCTCGTAAAAAAGCGTATAAAAACGCAATAGCGACGATAATACTGATGGAGATTAATAAATAAATGACACTCATACCTCTAATTGTGTGAGACAAAATTAGGAGTACGCCTCGGGGTAAAATATGATATTTGTCATGGTTGCGGAAAAAGATTCTTTTTTTACCAATGAGGAATCGGCGCAAATACAAAAAAACCATACCCTGAATCCGCAGGATTCAGCTCCAAGTCAATTGATTTCTACTCGAATCCGCAGGATTCAGCTCCAAGTCAATTGATTTCTACTCGAATCCGCAGGATTCAGCTCCAAGTCAATTGACTTCTACTCGAATCCGCAGGATTCAGCTCCAAGTCAATTGATTTCTACTCGAATCCGCAGGATTCAGCTCCAAGTCAATTGACTTCTACTCGAATCCGCAGGATTCAGCCTCAAGTCAATTGATTTCTACTCGAATCCGCAGGATTCAGCTCCAAAGCAATTGATTTCTACTCGAATCCGCAGGATTCAGCCCCAAATCAATTGATTTCTACTCGAATCCGCAGGATTCAGCTCCAAAGCAATTGACTTCTACTCGAATCCGCAGGATTCAGCTCCAAGTCAATTGATTTCTACTCGAATCCGCAGGATTCAGCCCCAAGTCAATTGATTTCTACTCGAATCCGCAGGATTCCGATGAAAAGCAAGTCTATTGGCACAAAATCTTAAAAAGTAGTTAAAATACTATCTATTTTATATCCATTTTTTTACTTTTAGGTCATTAATCATAAAATTTTAACGCTATGGTACTACAAAAATGCAACCTATCAAGATTGACCTTAATAGAAGGAGGTCAAATCGTTAAATCTACTTTAAAAGATTTAGAAACCAAGGGCATCGACCTCAACACCGATGTTAATGTGAAGGGCTACGCTAGTCAGCTCGTAGCGGAATTAGTTATTTATGACAAAGGACTATTGCAGACCCAAAAAAATGATGAAACCAGAGAGATTGAGCGATTAGATAGCCTTCGCGATACGGATTTGGCCATTTACAGACGAAAGTTTAGAGCTTTTTCTTTAACCAAAAATGCGCAAGAACGCGATGCGTATACCAAATTAAACAACCTTTGGTCGGTGTATAAAAATATTACCAAGCTCAACTATGAAGCGCAGAGCAATGCGGTTGATAATTTGGTACAAGATTTACGCAGTGCCAAATATTCGTCGTTGGTTACTTTTTTAGACCTTGATGATTATGTGGAAGAAATTAAAACCAGCAACGAAGCTTTTAAAGATAAATATTCCACCCGAAGCACAGAAGAGTCAGAGGAAGAAAAAATCAACATGAAACTGGTGCGCAAAAACACCATGACGTTGTATAACAACTTAATTAACTATGTACTCACGATGGCCAAAGTAGAGCCAGCACCGGCTACTTATTACACCCCGATGTTGAGCACGATTAACACCGTTAGAAAAAACTTTGCCGACATCATTGCGCGCCGCGACGGAGGCGAAGATAATGGCTAATCAGTAGCACAAGAAACCTCCAGCGATGGAGGTTTTTTTTATGGGGTTTAGTGGTATTTTCTTCGAGCAAAAAAGTTACTCATCAGCGTCACAAAACTTACAATGGTGATGGTGCTTAAAGGCATAATAATGGCGGCAACTATCGGCAACAAATTGCCCGAAACAGCATAAGCAAGTCCTACTATATTATAGACTAACGACAATATAAAACTCATATAAATAGTAAGCATTGCGTTTTTAGAATAGGCAAGAAAAAAACTGATTTTTTCAAATTGAGACGCGTCTAAGATACCATCGCAAGCGGGCGAAAAAACATTGACATTTTCTGATATTGAAATCCCCACATTGCTTTGTGCCAACGCTCCAGCATCGTTTAAACCATCACCAATCATCATGACATTGTTACCGTGGTCTTGTAATTGTTTAATAAAATCGAGTTTTTGTTCGGGTTTTTGATTGAAAACCAAAGAGGTGTTAGCAGGTAACATTTTCTCTAAAATTTTGCGTTCGCCATCGTTATCGCCTGATAAGACAACTAAATTATAGTGCGCAGCCAATTTTTCGAATAAGGTTTCTAATCCCTTTCGATACTGATTATTAAAAACATAACTTCCTTTGTATACGCCATTTATTTCGACATGGACTTTAGTTTTCTTATGGGTATTTTCACTCAGGTGTTTCAAAAATTGAGAAGACCCGAGTTTTACTTTTCCTTCTGTGAACTCCGCTTCAATTCCTTTTCCAAGGGTTTCTTCAAAATGAATGGGTGCTATTTTTTCGTGCACCGAAATAAATTCATACAATCGTCTACTCAACGGGTGATTGGAACCACGCAACGTGTTGAACAATAATTTTAATTCAAAATCATTCAGTGCTTCGCCTTCATAGGTTATGGATGTTTTTTTATTGGTGGTGATTGTACCTGTTTTATCAAAAACAATCGTATCTACTTTTGCCAATTGCTCAATTACGAGCGCATTTTTAAGGTATAATTTTCGGTTGCCCATAATGCGAAGTACATTGCCGAGTGTGAACGGAGCGGTTAAAGCCAATGCACAAGGACAAGCCACAATAAGAATAGCGGTAAAAACATTAAACGCTGTGGCAACATCAATAAAAACCCAGTATAAAAAAGAAACTACTGAAAGTCCCAGTAAAGCCGGCGTGAAATAACGACTGATTTTATCGGTGATGGATTTATGTTGTTGTTCTACTCGTTTCTGGAAAACATCATTGCTCCACAACTGAGTCAAATAACTATTGGAAACCGAAAAAAGCACTTCAATTTCAATGACTTTCCCTAGTTGTTTTCCTCCTGCAAAAATCTTGTCGCCCGATTTCTTACTAATTGGAACGGCTTCTCCGGTAACAAAACTGTAGTCAATGGTGGCGTTTTCAGAAATCATGATACCATCAACAGGAATAAGCTCTTGATTTCTGATGAGTAATCGATCGCCTTTTTTAATGTCGTATACTTGTACTGAAACTTCCGTTCCATTGGGTAAAACTTTCGTTATTGCAATGGGAAAATAGGATTTGTAATCCCGTTCAAAGGAGAGAAAATCGTAGGTTTTTTGCTGGAATAATTTTCCTAATAACATAAAGAAAATTAATCCACACATACTATCAAAAAAACCTTGTCCGTAGTTGAAAATGATATCTACCGTACTTCGAATAAACATCACAACAATACCCAGAGCAATTGGCACTTCGATGTTCAACATGCCCTGTTTGATACTTTTCCAAGCGGCAACATAATATCCGGAAGCGGAATAAATAAAAGCAGGCAAAGACAGTGCAAAAATCAGCCATCGAAAAAAATCGCGGTATTGCTCAATCCAAAACTCATTGACTTCAAAATATTCAGGGAACGACAGCAACATAATATTGCCAAAACAAAAGAAAGCAACACCAATCTTATAAATCAAAGAACGATCGACTTTCTTCTTGCCTTCATCAAAATTATCCAAACTAATATAGGGTTCGTAGCCAATCGAACAGAGCATTTCCACAATAGATTGTAGCGATGTTTTTTGTGGATTATAGGTTATTCGCACTTTTTTTTCAGGGAAATTTACTTGTGACGCACCAATTCCCGATTGAAGCTTTTGTAAATTTTCCAAAATCCAAATACACGAACTACAGTGAATATGAGGAATATATAGTGAAACAATATGTGTTTTATCTTCATTAAATTCTAAAAGTGTATCAACAATACTTTCATTGGCTAAAAAATCAAACTTTCCTTTTATGTCTTGAGGTGTTGCACCTGGCGAAGCTTGAAAATCGTAATAACACGTTAAATCATTTTGACTAAAAATTTCGTATACCGTTTTACAACCGTTGCAACAAAACTGCTTTTCATCAAAAAAAACTTCGTCTTTCTTAATGATATCGCTACCACAATGATAGCATTGAGATGCTTTTATATCCACTAATTTGCTCATTTTACCTTGTGCAAAAGTGCTATTATGAGCTTGATTAAAAAATGATAAATATCATACTTTTACATATATTTGTAGAAATAATTTCTAACTGCTATGGGCAAGTGTGAACAATGTATCGTAAGACAATTTAGCTCTTTAAAAGTGCTAACTAAAGACGAATTGCACAAAATGGCTGATTGTAAAACATCATACACCATAAAAAAAGGTCAGCCTATTTTTGAAGAAGGAGATATAACCAATGGGATTTATTGTATAAAAGAAGGCGTATGTAAACTTTCCAAATTAAGCTCCAATGGCAAGGACCAAATTGTGAAATTAGTGAAGTCGGGCGATTTACTGGGTCAGCGTTCTGTTATCAGTGAAGAACCTGCGAACTTGAGTGCGGTTGCCTTAGAAGACATGGAAGTTTGTTTTATTCCAAAAAATGAAGTCATCCAGTTTTTTACTGAAAACAATAAATTTTCTATGGATGTGATGAAAAACATTTGTGGTGATTTAAAAGAAGCCGATGATATCATGGTAGCCATGGCTCAAAAAAGCGTTAAAGAACGATTGGCAGGAACACTAATTTATTTAGAAGAAACTTTTGGCATCGAAAAAGATGGGTTGCTTCGCTTGCAATTATCTCGCGAGGAATTAGCAGGAATGATAGGAACTGCCACCGAAAGTTGCATCAGACTGCTTTCAGAATTTAACAAAAGTGGACTGATTCAATTAATTGGTAAAAAAATAAAAATTATAGACAAAATAAAGCTAAAGCGATTAGCAGAATAACCTAATTAATGCGGCAATTTATCTTTGATAACTCCATATAAAAACGTCCCGAAAATAGCACCTAGTAAAATTAGTCCCACACCAAAAAAGCCTGCACCTAAAAGTATAAAAATTGGCCCAGGACAAGCGCCAACCATAGCCCAACCCAATCCAAAAATTATACCTCCAACCCAATACCGAGTGTTTCCTTTTTCTTTATCTTGGATGTAAAAAAGATTGCCATTGAAATCTTTCCATTTTTTTCTTTTAATAAGCTGAATGCCTATCAATCCCGTAGCAATAGCGGTCATAATAATGCCATACATATGAAAGGATTGAAACTGAAACATTTCATAAATTCGGTACCAAGAAACTGCTTCTGCCTTGGTTAAAACCACTCCAAAAACAAAACCAACGATTATATATTTAATAAATTTCATAGACTAAAATAGTAAGGGTAAAATAAAATGTGACATGATTAAACCACCAATGAAGAAACCAAGAACCGCTTTCAACGATGGTAATTGTAAATTACTCATTCCGGCGATGGCATGACCCGAAGTGCAACCACCGGCATATCGCGAACCAAATCCTATAAGAATCCCACCAATTAGTAGCATAAAAATCATCTTGGGAGAGCCAACTATTTCATTGCCAAATAAAGTATCGGGCAACAACTTTCCGTTTGGAGCGTCAATACCTATCGTGGTTAGTTGTGCTATTGTTTTAGGATTTAAAGTTACGTTTGATGCATCACTTAAAAAATGAACCGCTACAAACCCGCCAATCATTGCCCCAAAAACAACCGCTAAATTCCAGCGTTGTGATTTCCAATCCCAGTCAAAAAAAGACACTTTCCTTCCAACGCCAGTCATGGAACAGAAAGAGCGAAGATTTGACGACATCCCAAAAACTTTTCCAAAATAATTTAAAGTCAACATAACCATTCCTATCAAAAATCCGGAAATTGACCAATGCCACGTTTGTGTTAAAAATTCCATATGTTTTTTTTTGCAAAAATAGAAATATAATATAGTTAATGAACATTCATATTTATGAGAAATATGGTAATTTTGAAAATCTTTTAAAATATTCAATGAAAAACAGTACTATCGAAATAAGATGGACCATTCGATTTCTTCTTCTAGTTTTAGCATGGGCAATTGGAGAAAAATATTTTGGATTGCATGATATTTATATCAAAGATTACGCGATATATAGCAGTCTTTTTGCATTTCCTGCTATTCTATTTTACTATTTGGCTTTAAAAGATAAGAAAAAATATTTCTATAATGGTGAGATGACATTTTCGCAAGGGTTTGTATCGAGCGTTATTTTATCGTTTTTAATTGCTATTTTAATGCCGGCAGCGCAGTTTGTAATTTACAAAAGCATTTCACCTGATTTTTTTACGACAATGATAGATTACAAGGTGAAAAATAAATACCTGAGTTTAGAAACCGCCAAAACTTTCTTCAATTTAAAAACCTATATGATTGAAGGCGCTTTTGGTGCTTTGTCTAAAGGAATCGTAACTGGAACTATTATTTCCTACTTTATTGGAACCAAAAAATAATGTAGCATGGTTATTGTAAAGTGTTTAAAAAATTAAATCATGGAAAAAAAATGTAATCTTGCTCTATTTGTGCTTCTAATTTCTTTTTTTTCATCTTGTGTAAGCACACGATCCACGTTAAAAAATGTAGATGACAATGCACCAATTCCTGTGCTAACAAAGAACAATACTTTTGTAATCACAGAATATAGTAAAGACAAAAAATATGGATATGACCCAGATTATCCTGTCAATGTTTTTTATAAAAATACAAAGAGTGAAAATCTAAATGCAGAACGTTTTTTAAATGCTTTAGCTGGACCAAAAGGAGAGAAAATCACTTTTACCAAAGTGGAAAGTTGTTGTCCTTTCCCCACAAAAAGTACTGAAATGGGCGCAGGATTTTTAGATGTATATGAATTGAAATGGGAAGGCCAAAAATCACCAATTCAACTTTACCTCAATATTTACGAAAAAGGCTACTTACAAGTACCCGTTGGTCTTTCAATTAAAAAATAAAGGCTAACTAAATTATTGTTAACTTTGCGCTTCTAAAATTTCATTTACTATGAACATCAATTCTATTCCACAAATTAAAAACACTAACAGTGGAAACTTCTTTGTACTTGCTGGACCTTGCGCTATTGAAGGTGAAGAAATGGCATTGAAAATTGCAGAAAAACTGGTAACAATTACTGATAAATTACAAATACCTTACGTTTTTAAAGGATCGTTTAAAAAAGCCAATCGCTCTAGAATTGATAGTTTTTCAGGTATTGGCGATGAGAAAGCATTAAAAATTCTTCGAAAAGTTTCAGAAACATTTCATATTCCTACTGTAACTGATATTCATACTAATGAAGATGCAGATAAAGCAGCACAATTTGTTGATATCTTACAAATCCCAGCCTTTTTAGTCCGTCAAACTGATTTAGTCGTTGCAGCAGCCAATACTGGGAAAGTAGTTAACCTTAAAAAAGGGCAATTCATGAGTCCAGAAAGCATGAAACATGCCGTTCAAAAAGTATTAGATTGCAAAAACCAAAACGTAATGGTAACTGATAGGGGAACGATGTTTGGCTATCAAGATATGATTGTTGATTTTCGTGGGATTCCAACCATGCAGCAATACGCTACTACCGTTTTAGATGTAACCCATTCTTTACAACAACCCAATCAAACTGCTGGTGTAACTGGCGGAAGACCTGACATGATTGAAACGATTGCCAAAGCAGGAATTGCTGTTGGTGTGGATGGTATTTTTATTGAAACTCATTTTGACCCAGCCAATGCAAAAAGTGATGGCGCCAACATGTTACATCTTGATTATTTTGAGGGATTAATGACACGTTTAGTGGCTATTAGAAAAACAATTAACCAATTTTAATTTTTTTTTAAATCAAAATCAATACTACATAAAAATAAGAAAATCTAAATGACAAATGGTAACGATTACCAAATCATAGTTTACTAGCTTCTTTCAAAACAGAAATTAATATTTCATTATCAATTTCCTCCAAATTAGAATAGCGTAATGATTTTACCATACTTCTACCATTATCAGCAACCAAGTGTTGCTGATTTTCTTTTAATTCAAATCCTTTCATAAATGCTACATCCACAAATTGCTTTTTGTGACTAGCATTTAAATAACAAAATGGTTTTTTATCTAGGTAGAAAAAAGGAATTTTCCATTTATATTCCAAAGTCGCCTCTGGAACAACTTGCTCCACTACTGCTAGTACATGCAATAAAATATCTCGGTATTTTTCTGGTTGGTTCAGTATATAAAGGTCTTGTGGCTTCACGATGATTTTTTTCAAAAATAATCGAAAAATTAGTTGGTCAATGAAAAAATTATCATTTACTTTGTTTTTCAAAGTACTTTAAAATGGAAAACGAAAAATACCTTAAAGACATTCAAGATATCAAACAAATGATGTCGCAATCTTCTCGCTTCATTTCATTAAGTGGATTATCGGGAATATTGGCTGGAATTTATTCCCTAATTGGCGCATGGTTAGCTTATAAAACCATTTACTTTGACACTTCGACTATGGGTTCATACAGAACGTTAATCATATCCTACGAAGCAGTGGTAAAATTATTCATCATTGCAGCTTCGGTAATTGTTTTATCAATTGTAACTGGATTGATTTTGAGTTTGAAGAAAGCAAAAAAAGCAAATGAAAGTTTGTGGAACCCAACATCAAAACGATTATTAATCAATTTTTTAATTCCATTATTGACTGGAGGATTTTTCATCATTTTCCTAATTGAAAAAGAAATTTTAAGTCTCGTTGCTCCGTTAATGCTGATTTTTTATGGAATGGCTTGTCTCAATGCTAGTAAATATACTCTTGGCGATGTTCGATATTTAGGAATAACATTAATCATTTTGGGATTATTATCAACTTGGTTTTTAGGTTATGGATTATTGTTTTGGGCATTAGGTTTTGGCGTTTGTCATGTTGTGTATGGCGCGTTGATGTATTTTAAATATGATAGAAATTGATTTTATGAAAAAGAAAATTGCACTCATCGCCACATTATCGATTGCTTTTTTTGTTTTTGCAAAAGTCAATTCAAATCAAGTTGAAAAAGCTTTTTCGACAATTAATAAAAAAATCGAACAATCAGTTCAAGATGGCGATATCATTTTTCAAACATCGCAATCAAAACAATGTGAAGCAGTTCGAATTGCAACCAATTCCAAGTTTTCTCATTGTGGAATTATTTATGAAATAAAGGGTGAGAAATATGTTTTTGAAGCTGTTCAACCTGTTAAAACTACTCTTTTGAGCGAATGGATTAAACATGGTGAAGGCAATAAATATTTAGTTAAGCGACTGAAAAATAGTTCTAAAATTTTAACTCCAGAAGTTATTTCTAAAATGAAAAACTACGGAAAACAGTTTGACAAAAAAGATTATGATTTATATTTCGAATGGACAGACGATAAAATCTATTGCTCCGAATTGGTATGGAAAATCTATAAAAACGGAGCTGGAATAGAACTATGTTCGTTGGAAAAATTGAAAAGCTTTAATTTAGCAGACGAAAAAGTAAAGAAAATTTTAAAAGAACGTTATGGAAATAAAATTCCATTAGAAGAAAAGGTTGTTGCACCATCACAATTGGTAAATTCCACTTTCTTAGAAACTATTATTGACACTTATTAAAAATTGAAAAACATCATCCAAAATATCAACAAAGCCTTTGATCATCGCATACGCCTTGGCATTATGTCGGTATTGATGGTGAATGAAAGTGCCGATTTTAATATGCTCAAAGAATTACTTGGCGTAACCGATGGCAATCTTGCCAGTCATACCAAAGCATTGGAAACAGAAAATTATATTATGATTGAAAAACAATTTATTGGTAAAAAACCAAACACACGTTATATCGCCACAACCGAAGGTAAAAAAGCGTTCAAAGAACATATTGAAGCGCTTGAAAAATTATTATCAAAAAACTAACGCTATTTTTTTATTCATTTACTTTGAAATTCAAAGTACTTTTAAAATTAATTATGAGAGATTTAATCATCGAAAAAATGTATGAATGGAGTAAAAAACCCTATCAAAAGTTCTTCAAAAAGAACGAACCCTGGAACATAACTCCAAAAGAATTGATTTTGCTTCCCAACGATAGTTTGGGTTTTCACATGGGTTGTTTTTTATTGAAATACAACTTTGAAATGCAACCCAAATTGGAAGACCACGATGTCATTCATGTGTTGACCAACACTGGAGTTTCGGTTATTGAAGAAATTGGAATGCAATATTATTTGCTAGGCAACGGCAAAAAAAGCGCTTATCTGTTTATGGTAATTTTTGTTGGAACGCTTTTCTACCCTAACCGACTGAAAACGTTTTACAACTATTACAAACGCGGTCAAAAGGCACATCAATTCTACCATTTGGCTTTTGAAAAAATGCTTTACAAATCGCTGAGAGAAATTCAATTCACCTTTAACATTCGATAATATGAACTTTGCTTTAAAACTGTATCATCAAGACAAAAAAGTAAATCAAACGCTTTTTCTGTACATCATTTATTGTCTTTCATTGCTTTTGATAAGAGCCAAAATTACCCAATCAGTTTATTTATTTTTCCTGATTTGGAATCTGTTTCTTGCTTTTGTTCCCTATGTTATGAGTTCTTATTTTCAATCATTGGATGCAAAAAATAATTCCAAATTAAAACGCTATGCTTTATTGATAATTTGGCTTTTGTTTATCCCAAATTCATTTTACATCATTACCGATTTGGTGCATTTGGACAATTCTGATGGCATAATTTTTTGGTTGGATTTAATCATTATCAGTTCGTATGCTTTGATTGGATTTGGATTGGGATTGCTTTCGCTTACTCATTTTGAAAAAACACTCCAAACGATTATTTCAAAAAAATATGCTTCTATAACACTTTTTTGTATTTCGTTTTTATGCGGTTTCGGAATTTATGTTGGACGAATTCTTCGCTACAACAGTTGGGATATCATTAGCAATCCGTTCGATTTAATCGTTGACCTTTTTACTGCGGCAACTTCTAAAACGTCGTTATTCTTCTCTATTCAGTTTGGAATTTTCATCTATTTCGCCTTTTTGATTAAAAAAAATATTACTTCTAAATAATTCACTCATGGAAACATTTTCACACGAAAATCAAAAATCTGCCGGATTTTCAACCTATTTAGCGATTAGTTCTTTTGGCATTGGAACGCTTTTATTCTTATTGCATTTTGCTATTCCCGAATATGGATTGCTCTATTTTATTGGCTATTTCTATTTACTTATTGCATTTTTAGTAAATCTGCTGGTCTTTCTGAATCTACTCTTTCTGTATTTCATCAAACCCAATGAACGCGAAGATTTAACCATCAAAATGCTGATTATGTTGGCTAATTTTCCAATCGCGCTTTTATACATCTACATAGTATTTCACAAATTTTAATCAATTATAAAACTCAACATCATGGAAAATCAAGAAATTCAAAACCAAGAACCAAAAACATTCTTTCAATCGACCACTGCCAAAATGATTATGGTAGGTTTTTTGACCTTAGTATTACTTATTCCGCTATTTTTTGTTCAGGATTTAATCGCAGAACGTTCTCAACGAAAAAACGAAGTCACACGAGAAGTTTCTAATCTTTGGGGAAGCGATATTCAATTTTATGGTCCGATTCTAAAAATCCCTTACACTTCGTATGAAAATTACAATGTTACCGATACCAAAACCGGCGCAACAACCATTCAGAAGAAGGTAACAACCAATTATGCCTACTTTTTTCCTAATGAGTTGACCAATTCATCCAAAGTTATGAAAAACGAGTCGTTGAAACGAGGCATTTTTAACCCAATTGTCTTTACGGCAAATATGAATTTTAAAGGTAATTTTACGTCGCCCGATTTTGCAAAGTTGAATATTGCTCCCGAAAATATTCTCTGGGATAAAGCTTCGATTATTGTAAAAACAACCAATTTAAAAAGTATCAAAAGTGAATTGAAAGTAGAACTAAACAGTCAAAAACTTTCGTTCGAACCTCAAAACAACTACAAAAACGATTATTGTTTGCTTTCAACATCGGTTTTTGATTATAAAAATTTGGCAACCAATGACAAAATCAATTTTAATTTCAACATTGTTTACAACGGAAGTAACAGCTTGAAATTTGTTCCAATTGGAAAAGTAACGAATGTTTCTATCGACTCTGATTGGCAATCGCCAAGTTTTGAAGGGACTTTTGCTTCAAACGACACAACAAAAAGCATTTCTGCGAAAGGTTTTCACGCCGATTGGAAAGTTTTAGACATCAACAGAACGTTTTCGCAGCAATACAGCAATGTTTTACCTGATTTGGATGATTATCTCTTTGGCGTAAAATTAATTGAAACAGTGGACGAATATCAGCAAAATGAGCGCGTTTCTAAGTATGGTTTCCTTGTTATTGGTTTAACGTTCTTGATTTTCTTCCTAATCCAGTCGATTAGCAAAATCACTATCCACATTTTTCAGTATTCCATGATTGGAATTGCATTGATTATGTTTTACACGCTTTTGATTTCAATTACAGAACACAGTAGTTTCAGTTTGGCATATGGAATTTCGGGAATTGCAGTTGTGGCTTTGATTACGCTGTATTCGGTCTCCATTCTAAAAAACAAAAAATTCCCGATGTTTATTGCCACATCGCTTTCGGTTTTATACGCTTTCATTTTTGTGATTATCCAAATGGAGGATTACGCTTTGCTTGCTGGAAGTATTGGTTTGTTCTTTATTTTGGCGGCTGTGATGTATTTTTCAAGAAAAATTGATTGGAGTAAGTAGTTGTAGCACAATGTTTCACAAAGTTCTCACAGAGTTACACAAAATATTCTGTGAGACTTTTTGTTTTTAAACCATATAAGGCCTTTAAGAAAATATAAGTTTAATTCCTTTGTGAGACTTCGTGAAAAAACTTTGTGAAACTCTGTGATACAAAAATGTGCTACAAAAAATCACAAATCAACTTTCCATTCCAATTCTGGTTTGTACCAAAGTTGTCCTTTTTCAACCACAAGCGGACAATCAAAATTATTGGTATATAAACTTCCTGTTCCTAAACCTTGAGGCATTTTATTATTTAACGTAAAAGTAAATTGTGCAATCGCATTCAAACCAATGTTGCTTTCCAAAGCTGAAGTAATCCACCAACCGATATTGTATTTTTCTGCCAACGAAATCCATTCCAAAGTACCACGAAATCCACCGATGAAACTTGGCTTTAAAATGATGTATTGTGGCATGATTTTTTGCAACAAATTTTCTTTTTCAGATGCCGAAAACACGCCAATTAGTTCTTCGTCCAAAGCTATAGGTAAATTCGTATTTTTACACAACACTGACATCGTGTCAGTGTGATTTTTTTGTATAGGTTGTTCAATGCTATGCAATTTAAAACCAGTTAATTGATTTATTTTAATTAAAGCTTCATTTTCAACAAAAGCACCATTAGCATCAACACGGATTTCTATCATATTCTCATCAAAATTTTGACGAATAAAGCGCAATAATTCCAATTCTTTGTCAAATTCTATCGCTCCGATTTTCATTTTTATACAGCCAAAACCTTGCGCAATCTTCTCCTCTATTTGCTGCTTCATGAACGCTTCATTTCCCATCCAAACCAATCCATTTATTACAATAGATTTTTCTCCAGAAACAAATTCGGAAGGAAATAATTCATACGGATTTTTGCTTTTCAAAGACAAAAAAGCGGTCTCTACTCCAAACTGTATTGACGGAAACTCGATCAATTCTTGCCATAATTTTTCCTCGCCAAGACGAATATTTTCGCATATCCATTGCAGTTTTTCTTCATAATCCAATCGGTCATCTGCCGAAAGTCCGCGGAGAATTCCACACTCACCTATTCCTTTTTTGCCGTTTTCTTCTAAAATAATGAACCAAGTTTCTTTTTCCGTCATCACGCCTCGCGACGTTCCTGAAGCTTGCTTAAACATCAGCATATGCTTTTTACAAGTTGCTTTCAACATAGTTTTATTCTAAAATTCGTAAAATTTTCTTGAAATCATCATTGGGAAAACCATTTTTCTTGAAGTTATCAAAATCTTCTTTTGTGGCTTGTGTCCAGCTTTTACTGGAACTTACGTTGTTTGAACGGTATTTTTTATGAATATCTTTCGCATCGCTTACTCGATCAGAAAATAAGTAAACATGCGCCAAACGCAATTGATGCTCGATATTTGCAGTATTTATTGAAATCGCTTTCTTAATTGCCACTTCCGCTTTTATATATTGCTTTGTCATCAAGTAAAAATCGCCTTGTAAACCATAATCCAAATCTGCTGCTCTGCCTTTTTGAATGATATCGTTTTCAATTAGCGACATTCCTTTTTCATATTCTTTTGCTAATAAAAACCGTTTGGCTTCAGCGCGAATTCCATCCAAATAACCGTTCATCAAACCTGATTTCTTTAAGCTTTCATCCATTACATCACTAAACGCTTTTGCTTTTTCTGCAGGAATTATTTCTTTGTAATCATTGAAATTGTATTTTGAAGTAAAAGTTTCCATAAAATAACCTAACAATTTCTCTTTTTGTTTTATAGATTTAAAAAATTCATTTTTTTCAATTTCTAAAAGCAATTCTTTTTTAGCCGCATTTGTCCAACCATTTTTGAATTTATAATCTACCCAAGGCACAACTTCAAAAACTATTTTTTGCTTCATAATCCAATTATCACTTTCAAAAACAAACCATAAATTTTGATTGCCACTTAAACATTTTGACTTCTCCGAAAGTAATTTCGCTTCTTTGTTCACAGGTTCGTTTTGAAACACACAAGCGTTTTTTAGCACAGTTGATTTCTCATATTCCAAAGCGTCTTTTTCATTGGTAAAAACAGCATATTTACATTTATCATCACCTGAAATTGTCGAAGCTAAAAAAACCGCTCCAGCCGAACCTTGGCTAATTCCTGTTGGATCTGGGATTGCTTTCAAAACTGAAACCAAACTCGAAGAAATCTTTTGATTGTCATCTAAAATCGAAATTCGATACACGACTTCCGTTGTTCCCAATGGAAAATCGGCGGTTTTAATCATTTTCTTTTTTCCAGCACTAAGCGTAATCGTTTCGTTTGTTGTTCGAATATTATCCCAATAACCGTCTTTGGATTGTGCTAAAACGAAAGTAGAAAACAGCGCAAACAATACATTTAATCTTGTGTTCATATTATGATTTTTATTTTCACTCAAAACAATAAGAGTGCCAAAAATTTGACACTCTTTGTTTTTTATTATTTATTTGATTTACAATTCAATACTTTGTCCTATTTCAAGTAACATTAAATCCTTTCCAGCATCGAAAAATTTCTTTTTCGCTTCATTGTGATCAACCATAATAAATCCAAAAGTATCAAAATGACAACCTAAAATCTTATCACATTCTACAAAATCGGAAGCTAAAATTGCGTCTTCCACATCCATTGTAAAGCAATTTCCAATTGGAAAAACAGCCAAATCTAGTTTGGTTCGCATTGGAATTAACTTCATATCCATTGTTAATGCAGTATCGCCCGAAACGTAAATATTTTTATGTTCGCCTTCAATTACAAAACCACCAGGATTTCCACCATATGTTCCGTCAGGAAAAGCACTAGAATGGATTGCAGAAACATATTTTACTTTTCCAAAATCAAACTGCCAACTTCCACCGTGGTTCATTGGATGGTATTGAAAACCTTTGTTTCCGTAATAGGTAGCGATTTCCCAATTAGAAACAATGACTGAACTATTGTTTTGAGCAATAGCTTCAACGTCTTGAATATGATCAAAATGAGCATGTGTAATCAGAATATAATCTGCTTTTAACGAATTGATATCGATATGCGCCGCTTTTTCATTGCCTGAGATAAACGGATCGATGATGATATTTTTTCCGCTTACTTCAATCCCGATGCAAGCATGACCGTAAAATGTAATTTTCATTTTTAATTTTATTTAGGTTTAAACGTAATTAACAATTATATCTGAAATAAAAAATATTAAAGATAAGGCCAAAAGAATGGATAAAATGAAAGTGCTGATGGCTAATTTTTTTAATTCTGGATCTAAAAGTCGAGGCGTTTTATTTTTATAAACTGTTATCAAATGACTAATCATTGGAAAATAAGCTACGACAAAAATATATTGGTCGAAGTGAAAATCATTTAAAACAGCAAAAATCAGTACTAAAATCATAGCCGAAATCACCAAAAAAAAGTGGTATTTCTTCGCCCATGTTCCGCCGTTTTTAACGACAATCGTATTTTTTCCCGCTTTTCTATCGCTTTCTTCGTCGCGCATATTGTTTAAATTCAACACACCTACACTCAAAAATCCTATAGAAATAGCTGGCAATAATAGTAACCAATCCAATGTTTTTGAAAACATAAAATAAACGCCAAATGTACTTACCATTCCGAAAAATATAAACACAAAAACATCGCCATAACCACGATAACCATAAGCACCTTTTCCGACGGTGTATCGAATTGCAGAAGCAATAGCCAAAATTCCTAGTACAAGAAAGATTAAAGAAAAAACCAAGTATTTTCCTTTGAAGGCAAAATAAATCAACAGAACGGCAAATAAAAACGTAATTAAGGATGTTATCACTATTGCTCGTTTCATTTCCGCAGGCGAAATTACACCGCTTTGAATGGCGCGTTTTGGTCCAACTCTATCGTCGTTATCTGTACCTTTTACTCCATCGCCATAATCATTGGCAAAATTGGACAGAATTTGCAATCCTAAGGTCGTTAATAATGCAAAAGCTACAATATTCCAATTGAACATTCCTTGTGACATGGCATAAAAACTTCCCACAATTATTCCCGATACTGATAATGGCAATGTTCTCACTCGCGCAGCTTCAACCCAATGTTTCATTTTTTAGATTCTTTTGATTTTTTCAAATTTATTGATTAGCAATACTAATTCCAATTACTCTCGTTTTTTTCAATTTGGTACAGCCAAAGATTGACATATTGATTGATTTTGTCAAATTTCCCCAGTTGAAAACTAATATTTCCTCCTGCAGTATGTATCGTTAGTGAACCAATATTTAAGTTTTTATGCCAAAACAATTGTGACGTTGTTATGGCTTGTATTTTTTCTATTTTAATAATTTCGTTGTCAACATCCCAAGCACCGCTTTGCATGATAATGTGCTTATCATTTATGAATAAACTATTATTTTTAAATCCAAAAAACAATCCGATGAATATAAAAACAGTGTAAACTATCGCAATACTTTTGTATTCAAAGAGGGAATTCACCAACCAATTTCCTACAGTTAAATAGGCAGTTAAAGGTAATACAATTAATATAAAGATTGAAAAGAGAAGTTTACGAAAATTTGGTTTTAATTTTTCTCCTTTTTCTGGGATTTCATTAAAAATCAATTGCAGGATTTCGTCACGTTCTATCTCATTACAACCCGGAATTTCAATGGTTGATTTGTCTTTTTTGCTTTCATCATTAATCGTTTGCTTGATTTTTATTTCAAGGATTTTTAGCTTTTTCTGGAAAAAATTTCGTGTAATCTTTACAATTTGAACTTTTTCAGGCTTTAAAATCGTGCTTTGTGTGGCAATTAAACCATAAGACATAACTAACGAACCTTTTTGCTTTGCGATTTTAAAACCATAATATTTCACCAAAGTTCTAACGATATTGATGATGAAAATCAGGGTAAACAATAGTACTATTGCCAGTAAAACCGAATAAACCTCCGTATTGCTTTGAATAAAATCCTTCACTTTGCTTCCATCAACATATTCTTCGGCACCAGCTTGGTTGAGATTTTCATAAATGGTGAAGAAAAAAGTCAACAACAAACCGATACTTTTGGCATAATTGGACGTAATTCCAACTTTCAGCAAACTGATTAAGTCAATTTTTAAAAACGGTTTGTTCTCCATTTCTTTTTCAACCTCAACTAAATCATCAACAACTTCAAATCGTTCATTATCCAAAAGTTTTGATTTCAAAGCCATTGCAACTTCTTTTGAAACGGCATTAATTACCGCTTCTTTTTCTTCGCTTCCAGCAGAATCTATGTTGACTTGATACACATCGACTATTCGATGAATGATGTTTTGCTTTAAATTTACCTGTTGGATTTTATGTAGTTGTATAACTGTTTTTGTTTTGTTCAAAATGCCGTGTTGTACGATAAATTCATTTTGTTCTTCATCAATATAAAAAGTAAAAGTTCGGTATTTCAAATAAGAAAAAACTCCGAAAACTAGTAAAATCAAAATAAAAATTGTAATTCCCCAAAAAACATCTGTCGTTCTACCTCTTAGAAAAAAAATGATGATCACAATCCACATCGCTTTTAAAAATTCGAAAAGCGAATTAGCAAACAATACAAGTAAACCCGTTTTGGATTGTCTTTGAGGAGTTGAAAATTCGGATTTTATCATAGTTGCTTTTGAATTTTACCCATTAGCAATTGTTTGATATCTTCAGCTTGCTCTTTTTTAATTCCAGGAATTGATACATCACTTGAATCGCCACCAGCAGTAAAGATTTCAACTCGTGCTAAATCAAAATAACGCGAAACAAAACCTTCGTGCAAAGCAACATGTTGAACTCGATTATAGGGAATAATCATCGTATTGGTAGCTAAAATTCCGCTTCTGTAGATTACATCGTGTTCTCTGAAGGCGAAACCTCTTTTTTGAAACGAAATGCGACACAAGAAAAATGTAAAACCCAAAAACAAAACATAAACCAATCCGAAAAGCCAAGCCATGGAATGAATTTCTTCAACAAAATAGACAATTACAGCTAAAGCAATTCCAATGATTAGAAAAGTTACCGCAATATTTAATAAAATTACGTTCCAATATTTTGGTTGCAATGCATTCAATTTTACCGCTTCATATCTAGGTAAAGCAGTAATATCAATTGGTTCATTGGTAAAGTTTTCCATTTTAAATATTAGATTTTAGATATAAAATATTAAATATATTGCGCTGAACTATATTTAGTATTTAAAATTTGATATTTAAATTATGGCAACCACTTTTTATCAAAGTTTGGTTTTCTTTTTTCTAAAAACGCATCTCTTCCTTCTTTAGCTTCGTCAGTCATGTAAGCTAAACGTGTTGCTTCGCCAGCAAAAACTTGTTGTCCAACCATTCCATCATCGGTTAAATTCATAGCGAATTTTAGCATTTTGATAGATGTTGGCGATTTTGCCAAAATCTCTTGCGCCCATTCATAAGCTGTATCTTCCAACTCAGCATGCGGAATAACGGCATTTACCATTCCCATTTCAAAAGCTTCTTGAGCGGAATAATTTCGTCCTAAAAAGAAAATTTCACGTGCTTTTTTCTGTCCGACCATTTTAGCTAAATATGCCGAACCATAACCGCCATCAAAACTTGTTACATCGGCATCGGTTTGCTTGAAAATAGCGTGTTCTTCGCTGGCTAAAGTCAAATCGCACACCACATGAAGCGAATGTCCGCCGCCAACTGCCCAACCTGGAACAACGGCTAACACAGCTTTTGGCATAAAACGAATTAATCGCTGCACATCCAAAATATTTAGTCTATGGTAACCATCATCGCCAACGTAGCCTTGATGTCCACGTGCTTTTTGATCGCCACCAGAACAAAACGACCAAATTCCGTCTTTGGAACTAGGACCTTCTGCAGAAAGCAAAACTACTCCAATGGAAGTATCTTCCTGAGCATCGTGAAAAGCTTGCAGTAATTCGGCAGTAGTTTTTGGTCGAAAAGCATTGCGAACATCCGGACGATTGAAAGCAATTCTCGCTACACCATTGCATTTTTTATAGGTGATGTCTTCAAATTCTTTGGCAATTTGCCATTGTATTTTACTCATAAAGAAGAATTTAAAACAGATAACTTTATTTTTAAGTAAAGAAAATAATCTGACAGTAGATTTATATTATTTTAGCGTAAAATTAACTTTTTTTTACTGCCAAACACAAATTAACCTTTTAAAAAACTTATGAATAAATTATCAATATGTGTGGTACTTTTTGTACTCAGTTACACTGGATTTTCACAATCCTATGATTTTCAAGTTATAAAAGAAATTGAGGCCTTGCCTGTAGTTTCTCAAGATAACACAGGTTCGTGTTGGAGTTTTTCGACCATTTCTTTTTTAGAGTCTGAAATGATTAGAATAACAGGAACTAAAACCGATCTTTCTGAGATGTATATAGTTCGCAGTACTTATCTTGATAAAGCAGAAAATTACGTAATGCGCCAAGGGAAAGCACAATTTGGTGAAGGTGGATTGAGTCACGATGTCATTAATAGTGCTCGAAAATATGGCATTGTTCCTTCTCCTAGCTACATGGGAAAGTCGACGCCTGAAATGAAATATAATCATTCAAAAATGATTTCAGAACTAGACAATATTGTGAAAAAAGCGGTAACCGAAACGCCAAAAAAATATCCAAACTGGAAAGCAGATTACGTTGCTGTTTTAGATACTTATATGGGAAAATTTGATGAAAATTCAAAAATCTATGTACCAAATGTAAAGATTGATGAACAAACTACAAACGAAAAATCGTTAACGCCTAAACAATTTTTAGCTACTACTAAATTGAATCTAGACGATTATATTACGATAACGTCTTTTACAAGCGAACCAGTTTATTCGAATTTTATTCTCAATATTCCCGATAATTTTGCCAACGGCAGTATGTATAATTTACCGCTCGATGAGTTTATAGAAAATATTGACCATGCACTCGATAAAGGTTTTACTTTAGTTTTAGATACTGATGTTAGTGAAATTACTTTTTCAAGTAAAAATGGCATTGCCGTTATTCCCGAGAACGATAATGATGCTGCTACAATCTTAAAAGAAATCAAAACCGAAAAGAAAATTACTCCTGAATACCGTCAGGCTGAATTTGAAAACTACAACACGCAAGACGACCATTTGATGCATATTGTAGGTAAAGTGGTTGACCAAAAAGGTAACCACTATTACAAAGTAAAAAATTCCTACGGAATACAGTCTGGGAGAAATGGCTTTGTTTACGTCAGTGTTCCCTATGTTCGGTTGAAAGCAATTTCGGTAATGTTGCATAAAAATGGCTTAATGAAGAAAACTAAAGATGCTTTAAAACTTTAAAGATTTTATTTTTCCTTTACGGTTGACAGCTTTAATTGTTTTATTCAAAAAATATAAATGTTGGAAATTTTTGATAGTCAGGTTAAAATTGTGTATTTTTTGTAATGTAATTACTATAAAAACTCCTTTAGTTTAGTTGAAAATTAGAGTTTCTATAACTATTGTTCTACGATTTACCTTTGTATATTTGCAATGCTAAAAATTTGAAAATGGAAACTGTTTTAGATAATAATTTGCCAATAGGCAAGCCAAAATGGTTGAAGGTAAAGTTACCTATTGGACAAAAATATACTGAACTTCGTGGGCTAGTTGACAAATATAAACTCAATACCATTTGCACCTCGGGCAGTTGCCCAAACATGGGAGAATGTTGGGGAGAAGGCACAGCAACGTTTATGATTTTGGGAAATATCTGTACACGTTCTTGTGGTTTTTGCGGCGTAAAAACAGGAAGACCAGAAACGGTAGATTGGGATGAACCCGAAAAAGTAGCGCGTTCCATTAAAATTATGAAAATCAAGCACGCGGTGATTACCAGTGTTGATAGAGATGATTTGAAAGATATGGGTTCAATTATTTGGTTCGAAACCGTGCAAGCCATCAGAAGAATGAATCCCGAAACCACATTAGAAACACTTATTCCTGATTTTCAAGGCATAGAAAGACACCTCGATAGAATTGTTGAAGCCAATCCTGAAGTGGTTTCACATAATGTTGAAACAGTACGAAGATTAACACGTGAAGTGCGAATTCAAGCAAAATATGATAAAAGTTTAGCCGTTTTGAAATACTTAAAACAGCAAGGTATTAAAAGAACGAAATCGGGCATTATGCTTGGACTTGGTGAAACCGAAGAAGAAGTAATTCAAACGATGCAAGATTTACGAGACAATAATGTCGATATCGTAACTATAGGACAATATCTTCAACCTAGCAAAAAACATTTACCGGTTAAAGAATTCATTCGTCCAGAACAATTTGAAAAATACGAAAAAATTGGAAAAGAAATGGGTTTCCGTCATGTAGAAAGCGGTGCATTAGTTCGTTCTTCTTATCATGCGGCGAAGCATATTTTATAATTTGTTTAAAAGTTTATAAAAGTTTAAAGTGGTTTTCTACTCAAAGCAACCAACCTTTTAAATAATCTTAAACAAAACTGAACAATTTTAAACAATTTTAAACTTGAAACAAAAAACTCGAATTGCTATTAATGGTTTTGGTCGCATCGGTAGAAATCTATTTCGATTGTTGCTCGATAATCCCGATATTGAAGTGGTTGCGATTAATGATATTGCAGATAATCGAACAATGGCACATTTGGTGAAATATGACAGTATTCACGGCGTGCTTCCTTTTGATGTTTCCTTCAACTGTACTTCTATTATTGTAAACGGAAAATCGTATGCTTTTTTTCATGAACAAGAAATAAGCAAACTACAATGGGAGAACATCGATTTTGTGATTGAAAGCACGGGGAAATTCAAAACATTTAAAGATATTAATCAACATATTCTAGCTGGAGCCAAAAAAGTAATCCTGTCTTCACCTTCTGAAGTTTCGGAAATTAAAACGGTTGTTCTTGGTGTTAACGAAAGTATTTTAGACGGAACAGAAACTATTGTTTCTAATGCTAGTTGCACTACCAATAATGCCGCACCAATGATTAAGGTTATTAACGAACTTTGTGGTATTGAGCAAGCGTATATTACCACTGTTCATTCCTACACTACAGACCAAAGTTTACACGATCAACCACATAAAGATTTACGTCGTGCCCGAGGTGCAAGCCAATCGATCGTTCCAACAACTACTGGTGCAGCAAAAGCACTCACAAAAATATTTCCTGAAATGGAAGGCAAAATCGGTGGAAGCGGAATTCGTGTTCCTGTTCCCGATGGTTCATTAACAGATATTACTTGCTATGTCAAAAAACAAGTTTCTATTGAACAAATAAATACTGCTTTTAAAAATGCTGCTTCAACTAATTTAAAAGGAATTTTAGCATATACCGAAGATCCAATAGTTTCTGTTGACATCATTGGAAATCAAAATTCTTGCCTTTTTGATGCGCAACTCACCTCGGTAATCGATAAAATGGTTAAAGTAGTGGGTTGGTATGACAATGAAATTGGATATTCTAGCCGAATAATTGATTTAATCCGATACATTTCAAAATAATTTTATAATTTAGGCATACTGAATATCACGATAAATTATTTTGAAAAATATTATTTTTTTATTCTTCCTGTTTCCTCTTCTTGTTTTTTCACAAAAAAAACTTGTGGTTAAAACAGACAGTACTGATTATTATATTGATTTAGTCAATTTTTCAAAAAAGGAAAACGCTTACAAAGATTGTTTAAATTATTCGCAAAAAGCGATAGACTTTGCCATTTTATCCAAAAATCCAGAAAAAATAGCAAAAAGCTATGCAACACTTGGCGAGACATTTCTTGAATTAAAAAAATATGATGATGCCATTGGTGCTTTCGAAAAAAGTATTGCCAGTTATGATAAGCTACCCCAATCTACTGAGCAAGCATACTGCAACTATTATATTGGTGTTTGCTACATGCAAAAATACAATTTCAAAACCGCTGAGACCTATTTTAACAAAGCATTTAAAATTTTTGACAGCTTAAAAATTCAAAATGCTATTGACCTACTGAACCTTCAAAAAGCCATAATCTACAAACAAAAAGGAGAGATTAATTTAGCCAATTCGATTTTTCTTGATTTAGTTTCAAGACAAGATTCCATAAATCAAGAAAGTGTTCAGTCAGAAGCTTATTATCAAATAGGCATTACAGAAATTGAAAATTACAGGTATAATTTGGCTATTAATTATCTAAAAAGAGCACTAAAAGCCAATAGAAATAATCTTGACCAAAAAGCAGCAATTGTATTAGCTTTAAGCGAAGCTTATGAAAAAAGTGGTGATATCAATAACTCCTTCATATTTTTAAAAAAACATCTTCAATTAAATGATAGTATACTCTATGATATTCATACAAAAATTGGTGTAAAAGATCTAAATTCCTTTAAAAATTCTGAAACGTTAAAACAAATCGAGCAACTTGATAAAGAAAAAAAATCATATGAAAAAGAACAAAAATTTTCGAAAATAGTACTCATTTTATCTATTTCGCTTGTTATTATTTTAACTTTTTTAAGCACCATTTTATATAAAAATAATATTATTAGAAGACGTTCAAACAAGTTACTTCAAGAAAAAAACTTAGAATTACAAATTGCAAAGGAGAATGCTGAAAAAGCTTCGAAAGCTAGAGCTGATTTTCTCTCTACAGTGAGTCATGAATTAAGAACACCGCTAAACGCCATAAATGGAATTACACACTTGTTACTTGAAGACAAACCGAAAAAGAGCCAACTTAGTTACTTGAATTCGTTGAAATTTTCTGGTAATTATTTGTTGAATTTTATAAATGAAATTCTTGAAATTAATCGAATTGACTCTAACAAAATTGAAATAGAATACATTGATTTTAATCTTAAGAAATTATTGCTTGATATTAAAAGTTCGATGAATGAAATTGCCACTAGTAATCAAAATAAATTTGTACTCGACTTCGACGAAAATATTCCAGAAACGCTCAAAGGCGATACTACAAAACTTTCTCAAATATTTATCAATTTAATTAACAATGCACTAAAGTTTACTAAAAACGGACAAGTAAAAGTTATCGCAAAACTGGTAGAATCTACAAGTGAATTCTCAAAAATAAGTTTCGCAATAAAAGATACCGGTATTGGGATTCCAAAAGAGAAACAAGAATCAATTTTTGATAGTTTTTCTCAAGGTTCGATTGAGATTAATAGAAAATATGGAGGAACTGGCCTTGGACTAACTATTGTAAAAAAACTAGTTGATTTATTGGACGGTGTTATTTGCCTTGAAAGCGAAATTGGTGTTGGTACAACTTTTTATGTAGAACTTAAACTTCTTAATAGTACTGAAAAGATAGTTACAGAAAAACCGGTTTACTACAGCGACGAAATATTGATAGGAAAAAAAATATTGGTAGTCGAAGACAATAAAATTAACCAAATGGTCACTAAAAAAATGCTAGAAAAAAAAGGTATTCTCTGCGAAATTATTGAAAGTGGTGAAGCCTCTATTGAGATATTAACTAAAGAAAACGACTATGATTTAGTACTAATGGATGTTCATTTACCAGGCATAAATGGAACAGATGCGACGGTAAAAATACGTGAATTTGATCAGAAAAAACCAATCATAGCTTTGACCGCTATTTCTCTTAACGAAAATAGAGAAACGCTATTGTCATTTGGCATGAATGATGTCATAACAAAGCCATTTGACCCTGATAATCTGTATCGCGCAATCGCTACAAATTTGCTTTAGTATTGAAGTATCAACTCTTTTATTAATTTTCTAACATGAGGTTCAGCGGCATTGGCAGCTTTCAGCACTTCTTCGTGTGAAATACTCTCTAAAAATTCCTCGCTACCAATATCTGTTATAACCGAAATACCAAAAGTCTCCAAGTCCATATGACGAGCCACTATCACCTCTGGAACTGTTGACATTCCCACACAATCAGCGCCTAGAACTTTCACCATTTTATACTCATGCAGTGTTTCAAAAGTTGGTCCTTGTAACCCTAAATAAACTCCATCAAAAACTTCGATGTTTGATTCTTTAGCTATTTCTTTTGCTTTTGATATCATTTTCAAACTGTAAGGTTCACTCATATTTACAAAACGAGGTCCAAATCGTTCCTCATTTTTTCCTCTCAACGGATGTTCAGGCATCATATTAACATGATCATTGATAATTACAATTGAACCTACTTTATAACTTGGATTTACGCCACCAGAAGCATTGGAAACAATTAATTTTGAAATACCTAAATATTTCATCACTCTTACCGGAAAAGTTACTTCTTGCATCGAATAACCTTCATAATAATGAAATCGGCCTTGCATAGCAACTACTTTTTTAGTTCCAATAGTTCCAAAAACCAATGCACCTTTGTGACCTGCAACAGTAGATGTAGGGAAATTAGGGATTTCATGATAAGGTAAAGTAAATTCAATTTCTAAATCATCCGTAAAACTTCCCAATCCTGAACCAAGAATTACGCCATATTCTGGTGTGAAATCAAACTTATTGTTTATATAGTTAACGGTTTCTTGAACTTGTTCCCACATAGTCTAAAATAGTTTTGTCAAAAATGGCTTGTTGATTTACAAACTTACTTTTGATAGGTAAATAATACAATTGTTCTGCTAAAATTTCAGTCTTCAAACGTACGAAATCCTTTTCGGTTGTAATAATGATTTTATCTTTAGCTTTATTTTTTAAAGTTAAAATATCGCTTTCGCTAAAATGATGATGATCGGGGAAAACCAATAGCTCATCATTTTTTGTTCTTAAATAATTAAAAAAAGGTTCAGGTTTTGCAATTCCAGCCAATAAAATTTTACTTTTATTATTTATGTCCAAAACTTCTAACGACTGATTTTGATTATAAACACTACTGTCATAATCAATGGAACTGAAGTAAATAGGTATATTCAAGCCAATACGCTCTTTAATTTTAAGCTGTTCATCATTTGAAATGGTTGGAGAACATTTGGTTACTACAATAACATTCGCTCTTTTTGCTCTGCTTTTATTTTCGCGTAAATTTCCTGTTGGTAACAAAAAATCATCGCAATACAAATCATCATAAGAAGTCAAAAGAATATAAAATCCCGCTTTAACCCTACGATGTTGGTAAGCATCATCAAGCAAAATAACCTCGGGTTTGTCCTTTAATCGCATTAAATTTTCAATGCCATTTTTTCTATCGGCATCAACAGCCACAATAATATCCTTGAACTTACTGTAATACTGAAAAGGTTCATCACCCAAAATGTCAGCATTTGAAGTAGCATTAGCTAAAATAAATCCTTTCGACTTTCTTTTATAACCTCTACTCAATGTTGCTACTTTATAGGTAGTAGATAATAGCCGAATGAGGTACTCAATTTGAGGTGTCTTTCCAGTACCACCAACACTCAAATTTCCCACTGCAATGACAGGAATATCGAAAGAATATGACTTAAAAACACCTATATCATAAAGGTAGTTTCTTAAAGAAGTAATTAAACCATAAAGAATGGCAAAAGGGAAAAGTAATTTTCGCAACAAAATCATAGTACGAATGTAGAAAATTTGACAGCAATAGAAGAATGAATTTTATAAAATTGATAAAAAGATTTTATCTTTGAAAATATTCTATTGATAATATAGAGATATGAAAAGTTCAAGACCATGAAATTACTCTATCTTTTAGTTTGTTTTTTTATTAGCCAACTAGCAGTATACGGACAAGAGACTGAAAATGCAGCGATACTCAAAGTTATTTTTTCAAAATATTATAAAAACGAAAAAGTAATTACTAAAGGACGACTCCAACTACTCAATTTTTATTGCAATAAAGCTCCAAACAATGAAGAAGTTCTCGAAGTTATTGCAGGAAATGAAATTTTAAAAAAAAATGCCGCCGAGATTAAATCTCAACTCGTTTATGGTAATAACGAAGATTGGTCAGCAGCTTATAATTTATTATTTGATAATCAAAATCAGTACCTAAAGAGTAAAGTCAACGACTGTCTATCGCTCGAAGCATTTCAGGAAATTTCAAAAAAATACGGCGAAAACAACCAACGTCTGCTTATTGTAAACAAACCGATTTATTTTGGTAAGGCCAATTTTTGTTTGGTTAAAGTGGCATTTTACAGAAATATCGAGCACAATAGCGGCCGTTTTTTATTGTTAGAAAAAGTCAACGGCGAATGGGTTATTAAAGCATATTTGAACGAATGGGCCACGTAAACAGTTTGTAGTCGCAGTATTTAGTATTCAGCAAAAAAATAAAAATGAAAATAAAAGAAATACTAACAATCTTAGAAGAAATGGCACCTTTGGCTTATGCCGAAGATTTTGACAACGTAGGTTTACTTCTTGGAAATCAAAATGATGAAGCTAAAGGAATTTTAGTTTGCCATGATGCTTTAGAAAATGTTGTTGACGAAGCCATAACCAAAAAATGTAACTTGATTGTATGCTTCCATCCTATTATCTTTTCGGGTTTGAAAAAAATAACAGGAAAAAATTATGTGGAACGTGCCGTTTCAAAAGCCATCAAAAATGACATTGCTATTTATGCAGTTCACACCGCTTTCGACAACCACAAACATGGCGTGAATAAGATTTTCTGCGATGCTTTAGGTTTAATTAATACTAAAATACTTGTTCCAAAACAGAATTTCATTCAAAAACTGATTACTTATACTATTCCAGAAAACGTAGAGGAATTACGTAATGCATTATTTGATGCTGGTGCAGGCAAAATTGGTAATTATGAAGATTGTAGTTTTAATTCCAAAGGCATTGGAACCTATATGGGCAACGAAGACAGCAATCCAGAAATTGGCGAAAGATTCGAATTTGTAGAAAGCGAAGAACTCAAAGTAGAGGTAACCTTTGAAAAACATTTGCAAAACAAAATTTTAAAAGCATTGTTTACAAACCATGTGTACGAAGAAGTAGCCTACGAAATTTATGAATTGCAAAATTCTCATCAAAATATTGGTCTCGGTATGATAGGAGAATTAGAAAAACCAATGAACGAAAATGAGTTTCTTTCGTTTGTGAAAAACAAAATGCAATGCGGAGGAATCCGTCATAGTGCTTTACTTGGTAAACCAATAAAGAAAGTAGCCGTTCTTGGCGGTTCAGGAAGCTTTGCTATTAATAATGCAAAACAAGCTAGTGCCGATATTTTCCTAACTGCTGATTTAAAGTACCATAACTTTTATGAAGCTGAAAACCAATTGATTTTAGCCGATATTGGCCACTTTGAGAGCGAAAGATTTATAAAAAATTATATTGTTGATTTTCTTATGAAAAAAATTCCTAATTTTGCAATCATTTTTTCGGAAGAAAATACAAATCCCGTTAAGTACTTATAAAATATGGCGACTACAAAAGAACTAAGTGTTGAAGACAAATTAAGAGCGATTTATGACCTACAAATCATAGACTCTAGAATTGATGAAATCAGAAACGTTAGAGGAGAATTACCTTTAGAAGTAGAAGATTTAGAGGATGAAGTTACTGGTTTAAGCACTCGTTTAGATAAATTAAAAAGCGATTTAGTTGTTATTGAAGATCAAATTAAAACCAAGAAAAGTGCTATTGAAGATCATCAAGCTGCAATAAAAAAATATACAGCACAACAAAAAGAAGTTCGTAACAACAGAGAATTTAATTCGTTAACCAAAGAGGTGGAATTTCAAGAATTAGAAATTCAACTAGCTGAAAAGCAAATTAAAGAATTAAAAGCAAGTATAGAACACAAAAAAGAGGTTATTGCAAATTCAAAAGATAAATTAGAACAAAAAACAACACATTTAAAGCATAAAAAAGCAGAATTAAACGATATCATGGCTGAAACTCAAAAAGAGGAAAGCTTTTTGATGCAAAAATCTGCAGAATATGAAGCTTTAATCGAAGAAAGACTATTGGCTGCTTACAAGAGAATACGCTCCAGTGTTCGTAACGGTTTGGCAGTAGTATCAATCGAGCGTGGCGCATCTGCAGGGTCATTCTTTACAATTCCACCGCAGATACAAGTAGAAATTGCGGCAAGAAAGAAAATCATCACCGACGAACATTCAGGAAGGATTTTAGTTGATGCAGCATTAGCAGAAGAAGAAAGAGAAAAAATGCAACAACTATTTGCTCATCTATAAAATCTAATCCCGAGTAATTCGGGATTTTTTTATGAAAAAAATTCAATATTTTATACTCACAAAATCCATCGGATTATACCTTAATAGTATAAGCTATTTTAATCCAGAGAAAGCAAAAAGCAAAGCCTATAAACTTTTCAGTCAACCCAGAAAAGGAAAACTGAAGCAGAATCATTTACCTAAAACTTTACAGAATGCAACCAAAGAAACTTTCAAATTTCAAAACGAAAGCTTTCAAACTTATAAATGGCAAGGTGATGACAGCAGCGTTCTTTTAATTCACGGTTGGGAAAGTAACTCCTCCAGATGGAAAAAATTATTGCCATTCCTAAAATCTACTGGTAAAACAATTTTTGCAATAGATGGTCCAGCACACGGTTTAAGCGGTGGAAAAGAATTTAATGCTCCAAAATATGCGGAATATATTCATGCTGTAATGCAAAAATACCCGTCAGAAATAGTAATTGGCCATTCCATTGGCGGTGCAGCGATTGCTTACTATCTTCATAAATATAAAAATTCTGCTATTCAAAAAGTAGTTTTACTTGGTTCACCATCCGATTTTAAAATTATTAGTAACAATTTTGTTTCGCTTTTAAGTTTGAATAAAAAAATCAAATCACTATTAGAACAGTATTATCAGGAAAAATTTGATATTCCTATTGACGATTTTGCTGGACATTTATTTGCTACCTATTTTTCACAAAAAGCCTTGATTGCTCATGATGAAGATGACAAAATTGTCTCTGTGAATGAAGGCCGCAAATATGCCTCAACATGGAAAAATGCCACTTATATAGAGACCAAAGGTCACGGCCATAGTTTACATGACAACGATTTATACAAAAGTATAGTTTCTTTTATTACCGACGGCAAATAACAAATTCCCTTTAGTTCATTAGTTATTACTGTTTTGGCAAGCCAACTTGAAAACAGTAGATTTCTTGCTTTATTTTTTTTTAAAAAAAGTAAGATAACAATAAAAAATTCCTATTTTTAACAAAATCATTGCATATTACTTTTAAAACATATTACTAGAAATGAAAATAGATAAAATCCAAGCGCTTCGTGGTCCAAATATTTGGAGTGTACAACGTAAAAAATTAATCCAAATGAGACTTGATTTGGAGGAAATGGAGCAATTTCCAACCAATAAAATAGAGGGTTTCCGCGAAAGAATAGAAGCGATGTTTCCCACTATGATTGAACATCGATGTTCAGAAGGAACGCGTGGTGGTTTCTTTTCTAGAATAGAACGTGGCACTTGGATGGGACATGTTATAGAACACATTGCGTTAGAGATTCAAACCTTAGCTGGAATGGAAACTGGTTTCGGACGAACTCGCGAAACTAAAACACCTGGTGTATACAATGTAGTTTTTAGTTATACAGAAGAAAATGTCGGATTATTTGCTGCCGAAAGCGCCGTTGCTATTGCTGAAGCTTTAATTGCCGGAACAGATTACGATGTGGAAGCCGATATTCAAAAAATGCGCGAAATTCGCGAACGCGTTCGACTCGGTCCTTCTACTGGCAGTATTGTTGAAGAAGCAGTTGCAAGAGATATTCCGTGGATTAGATTGGGTACAAATTCATTAGTTCAATTAGGATATGGTATCAATCAAATGCGCTTTCAAGCCACAATAACGTGTAAAACCAGCAGTATTGCAGTAGATATTGCTTGCAACAAAGAGCAAACAAAAAAAATGCTCGATGCCGCTTCTATTCCCGTGGCAAGTGGTGGTATTTGTGTTGATGAAGAAGATTTAGACGAGGTAATCCGAAAAATAGGTTATCCAATAGTAATAAAACCATTAGATGGAAATCATGGAAAAGGCGCATCGATTAATGTAAAAAATCGTGAAGATGCGGTTTCAGGTTTGGCTTATGCCAAGAAATACAGTCATCGTGTTATTGTTGAAAAATTTATCACAGGCTACGATTTTAGAGTTTTAGTAATTGATAATAAACTAGTTGCCGCTGCAAAACGAGAACCAGCTCACATAAAAGGAGATGGCGTTCAAACTATTCAGCAATTAATTGATGAAACCAATAAAGATCCGCGTCGTGGCTATGGTCATGAAAATGTTTTAACTCAAATAGATGTTGATAGAGACACGACTGATTTATTAGAAAAATTAAATTACACGCTAGAAACTGTTCCAAAAAAGGGAGAAGTCGTTTACTTAAAATCTACGGCTAACCTTAGTACAGGCGGAACATCAATAGATGTAACTGATATGATGCATCCCGAAAATATTTTCCTTTGTGAAAGAATTTCGAGAGTAATAGGATTGGATATTTGCGGTGTAGATATTATGGCCGAAAATTTAACCCAACCATTAAAAGAAAACGGTGGTTGTATTCTTGAAGTGAATGCTGCACCAGGTTTTAGAATGCACTTGGCACCATCAGAAGGTTTGCCGCGAAACGTAGCGTCACCTGTTATAGACATGTTGTATCCTCCGGGAAAACCAAGCCGTATTCCAATAATTGCAGTAACAGGAACAAACGGGAAAACTACCACAACTCGACTTTTGGCACATATTGTTAAAAATAACGGATACAAAGTGGGTTTTACAACGTCGGACGGCATTTATGTGCAAAACCACATGATGGAAAAAGGCGATACCACAGGACCAATTTCTGCGGAATATATTTTAAAAGATCCGACCGTTGAATTTGCTGTTTTAGAAACCGCTCGAGGCGGAATTTTACGTTCAGGATTAGGTTTTAGTCGCTGTGACATAGGTATTATTACTAACATACAAGAAGATCATTTAGGAATAAGTGATATTCATAATTTAGATGATTTAGCAAGAGTTAAAAGTACAGTAGTTAAAAGTATCAAGAAAGATGGCTGGGCAATTTTAAATGCCGAAGACGAACAATGTCTAAAGATTGCCAACGAATTAAGTTGCAACGTAGCTTACTTTAGTATGGATGAAAATAATGCAAAAGTAAAGCAGTTTTCAAAAGAAGGTAAAATCGTAGCTGTTTATGAAAATGGTTTCATTACTATAAAAAAAGGCGAGTGGAAAATAAGAGTAGAACGCGCTACACATGTTCCTTTAACGATGGGAGGAAAAGCAAAATTCATGATTGCCAATGTTTTAGCAGCAACACTAGCCAGTTATTTACAAGGATTTAAAACAGATGATATTAGTTTGTCATTGCAAACCTTTATTCCAAGTGCAGCACAAACGCCAGGAAGAATGAATGTTTTTGAGTTCAAAAAATTCAAAGTTTTAATAGACTTTGCCCATAATCCATCAGGATACAAAGGTGTTGAAGAATTTTTAAGCAGTGTTGAAGCAACTAAAAAGATTGGAATTATTGCTGGAGTTGGCGATCGTCGTGACGAAGATATTAAAGAATGTGCCACAATTGCTGCTCGAATGTTTGATCACATTATCATTCGTCAAGAAAAACATTTACGCGGTAGAACCGAAGAAGAAATCATTAGTTTAATAATGGAAGGCATTGCAGAAAGTGGCCGAACAGTTACACACGAAATTATCAAGAAAGAAGTTGAGGCTATTAAACATGCAATTAATAGCGCAGAAGAAGGTACATTCATAACCGCTCTGAGTGATGTTGTGACTAACGCTATCGATATTGTACAGGAATACTTAGACAAGGAAAATGAAGATGGAAACAACTAATTGAATTAAATGCTAATAACTTAAAATTATAATCCCTTTCTGAATTAAAAAGGGATTTAATTTTTTTTAACTTTTAGTTGAAACTATTATTCAATTAAACGCAAAAAAGAAACATTTTTAAAAAAAACAACTTGAAATTACTAATTTTGAAAGCAAAAAGGTTGTTTATGATAATAAAACGAGGTATTTTTGTAAAATTGAAATGATTTTATAACGAAAGTATTTTTGCATCAAGCATAACCGCTTAATAGGTACTGCAAAAACAACCAAAAAAACTAATAAGTATCGATGGATTTTTTAAAAAATATTAACATTTTTAGAAGGAATTTAACCATAAAGATAACGCAGAATATTGGTAACTCAAAAACAGCTAAGAATAAATACAAGTCCATCGATAGAAATGCTGTAAAAAGAGTACTAATTAGCAGACCAAATCATAGACTGGGAAATATGTTATTAATCACTCCGATGGTTCAAGAAGTGAAAAACATCTTTCCAAACTGTACCATTGACTTGTTCGTTAAAGGAACTGTTGCCAATGTTGTATTTGAGAATTACGAATACGTTAACGAAGTCATTTCTTTACCTAAAAAACACTTTAAACAACTAGGTCAGTATCTTTCAAGTTGGTTTTCATTGAAAAGAAAGAAGTACGATTTGGCTGTTAATTGTATCGAATATTCATCATCGGGAAGAATTTCAACTCAACTAGCTAATGCAGAAAATAAATTTTTTGGAGCCGAATTGCATGAATCGACAATCAATAGCTCCAAAGAAGATTTACATCATATTGCTAAAAACACGATTTATGGGCTAAGAAATTACCTGTCTAAATGCAACGTACAATTTGACTCTTTTGAAATCCCAAATCTAGATATCAAATTATCTCCAGAAGAAGTAAGCCAGGGAAAAAATAGTATTGACAATCTAGTAGAGAAAAATAAAAAAACAATAGCCATATTCACGTACGCAACCGGAAATAAATGCTATTCAACTGAATGGTGGTGTACCTTTTATGAAAGTTTAAAAAATACTTTTCCTAATCACAACATTATTGAAATTTTGCCGGTCGAAAATATATCTATGATTAATTTTCAAGCGCCATCATTTTACAGCAAAGACATAAGAGAAATAGCTTCTGTAATCGCAAATACAGAATGTTTTATTGGCGCAGATAGCGGAATGATGCATCTTGCCAGCGCGTCTTTAACAAAAACAATTGGACTTTTTGCATTCACTAATATTGCAACCTACAAACCTTACGGAAATGGAAGTTTTGCGATTGACACCAATGTAAATAGTATAGAAGATTGTGTTGCAACTGTTGCAAAGTCTTTAACTGTATAGTTTTAAGCAAGTCAAAAAAAATACTACGTATCATATAAGTTCGATTAAAATAATTTCATCATGGTAACTTTTTTATAAAAATAGTCAATGTCACATTTATTAAGCCTTATTCAATTATTAGAAAAACAAATTGAAAACCACCAAGCTGAAAATTTAAATGTTTCAAAATCAAACATTAGTTGGCACATTGACCATAGTTTATTGGTAATAAACGGTATCATTAATCAATTGAAAAAATCCAATCCAGAACTGTATAGAAAGCAATTTAATTGGAAACGCTTTTACATTCAATTGCGAGGCGAAATTCCAAGAGGAAAAGGAAAAGCACCCAAAGTTGTGCAACCTACAGAAGCAACCTCAGTAGAGAAATTGATGACACAACTTGACAACGCAAAAAAAAATGTATTCGAACTCGAACACCTTTCTCTCAATAATTACTTTTCGCATCCTTACTTTGGCGATTTAAATTTAAAATCAACTATTTGGTTTTTAAAACTTCATACCAATCATCATTTAAAAATCATAAATGATATCATCAATAAAAGTTAATCTTGTTTACTACATTATTCCTTTTTAATACATTTATGGCCAACTAAATATTCATTTTATGAACAAAAAAACGATACTTATTGTTAGTTTTCTTCTAGCAATTACTACTCAAGCCCAATTAAAAAAAATTACTCTTGAAGAATCAGTGCTTCAACAAGGAAGAAAATTTGGTGCTGACAAACTAACTGGTTTTCAATGGATACCAAATACCAACAAATATGTGTATTACACTGATGCTTGGACCAAAATGGTAACTGCAACACCTACCGATGCTAAAACTTCTGAATTAACAACCTTAACGGATATTAATGCAGCATTAGGAACGAAACTGAAAAACTTCTTTGGCGTTCAATGGATTGATACTAATACAATTTTAGTTACCGAAAACGTAAAATCATACAGCTACAATCTTCTGACAAAATCTGGAAAAAGCATTGTAGAATCTCCAGAAAAAGGCGAAAACCAAACTTTTGACAGTTCGTATAAAAATCTTGCGTTTACCGAAGGAAACAATCTATTTTTTGTAAACGATAAAAAAGAAAAAATAACAGTAACTAATAATTCCGATAAAAATATCGTTTCAGGACAATCGATTTCTAGAAATGAATTTGGAATTTCGGGTGGTATATTTTGGTCGCCAAAATCATCATTTTTAGCATTTTATCAAAAAGACGAAACCGATGTTGCCGATTATCCATTGTTAGACATCAACGAAACTCCAGGAAAATTAGTCAATATAAAATACCCAATGATTGGTCAAAAATCAGAGAAACCAAAGGTTGGAATCTACAATCTAGCGACAGGAAAAACGGTTTTTATTGCCCCAAAAAACAATCCAGAAGATTATCTTACCAACTTAGCGTTCACGCCTGACGAAAAATACGTCTTGATTGCTGAGTTAAATCGTGGTCAAAACGACATGAATTTGAACCTTTATGATACTGCCACAGGAAACTTTGTGAAAACACTTTTCAACGAAAAAAACTCAAAATGGGTTGAACCAGAACATGCTGCATTTTTTCCAAATAGCAAATCGAATAACTTCGTTTGGATTTCCGAAACAGATGGATTTAACAACCTTTACTACTATTCTATCGACGGAAAATTAATCAAACAATTGACTGATAATAAATTCCCAACTCGCGAAATCATTGGAGCCAATCCTGCTGGAACTGAAATTTATTTCAAAGCAACTGGCGAAAATGGCATCAACATGTTAGCCTACAAAGTCGATTTAAAAGGAAAACAAACCCTGATTACCAAAGACGAAGGCGTTCACAACGTTGTTATTTCTGCCGATGGAAATTGGTTTTTTGACGAATATTCCAATCATTCAACACCTTCAAAGTCATTGTTGTATGACAAAAATTTAAAAGCAAAAACGCTACTAGAAAGCAAAAACAAATACGAAGGTTACGAAATCGGAACTGCCGAAATCAAAACCATCAAAGCTGCAGACGGAACAACTGATTTGTACACACGTTTAATCAAACCAAGCAATTTCGACGCTACTAAAAAATACCCAGTTTTGGTTTACGTTTATGGCGGACCACATGCACAAATGATTACCAATTCTTATTTAGATGGTGCCAATCTTTGGATGTATTGGATGGCAGAACAAGGCTATTTGGTCTTCACCGTTGACAATCGCGGTTCAGACAATCGCGGATTTGCCTTTGAAAGCGTAATCCATGCCAAACTTGGAAATAACGAAATCGACGACCAAATGAAAGGTGTAGAATACTTAAAATCGTTGCCTTATGTTGACGAAAATCGTCTAGCGGTTCACGGTTGGAGTTACGGCGGATTTATGACAACGTCGCTAATGACGAGAAAACCCGACGCTTTTAAAGTTGGTGTTGCTGGCGGACCAGTTATCGATTGGAAATGGTATGAAGTGATGTATGGCGAACGCTATATGGATACGCCAGCCGAAAACCAAAAAGGATTTGACGAAGCCAACGTAACCAATTATGCCAAAGATTTGAAAGGAAAACTGCTTTTAATTCACGGAACAAACGACGATGTTGTGGTAGAACAACATAATTTAGCGTTGGTTAAAAAGTTTGTCGAAGTAGGCAAACAAGTTGATTATTTCCCTTATCCAATGCACAAACACAACGTTACTGGAAGAGATAGAGTACATTTAATCCAAAAAGTATTGAACTACGTGATAGAAAATAATAAGTAATTTTATTTGGAGCTATTTCCTGCTCCCGAAGTTTCGGGACGTTTCAATCTATTAAAAAAATGCCGTTTTTTAAACGGCATTTTTTTAAAAAGATTTCCACTACTATCAGGGCTAGAAACTCATATATTCGATAGATTTTACAAATTATTTTAAATACAATTATTGATGAAGACAAAACACTTCTTTATACTTTTTTTAATTCATTTGTTGAATATAAATTCATATTCTCAGAAAAGCTTTATTAGTTATGACAAAGTAAAAGTTGAAGACATAACTTCAATAGAAAAAAGTTTTTATTCAAAAACATATCAATCCAAACTTGAAACTGTAGAAGGAACAGAAGATACAATTATTCGATATGGAAAACCCAAATATTACAACCGTCAAGAAAACAAATCCTATGGTAAAATTCAAGTTACATACTATTATTTAGAAAAAGACAGTCTCGTTCGAAAAATAAGTTATTTATGGATTACTCCTAAAAATACCAAATTAGAGGATTACAGTAAAAAATTTGATAAAGTTGTTGAACAAATTTCATCTGATTTAGGAAAACCAAAACCAAATCAAGGTAAACTTACCAAAATTTATGAAGAAAATTTAGGTGAAAGACATGAACGAAGAGTAACTTGGAATTATAAAGATGCCGAAATAACCCTATTAATGATTTGGTCGAGAAATCATGGTGCAAATTTAAACATCGGTGTAAATTGGAAAAACAAATAATTTTATTGTAGCATAAATTATCTCAAAAAGTATTCTAAGTCTTCTGCGGTTTCTTTCTAGCAGCAGGAAACAACACATTATTCAAAATCAAACGAAATCCTGGAGAAGTTGGATGTAAGTCTAAAACCGTTGGCTCGTCACCGACTCTGTGTTGATAATCTTCGGGATCATGACCACCATAAAAAGTGAAAAATCCCTTTCCTTTTTGTCCGTGAATATAACGTGCTTCATCATTCAATTCATTTTTACCTAAAATCAAAACATTCGATTTTATTAAATTACTATCAAACGAAGTGGTTTGTCCCATAAATCCTTTTACTAACTGGGTATGATTTTGACATAACATGGTTGGAATTACGTCCCATTTTGCAGAAAATTCCATTAAAGTAAAATAATCTTTTTCAAAAGGAATTCTTCTTTTTTCAGTCATATCAATGTCTGAAAATTCATAACGATCAGGTCTTCTTTCTAAAATAAAATCCTTAAAGGCAAAGGTTTTGGAATAATCAATTTTAGATTGATAGTTTGGTTCGCTATCGTCTCCATCAAACATTGGCTCACAAATATCAATTCCTTCGGCAGAAAGCGCAATATCAAAACTATCAGTAGCTGAACACATTGCAAACATAAAACCTCCGCCAATTACAAAATCTCTAATCTTTTTTGCAACAGCTAATTTATCTTGCGATACTTTAGTGAAACCTAATTTAGCAGCTAAAGCTTCGGCTGCTGCTTTTTGTTCAATATACCAAGGTGCGTTTCTATAAGCACCATAAAATTTACCATATTGCCCAGTAAAATCTTCGTGATGCAAATGCAACCAATCATATAAAAGTAACTGATCACTCAAAACTTCTTCATCATAAACTACTTTAAAAGGAATTTCGGCATAAGTTAAAACCATGGTTACCGCATCATCCCAAGGTTGTTTTCCTGGTGGTGAATAGACCGCGATTTTTGGAGCTTTTTCTAAAACCACCGTTTCCATATTTTGTGAAGGGCTAGAAATATCGCTCAAAATAGATTGCATTTCAGCATCGGCTAAAACTTCAAAACTAACACCTCTAATTTGACATTCTTTTCTAATTTCTTGAACATCTGGCAACAAAAAAGAACCACCACGATAATTTAATAACCAACTGGCTTTATATTGTTTGTCTAAAGCCCAATAGGCAATGCCATATGCTTTGAGATGATTTTTCTGTGTAGTTTCATCCATTGGCAATAAAATGAAATTGGCCTTGGTAGAAAAAGTAATCAGAATAAAGAAAAGTAAAAGTGATTTTTTTAACATTTCATAAAAATATATACCCAAAGATACTAGTTTTACTGTGAAGAAAAACTTAAAAAAACCTCTGTTATCATTGTTTATTAAAACGGCACATCGCTGTCGTCATCGTTACTATTGATGTTGCTGCCAAAAGCTTCATTAGGTGAAGGCAAATTTTTAGTCATAAACGGATTGTCGTCATGATTCATCTTTGAAGGCAAATCGTCAAAACCGCCACCATATTCTTCAAGGTTATCAAATTTACCTAAATTTCCAATAAATTTCAATCTAACATTTTCGAGAGAACCATTTCTGTGCTTGGCAATAATAAACTCAGCTTGACCCGCAGTGGGCGATTGTTCTTCATCGTCCCATTCATCAATTTTGTAGTATTCTGGACGATAAATAAACGAAACGATATCAGCATCTTGTTCAATAGCTCCAGACTCACGAAGGTCAGAAAGTAACGGTCTTTTACTAGAACCACGGGTTTCTACAGCACGAGACAATTGTGACAAAGCAATTACCGGAACTTCGAGTTCTTTGGCTAGTGCCTTTAAATTTCGGGATATAGTGGAAATTTCTTGCTCTCGGTTTCCAACTCCTTTTCCGTTACTTCCACCAGCGGTCATTAATTGTAAATAATCAACAATAATTAGTTTTACCCCATGTTGTGATGACAATCGTCGTGCTTTAGCTCTTAAATCAAAAATGGAAAGCGATGGAGTATCATCTATATACAACGGTGCTTTTTCTAAATCTTTTACTTTAGTGGAAAGCTGTTCCCATTCGTGCTTTTCCAGTTTTCCTGTTCTTAATTTTTCTGATGACAAACCTGTTTCTGAAGAAATTAATCGGGTTATTAATTGTACGGATGACATTTCTAAGGAAAATAATGCCACAGGATGACCAAAATCGATAGCCATATTACGAGCCATTGACAGTACAAACGCCGTTTTACCCATACCAGGACGTGCGGCAATAATTATTAAATCTGATGGTTGCCAGCCGGAAGTAATTTTATCCAATTTATCAAAACCAGTAGCAATGCCACTCATTCCCTCTTTATTGGCAATGTCTTCAATTCGCTTCTTAGCCTGAATTACAAGACTTTGCGCTGTTTCGGAGCTGCGCTTTATATTTCCCTGTGTAACTTCATAAAGTTTGGTTTCGGCTTTGTCGAGTAAATCGAAAACATCTGTAGTTTCGTCATAAGACTCTTCAATAATTTCAGATGATATTTTAATGAGGCTTCGCTGAATGTATTTCTGTAAAATAATTCTCGAGTGAAACTCGATATGTGCTGAAGAGGATATCTTTTGGGTAAGTTGAATAAGATAAAAATCGCCTCCCGCTAAATCTAGTTTTGCCGACTTTTTTAATTGTGCGGATACTGTTAATAAGTCAATAGGTTGCGAATCTGTGAATAACTGGAAAATAGCTTCAAAAATATGTTTGTGGGCTTCTTTATAAAAGGCATCGGGTTGCAAAATATCAATTACTTCGTCCAATCCTTTTTTATCTATCATCATTGCACCTAGCACAGCTTCCTCAAGGTCGAGTGCTTGTGGTGGTAGTTTCCCTTTTTCTAGACTTATTATGGTAGTTTTATCTACTTTTATTGGTTTGATATTTTTGATATTTTCCATGTAACGAAAGTAACAATTTTGAAAAAATTAACTGCATTGAGTTATTCAGGACAACTGTTTATAAGTTTGTAATTTTTGTTAACAACCATAAAAAAACCGCCTCGTTATTAGCGAGACGGATTAATAGAATTCGGTAAGAAATTACTCTTTAAATTCGCCCATCTTGCTGTATTTGTCCATTCTTTGGGCTACTAATTCTTCTGTTGATAAATCTTTCAATTCATTATAGGCTTTCATGATATACTGTTGCACCGTTTTGAAAGTTGTTTCTTTATCATAGTGTGCGCCACCAAGTGGTTCAGGGATTACATCGTCTACTAATTTCTGCTTTTTCATATCAGTAGATGTCAGTTTTAATGCATCGGCCGCTTTTTCTTTATATTCCCAACTTTTCCATAAAATAGAGGAACAAGACTCAGGCGAAATTACAGAATACCATGTATTTTCCATCATTAAAACTCGATCTCCAACACCAATTCCCAATGCACCGCCAGAAGCACCTTCGCCAACGATGACACAAATGATAGGCACTTTGAGTCGGCACATTTCAAAAATATTCCTCGCTATTGCTTCTCCTTGTCCTCTTTCCTCTGCTTCTAATCCAGGAAAAGCGCCAGGTGTATCGATTAAAGTGACAACAGGAATATTAAATTTCTCTGCCATTTTCATTAATCGAAGTGCTTTTCTGTAACCTTCAGGGCTTGCCATACCAAAGTTACGCAATTGGCGCATTTTTGTATTAATTCCCTTCTGTTGTCCTATAAGCATAAACGATTGTCCTTCAATCTTACCCAATCCACCAACCATAGCTTTATCATCTTTGAAGCATCTATCGCCAAACATTTCAAGAAAAGTGCCTTTGGTTAAGTTTGTAATATGTTCTAGAGTGTAAGGTCTATTAGGATGGCGAGACAATTGAACACGTTGCCAAGCAGTAAGATTTTTATAAATTTTTCTTTTTGTTTCCTCTAATTTTTTTTCTATTTGCTTACAGGTTGATGAGACATCTACATTAGACTCTGCACCGATTATTTGGCATTTATCGAGTTGTTCTTCTAATTCTTTAATTGGAAGTTCAAAATCTAAATATTCCATAGGTTCGTTTGTTTTATTATATCGAGTAGCAAATATAAAATTTTATATCGTGATAAAAAGCACTCATTAGGGATTAGTTTTAAACAATAAATTGAGCGAGAGCATTTAATTTATTTTGATTTTTCTACTTTTTATGACTGCGTTTAAAAGTACTGTTAACACAATTATCAATGCACCGATATAAAATTCAAAACTCATTTTTTCTTTTTCTTGAAAAACTATAACCGCTAAAATAATCCCGTAGATAGGTTCTAAATTTATTGTAAGCATTACAGTATAAGGTGATAAAAACTTCATAATAGCAGTGGATGCGATAAATGCATAAGCGGTGCAAACCGAACTTAAAATAAGTAAATAAATTAAATCATTCATTGATAGTGAGAAGAAACTAGCTGAGAAACTATTGGTAAAAAGTAAAAATAAAGTAAAAAAGATGACTCCACCGCTCAATTCATAAAACGAAATAACTGTAGCTTCATGTGTTTTAACAAATTTACTATTTATGACTGCAAACAAAGCCGAGAGAAAAGCAGAAGTCAATGCGGTGATAATTCCCCAAAAATAATTTCCTTCTACTTTAAAAATGATATACAATCCAACAATGACCAGTAACCCAAAAAAAACTTCATAAAAGATAATTTTTTTTCCATACAAAATAGGTTCTAATAAAGAGGTGAAAAAAGCACCCGTTGACAGGCAAGCTAATGTAATAGAAATATTGGAAATTTTGATTGCACTAAAAAATGTAAACCAGTGTAGCGCAATAATAAGACCCGCGAATAAAAACTGCAACGCTGTTTTTGAAGCAACTTTCAAAGATTTTTCCTTGAAAAATAAATAGGTTGCTATAAATCCAACAGCAAATAACATTCTAAACCAAACCAAGGGTAACGCATCAAGAGTAATTAAAGCTCCCAAAACAGCAGTAAATCCCCAAATAAAAACAATTAAATGAAGATGAAGATAGCTCTTAATATTATCGCTTTGCATTGCGTAAAAGGTAAATGGCTAAAATTCCAAAAACGATATTAGGTGTCCAAACCGCCAGTAATGGTGGTGCAGTAGATTTTTCACCGAGAACACCAAAAATTTTATCTAAAAAAACAAAGGCAAAAGCTAGTACGATTCCAATAGCTAAATTAGTTCCCATTCCACCGCGCCTTTTCATAGATGAAACTGAGACTGCAATAATTGTTAAAATAAAAGCAGAAACTGGAATACTATATTTTTTATACAAAACAACTAAGTACACATTAATGTTTGAGGAACCACGTGATTTTTCTTTATCGATGAATTTATGTAGATCGTGCAATGGCAAGGTCTCAGCAATATAAATAACAGGAGTTAAATCTTCTAAATCAAAGTTGAAAATAGTGTCTTTAGACTCGCCTGTTTCAATAATATCGCCAAATTCGCCTACTTTTCTTTTGGTATAATTATATAATGTATAATTTTTTTGTTTTTCATTCCATTTAATACGATTGGCGATTAATTTGTATTTCAACTTATCGTTATCAAATTTCTCCATCGAAAAGTTAAATGCCATTTTCGAAACTTCATTAAAGCTTGTTACAAAAATATACTCATCTTTACTAATTTGTCGAAATACATCGGTGTTGTCTCTCATTTGATTTTGTCCACCACCCATTAGATAAGTATATCTAAAATTCTTATAGCCTGCACTGGCTCTTGGTACTAAAAAGATACTCATCACTAAAGCGAAAACAGATACTATTGTAGCACCAAGAATATAAGGTCGCAAAAATCGAGTGAATGAAATTCCAGAACTAAGAATAGCAATTATTTCGGTGTTATTGGCCAGTTTGGAAGTAAACCAAATTACAGAAAGAAAAAGAAAAATAGGAAATAATAAATTGGCAAAATAAATAGTGAAATCTAGATAATAACTTGCTATTTTATTAAATGGCACTTTATTTTCAATCATTCTGTTTACTTTTTCAGACACGTCAATCACAATGCCTATTGGAATAAACATCAGTAACATTACAATGAACGTACCTAAATAGCGCTTAAGAATGTATTTATCTATTATTTTTAACATTGGTTCAATTTGTTTAAAAATTGTTTAATGTTGTTTAAAATAGTTTAAGTTGTTTAACCAAACTGATTAAAACATTAAACCTCTAAACCCTTTTACAATCGTTGGCTCATATTTTTTACCATCATGTCCTTCCAAACTCTGAAATCTCCCGCTAAGATATGTTTTCTTGCCTCACGAACTAACCACATGTAGAAACCCAAATTATGTATCGTAGCAATTTGCTTTCCAAGAAACTCATTGGCTGCAAATAAATGACGAAGGTAGGCTTTAGTATATTCTGTATCTACAAAAGTGTGTCCCATTTCATCAATTGGCGAAAAATCATCTTCCCACTTTTTATTTTTGATATTTATAGTACCATTGGCGGTAAACAACATGCCATTACGCGCATTTCTGGTTGGCATCACACAGTCAAACATGTCTATTCCTAAGGCTATATTTTCCAAAATGTTAATAGGTGTTCCAACTCCCATCAAGTATCGTGGTTTATCTTCGGGCAAAATAGCCGTAACGACTTCGGTCATGGCATACATTTCTTCAGCTGGTTCACCAACTGACAAACCACCAATGGCATTACCTACTTGATTAGAATTGGCAATATATTCAGCAGATTGCCGTCGTAAATCTTTATAAGTACTTCCTTGAACTATTGGAAAAAAGGCTTGTGAATAACCATATTTAAAAGGCAACTTTTCCAAATGATTAATACAACGGTCTAACCATCGATGTGTCATGTGCATTGAACGTTGAGCATAGCGGTAATCACAAGGATAAGGTGTGCATTCATCAAACGCCATGATAACATCAGCACCAATTGTTCGTTGAATTTCCATGACATTTTCAGGAGTAAAAAAATGGTACGAACCATCAATATGCGATTTAAATTTTACGCCTTCTTCTTTAATTTTCCTATTTGCAGAAAGCGAATATACCTGATAACCACCACTATCCGTCAAAATATTTCTATCCCAGTTCATAAACTTATGCAATCCACCCGCTTTTTCGAGAATTTCAGTCTGTGGACGAAGGTATAAATGATAGGTGTTTCCTAGAATAATGTCAGGGTTAATTTCATCTCTCAATTCGCGTTGATGCACACCTTTTACAGAAGCAACTGTTCCCACAGGCATAAATATTGGAGTTTCAATCACACCATGATCGGTTGTAATGCTTCCAGCACGGGCACTTGAATTGGGGTCTTTGGCTAATAAGTCAAATTTCATTCTTTATTTTTAATGGTCAGCAAAGATAAAAGATTTAGGATTTGAGAATTAGCATTTAGGATTTTATTTAACAAGTTGTGCTTTCTGCTACTATTTATAGTCAATAAAAAGTAGCACATTAAGAGCAAAAAATAAAACCAATATTAAAAATTAAACAAAAAATATGTTAACTTTGATAACAGATTTTTTACACAAAAATGGTAAAACGAAGTCTAGCAGTTGTTTTTTTATCTCTCTATTTGTTTTCCACAACTGAATTTCATGAGTTGTTGAAACTTCCCATTTTGTTTGAACATTTCGAAAGCCACAAAAAAGAAACGCCAACCATTTCTTTTTGGGAGTTTTTGTGCATTCATTATGCCCACGGTCAAGTGCAAGACGATGATCATGATAAAGACATGCAACTGCCATATAAGTCACACGATAGTTCATGCAGCAATAATTTTATTTCAATACTACCCGATCAAAAAAATACCATCGTAAAAATCATCCCGAGTACAATTAAAAAAAATACCTCAAAATTTCGTGTTGTTTTTATTACCAACTGCTTCACGAACTCTATTTGGCAACCGCCAAAATCTTGTTAGTTTTTTTATGAAAAATCCGAAACTTTACTTGAGATAAGGATTTTAAGTTTTCTAGTAAAAATAATTAACATCTATATTTATGCTTAATAAAATTATAGCGTTCTCAATCAATAATAAACTGATTGTAGGACTTATGGTAGTTGCCTTGGTGGGTTATGGCATCTATCAAACCACTAAATTACCCATAGACGCTGTGCCCGATATCACTGATAATCAAGTACAAGTCATTACAATTGCGCCTTCATTTGGTGCGACCGACATTGAAAGATTGGTCACTTTCCCTATAGAACAAGCCAATAACAATATCTCGGGATTAAAAGAAATTAGAAGTTTTTCCCGATTTGGATTATCGCTAGTTACTATTGTTTTTGACGATGAAACAGATATTTATTGGGCAAGACAACAAGTTGCTGAACGTTTGCAAAAAGTACAGACTGAAATTCCACAAGGTATTGGTGTTCCTGAACTTGGACCTGTTTCTACTGGATTGGGAGAAATTTACCAATATGTAGTACGTCCCAAAAAAGGCTATGAAAAAAAATATGACGAAACCGAACTAAGAACCATTCAAGACTGGATTGTAAGAAGGCAATTACTTGGTGTAAAAGGTGTTGCAGAGGTAAGTAGTTTTGGTGGTAAATTAAAACAATATGAAATTGCTGTAAATCCCAATAAATTACAATCCTATGGATTAACGATTAGTGATGTATTTACTTCCGTTGAAAAAAACAACCAAAATACAGGCGGTTCTTATATCGAAAAAGGGGCAACTTCATTATTTATAAGAAGTGAAGGTCTAATTGGTACGGTAGACGATATTGAAAACATTGCTATAAAATCTACACCATCGGGAACACCATTATTTATAAGAGATGTAGCCGAAGTAAAATTAGGATTTGCCACCAGATATGGTGCGATGACTTATAATGATGAAGGTGAAGTTGCTGGCGCTGTGGTTATGATGCTGAAAGGTGCCAACAGTAGCGATGTGATAAAAAATGTGAAAGAACGTATTGCTCAAATTCAAAAAACATTACCCGACGGCGTAGTTATTGAACCCTTTTTAGACCGAACGAAAATGGTGAATAATGCTATTGGAACGGTTGAAAAAAACTTATTAGAAGGCGCGTTAATTGTAATTTTTGTATTAGTGCTTTTTCTTGGGAATTTAAGAGCCGGATTAATTGTTGCTTCCGTAATCCCGTTATCCATGCTATTTGCAATAATTCTGATGAATACTTTTGGCGTAAGTGGAAATTTGATGAGTTTAGGTGCGTTGGATTTTGGATTAATTGTTGATGGTGCTGTTATTATTGTAGAAGCGGTCATGCATCAATTAACGCATAGTAAGAAATTCAAAACGACTGAATTTTTATCGCAAAAGAAAATGGATAAAGAAGTAGAAAGTTCAGCAAGTAAAATGATGAATAGTGCTGTTTTTGGACAAATCATTATCTTAATAGTTTACCTTCCTATTTTTACTTTAGAAGGTATTGAAGGTAAAATGTTTAAACCTATGGCACAAACGGTTGCCTTTGCTTTACTTGGCGCTTTCCTTTTGTCCCTAACCTATATTCCGATGATGAGCGCTTTGTTCTTAAGTAAAAAAATAAAACACGAAGCCAATCTTTCTGACAGAATAATGATTAAAATTGAAATGCAATACCAGCACTTACTTCAAAAAGTACTGAACTTTCCACGAACGATTATTGCTTCTGTAGTCACTTTATTTGTATTGGCAGTAATAACGCTTGGTTTCCTCGGTGGCGAATTTATTCCTGCGTTGGAAGAAGGTGACTTTGCAGTAGATACACGTGTTTTAACTGGCAGTAATTTAACAACTACTATTGAAAGCACACAAAAAGCAGCGCACATCCTAAAAACGCAATTTCCCGAGGTCGAAAAAGTAGTTACCAAAATTGGAAGTGGCGAAGTTCCCACCGATCCTATGCCGATGGAAGCAAGTGACATGATGGTAATTATGAAAGATAAAAGCGAATGGACTTCAGCAGAAACCTTTGATGAGATGGCTGAAAAAATGGGGAAAGCACTCGAAGATGTTCCTGGTATAACGGCAGGTTTTCAATATCCAGTTCAGATGCGTTTTAACGAACTGATGACGGGTGCGCGGCAAGATGTTGTGTGTAAAATATTTGGAGAAAACCTAGATACATTAGCTGTTTACGCTCAAAAATTAGGGGAAATTGTTACAACGATTGAAGGAACACAAAATCTTTTTGTGGAACCAATTACAGGAATGCCTCAAATAGTTATCGAGTATAATCGACCCATCATTGCACAATACCATTTGAATATTGATGAAATAAATAAAGTGATCAATACCGCCTTTGCCGGACAAAGTACAGGATTGGTTTTTGAAGGTGAAAAACGTTTTGATTTGGTTGTGCGATTAAATACCGATCAACGCAAAGATATTGAAGACGTAAAAAATCTTCTAATTCCAACACCGCACGGAACACAAATTCCTCTATCGCAACTAGCAACTGTTGCCATAAAAAATGGACCCAATCAAATTCAAAGAGAGGATGCCAAACGCAGAATTGTTGTAGGGTTTAATGTGAGAGGAAGAGATGTACAAAGCATTGTAACCGAATTACAACAAAAAGCAGATGCATCAATACAATATCCTACGGGTTATTACACCACATATGGCGGTGCTTTTGAAAACTTAAACAAAGCCAAAGACCGATTGATGATTGCCGTACCCGTTTCGCTATTGCTTATATTTTTGCTGCTATTCTTTGCTTTCAATTCGGCAAAAAAAGGTTTGCTAATTTACTCTGCTATTCCACTATCGGCAATTGGAGGAATTTTCTTTTTAGCGTTGAGAGGAATGCCTTTTAGCATTAGTGCGGGTGTTGGATTTATAGCATTGTTTGGCGTTGCTGTTTTAAACGGAATTGTTTTGATAACTGAATTTAACCAATTAAAATCTGAAGGAATGACCGATTTACATAGAATTGTTCTCATGGGAACAAAGGTGCGTTTGCGTCCCGTGTTGATGACTGCTTTTGTAGCATCATTAGGATTTTTACCCATGGCACTCAGTAATGGTGCTGGTGCCGAAGTGCAACGTCCACTTGCCACGGTAGTTATTGGCGGATTATTGATAGCTACATTCCTAACCTTGTTTGTGCTACCCATTTTATATGTTACTTTTGAAAAAAGTATCAACTTCAATCCGTTCAAAAAAAATACAATTATTACCTTGTTAGTCTTGGTGTTTTCAGTGGTAAATTCCACAGCGCAAACACCAATTAACTTACAAACCTCCTATGAAATTGCATTGAAGAATAATGCTACTATCAAAAGTGAAAAACTGAAAGCCAATTACCATGAAAAGCTAATTAAGTCAGCAACCAATTTGCCTTCGACAAACATATTGGCTGATTATGGTCAAATAAATAGTATTTACAACGATAACCGTATTGGGATTTCGCAAACATTTAATTTTCCGACGGTTTACAACAGACAAAAGCGTTTATTAACCGAAGAATGGAAAACAGCCGCACTAAGCGTAACTTTGAAAGAGCTCGAATTAAAAAAAGCAGTTTCACAAACTTTTTATGCTATTGTGTATTTAAATGAAAAAGAAAAACTACTTCAAAAAAGTGACACGCTATTGGCAATATTTTTAAAAAAGGCGTTACTCCGATTTAATAAAGGAGAAAGCAATATTCTTGAAAAAACCACTGCGGAAACCCAACGCGGTAACATAAAATTACAATTAATTCAGTTACAGCAAGAAAAAGAGGTCATAAAAAGTCAATTTCAATTGCTTTTAAATTCAGAAACAGAGTATGAACCAAAAACGAAAGATTTAATTTTGACAGTAGACAAAACCATCGATAGTACTTTGGTAAATCAACATCCAAATCTGAAAGTTTTAGAGCAACAAAAAAAAGTAAGTTTGGTTACCTCAAAATTAGAAAAGTCAAAACTATTGCCCAGTATTATTCTCGGTTACAACAATGGATCCATCACTGGAACGGGTGCTGATAATATCTTTTATAATTCATCCGAAAGATTTCAATCGGCCCAATTGGGTTTGGGAATTCCGCTCTTTGGTGGTTCACAAAAAGCAAAAATAGCAGCTGCTAAAATAGCCGAAGATATCGCCGAAAATGAGTATCAAAAAGAAAAAGTAAACCTAGAAAAACAATATAAAAATGCCGTTTTCCAATTGACTTTAAATCAAGAAAAGCTCGATTATTTTGAAAAAACTGGACTTCCAAATGCTAAACTAATTATTGAAACTGCCAACAAACAATTTTATAACGGTGATATTAACTATCTCGATTGGGTTCTACTCACTAACCAAAGTATTGCCATTCAGAACGATTATATCAATGCATTAATCAGTCACAGCGAGTCGATTATACAACTCAATTACCTCACATCTAAACAACAATAAAATGCGACACATTCATACCATAGCGTTTCTATTCTTTATCGTATTAGGATGCAATTCCAAAAAAGAAAATCAAAATTCAGAAGATCAAAAAGTGAATTCCAACCTAGTAATCCTTTCTGACGCACAGTTAAAAAATGCTGCTATCAAAACTGGGAAACTTGAAAAAAGAAGTATCTCATCGACCTTAAAAGTAACCGGAATAATAGACGTTCCGCCACAAAACTTAGTTTCAGTGAGTATGCCGTTGGGTGGCTATTTAAAATCCACCAAACTTTTACCTGGTTTACATTTTATAAAAGGAGAAATCATTGCTACCATGGAAGACCAGCAATATGTGCAACTGCAACAAGAATATTTAACAACCAAATCGCGTTTGCATTTTGCTGAAAAAGAATACGAACGCCAAAAAGAGTTAAACCAAAGTCAGGCCAGCAGTGATAAAGTGTATCAAATGGCCGAGGCTGATTATAAAACCTTGAGAATTACCGCAAGTGCTTTGGCCGAAAAATTACGTTTAATAAATATTAATCCAAATACGCTTTCCGAAAAAAATATTTCGAAAAGTGTACCAATTTATGCACCCATAAACGGCTATGTTTCTAAAGTAAACGTGAATATTGGCAAATATGTAAATCCTTCGGACGTCCTTTTTGAATTAATCAATCCGTCCGACATACATTTAAATTTAAAAATTTTTGAAAAAGACATTACCAAATTATCCATTGGGCAAAAACTCGTGGCGTATACCAATAGCCAACCCGAAAAGAAACACGCATGCGAAATACTCTTGATTAGTAAAGACATTGCCTCAGAAGAACACTCAGCAGAAGTGCACTGCCATTTTGATAATTACGACAAAACATTGTTGCCAGGAATGTATATGAATGCCGAAATTGAATTGAAAAGCAGTGCTGTTTCAACCGTTCCCAGTGAAGCTATTGTAACTTATGAAGGCAAAGAATATCTCTTTGTTGTTAACAACAAAAATCAATTTCTAATGACTGCGGTGCAAACAGGCAACAGTGAGAATGGTTTTGTAGAAATTTTAGAAAGCGAAAAGTTGACCTCTAAATCTATTGCAATAAAAGGAGCATACACACTTTTAATGACGTTAAAAAACAAAGCTGAAGAATGAAATTGATGAAAACTGTAATTTAAAAATAGGACTATTTTCTAATTTATAATTCGGGTGCAATCAAAAATTATTCTAAAACAAGGACTAGTATTAATAACTTGTAATAAAATATTTTGTCCTACTTTGAAATTAGGATTACTTTTGACTTCGATTAATTATTTAACTATTTATAATGTCTAACACACAACATTTACACGATTTCACAACCCAAGTTCGAAGAGACATTCTTCGCATGGTACACGCTGTAAATTCAGGACATCCTGGAGGTTCTTTGGGCTGTGCTGAATTTTTTACAGTGCTTTATCAGCACGTTTTAAAAAGAAATCCCACTTTTAAGATGGATGGAAAAGGAGAGGATTTGTTTTTTCTTTCAAACGGTCACATTTCCCCTGTTTTCTATAGCGTTTTAGCTCGAAGCGGGTATTTCCCAGTTTCAGAATTAGCAACTTTTAGAAAGTTAAACTCTCGTTTGCAAGGTCATCCAACCACACATGACGGCTTACCAGGAGTACGAATGGCTGCAGGTTCACTAGGCCAAGGATTATCAGTGGCAATTGGTGCAGCACAAGCCAAAAAATTAAATAAGGATAACCATTTGGTTTATGCCTTAACGGGTGATGGCGAATTACAAGAAGGTCAAAACTGGGAAGCAATTATGTATGCTTCGGCTAAAAAAGTAGATAATCTTATTGCTACAGTTGATTTCAACGGACAACAAATTGATGGTGCTACCAATGATGTTTTGAATATGGGTAACCTGAAAGCCAAGTTTGAAGCCTTTGATTGGGATGTTTTGGAAGTAACTGAAGGCAACAATATCGAAGCCATTATTGCAGGATTAAATGAAGCAAAAAGCCGCACTGGAAAAGGAAAACCAGTTTGTATACTATTGCATACTGTGATGGGCAATGGTGTAGATTTTATGATGCATACCCACGCTTGGCACGGAAAAGCGCCCAATGATGAACAACTGGCTATTGGTTTGGCACAAAATGCTGAAACTTTAGGGGATTATTAAATTGTAAAATTAATGAAACAGCATCGCGAGATTCTGAAATAAATTCAGCATAAATGAAAAAATACAACAACACAGGCAGTAAAGATACCCGTTCAGGATTTGGTGCAGGAATGACCGAACTAGGACAAAAAAATGAAAATGTAGTCGCACTTTGTGCCGACTTAATTGGTTCATTAAAATTTGATGATTTTAAGAAAAACCATCCCGAGCGCTTTTTCCAAATTGGGATTGCAGAAGCCAATATGATTGGGATTGCAGCAGGTTTAACTATTGGTGGAAAAATTCCGTTTACGGGAACTTTTGCAAACTTCTCTACTGGAAGAGTTTACGACCAGATACGCCAATCAGTAGCTTATTCGGATAAAAATGTCAAGATTTGTGCGTCGCATGCTGGACTAACGTTGGGTGAAGATGGTGCAACACACCAAATATTAGAAGACATCGGTTTGATGAAAATGCTACCTGGAATGACAGTGATTAATACTTGCGATTACAATCAAACCAAAGCTGCCACGATTGCTTTAGCCGATCATCATGGTCCGGCTTATTTGCGTTTTGGTCGACCTGTAGTGCCTAATTTTACTCCTGCCGATGAACCTTTTTTGATAGGAAAAGCGATACTTTTAAATGAAGGAACTGATGTAACTATAGTTGCGACTGGTCACTTGGTGTGGGAAGCATTAGTAGCTGCAGAAGCTTTGGAAGCGAAAGGAATTTCCGCCGAAGTAATCAATATTCATACAATTAAACCGTTAGATGATGAAGCTATTTTAAAATCGGTGGCAAAAACAGGTTGCATAGTTACTGCCGAAGAACATAATATTTTAGGTGGTTTGGGCGAAAGTGTAGCGAGAGTATTGGCATTGAATAATCCAAAACCACAAGAGTTTGTTGCAGTCAACGATAGCTTTGGCGAAAGCGGAACTCCAGAACAATTGATGGAAAAATACAAGTTAAACTATCAAGCCATAGTGGAAGCTGTTGAAAAAGTGATGCACAGAAAATAATATTACAGCCAAATAAAAAACTGAAAAATTAAAAATGCCCTAAAAAGTTCTCAATACTTAGGGCATTTTTTAAGTTTATGATTTTCCGTATTTTGATTAATTACAAAGCGTGGAGAGATGTTTTTTCTTTCCATCGCTACAAGTGGGTATCAAATCAAATGCAAATGGATTGTTAGTTAACGGATTTCTAATTTCAATTCTAGTAGTAAAAAAATCACCATCATCATCAATATCTAAAAAGTCGGGAGTTCCATCTCCGTCAGTATCATCAGGATTCGTCTCACCATTAGCTAAAACTCGAACATAACCATCTGGAATGCCATTGGTAACAGTAACAGTTCCATCGCTATTTACCACTGAAGTTGAAATGTCTTCTTGATAGGAATACACTCCATCACCATCTTGATCGGTTCTTTGTATTTCATATAATTTGAAAGAAAAAATTAGTGGAGAATAAGAAGGAATTGATGAAGGAGATCCCGAATAATATGCCAACGCTGATGGTAAAAACATCACACCAGCTCCAAAGTCAAAATAAGAAAGCGTACCATCTGGGTTTGCTGCATAGGATCCTGTTTTAAAAAGAGGGAAAATTTCGCTCCAACGAGCAACTAATGAGCTTAAATTAAAATAAGTTTGAGCATCTATTGACTCTTCAAATTGTTTGGATTTTATGGTTTTAACTTCTTCTTCGTTTATTGTTTCAGTACTTGTAAAAATATACTCACCACGATAAGAGGTCAACACTTGGTCAACATTACAAGGTGACTTACTATTGGGGCCAGAACCTTGTCTTAATTTCAAGTAATATATTTTATAGACAATATTATTTTGAAGCACCAAACGGGTTTGTAACGGATATTGGGTTTGATTCCAAATAGAAGTTTGAGTTCCTCCTTCCGGAATTAAGGTATAGGTAACACTTTGATCATTGGTAGCACCAGGATTATTGATAACTTCCATATAGTGTGTCTGAAGATATTCCTCGATTACTGCTATATCTTTGGCATACTGCTCTGCATAATCTCTTAATGGTGGTATATTTGATTCTTCAGGTGTACAGGAAACTAAGACCATACATGAAATGAAAAGTACAACAATTTTATTAAAGATATTCATTTTTGTTAGAATTTTGAGCTCGCAAGATACAATATTGATTTATTTTTGTAAACAATTTAACGTTGATTTTGGAAAAAAATGAGAGTGGATAAATATTTATGGTGTGTTCGTTATTATAAAACCAGAAACATGGTTACCGAAGCTTGCAGAAAAAATCACATAACTGTAAATGGTCAAGTTGCTAAAGCATCGCGCGAAGTTTTTCCAACTGACAAAATTACTTTCCGAAAAGACCAAATTACCTATGAAATTACTGTTTTAGACATTCCAGACAATCGTGTGGGCGCAAAGTTGGTTGATATTTACAGAAAAGATAACACACCGCCAGAAACATTCGCTCACTTTGAAATGCTAAAACTTTCAAAAGAGCATTACAGAAAAACAGGCACAGGAAGACCAACAAAAAAAGACCGACGAGATTTAGACGATTTTGAGTTTGATGTTAACGATGTCGAATGAGCCAATTAAAAATGAAAAAATTGTAATCCCAAAATGTTAAGCAATATTTCTACGAATACTGCTTTTCGTAATATTTTGAATATTCGCCAGAGGTAACATTTTTTAACCATTCTTCATTAGCCAAAAACCAATCAATCGTTTGATTTAATCCTTCTTCAAACGTAACCGATGGTTTCCAACCTAGTTCTTTATTAATTTTAGAGGCATCAATTGCATAACGCAAATCATGACCAGGTCTGTCTTTTACGTGGGTAATCAACTTTTCCGACTCACCTGCTTCTCGTCCCAATTTACCATCCATTTGACGACATAGCAAACGCACTAAGTCAATATTTTGCCACTCATTAAATCCACCAATATTGTATGTTTCATGATTTTTTCCGTTGTGAAATACTAAATCTATAGCGATTGCATGGTCAATTACATACAACCAATCACGGGTGTATTTTCCGTCACCATAAACTGGCAAGGCTTTATTATTAATGATATTATTTATAAAGAGCGGAATTAATTTTTCGGGGAAATGGTTTGGTCCATAATTATTGGAACAATTTGTAATAACATAAGGCAGTCCGTATGTTTCTCCATAAGCTCTTACAAAATGGTCAGAACTTGCTTTTGACGCTGAATAGGGAGAATTTGGATCGTATGGCGTTGTTTCAGTAAAAAGACCTGTAGCGCCAAGACTACCATAAACCTCATCTGTCGAAACATGATAAAATCTTTTGTCATTAGCATCATTTGTCCAAATAGTTTTAGCTGCATTCAATAAATTCATTGTTCCAATGACATTGGTTTTCACAAAAGCCAAAGGATCAGTTATTGAGCGATCTACATGTGACTCGGCAGCTAAATGAATGACACCGTCAAATTGATGCTTTTCAAAGAGTTGATTGATAAAATCAGCATTAACAATATCACCTTTTATAAAAGTATAGTTTGATGATTTTTCTATATCAGCTATATTTTCTAGATTTCCTGCATAAGTCAAGGCATCCAAATTGAAAATATGATAATTAGCATAATTCTTTACAAACCGTCTCACAACATGCGAGCCGATAAATCCTGCACCACCAGTAATTAATATTTTTTTCATTTTTATAAAATGTTATCTTTTTAGAGATAATTATTATCGTTAGAATACTGTTTCTTTCGCTTTATATATTTTTTAGGTCGAAATAAATTAAGTCGTAAAAATTGAAAAATAAATTGTAGAATTTAAACAAAAACTTGTCTATAATCGTCCATCTGCTTTTTCTTTCAAAACTCCTTTAACGTCAAATACAACTCCATTATTTTTAGTTAGCTTTGCAATATCAATTTCGGAAAAAGCCGCATGAGCAACGCCTAAAACAACAGCATCAAAAGTATCGCTAGGTAGCATATTTATAGTCGTCAATTGATATTCGTGATTAACTTCGGCAGGTTTTGCCCACGGATCAAATATGGTAACTTTAATCCCATAATCTTCTAAAGCACGAACTACATCTACTATTTTTGTGTTGCGAACATCTGGACAATTTTCTTTAAATGTAATTCCAAGCATTAATAAAGATGCTCCATTTATAGTAACTCCCTTTTTTATCATGAGCTTCACAACTTGCGAAGCTACATATTCACCCATACTGTCGTTTAATCTTCTTCCTGCTAAAATAATCTCTGGATGATATCCTTTTTCTTGTGCTTTTTGCGCTAAATAATAAGGATCAACCCCAATGCAATGTCCACCAACTAATCCTGGTTTGAAGGGGAGAAAATTCCATTTTGTTCCAGCTGCTTCAAGAACGGCATGTGTATCGATTTCTAATAAATTAAAGATTTTAGCTAACTCATTTACAAACGCAATATTGATATCCCGTTGCGAATTTTCAATTACTTTGGCAGCTTCGGCAACTTTAATTGATGGTGCCAAATGTGTTCCGGCAGTTATAACCGATTTATATAAATCGTTCACTTTTTGGCCTATTTCAGGCGTTGAACCTGATGTAACTTTCAATATTTTTTCAACTGTGTGCTCTTTATCTCCAGGATTGATGCGCTCTGGTGAATAACCTGCAAAAAAATCAACATTGAATTTAAGTCCACTTATTTTTTCTAAAACCGGTATACATTCTTCCTCAGTCACACCAGGATAAACCGTTGATTCATAAATAACAATATCTCCCTTTTTCAAGACTTTACCCACAGTTTCACTAGATTTATAAAGAGGAGTTAAATCGGGGCGATTATTTTTATCAACAGGTGTTGGAACGGTAACAATATAATAATTACAAGTCGAAATATCATCCAAATTACTTGTACACAGCAAACCATTTGTTTCTGACATAGAGGATACTAAAACAGAATTTAACGTATTCTCATCAATTTCTAATGTTGAGTCTACACCTGAATTTAGTTCTTGAATTCTTCGTTGATTGATATCAAAACCAACAACAGGATACTTAGTAGCAAAAAGTCTCGCCAGCGGTAAACCAACATATCCTAATCCAATAACTGCAATTTTTATTTTCATTGTGTTGTAATTGTATAAATTAAATAAAATAAACGATTATGATTATCACTCAAAATTTAGATTTATAGAGTACTTTCAAGATTGTGTTTTAACTTCCTATAGATTGATAAACAAATCCAATATTTTTCAGTACTTCTCCATTCAATATATTTCTTCCATCAAAAACAAAGGCAGGCTTAAGCATACTGTCATATATTTTTTCCCAATCGTATTCCTTAAATTCATCCCATTCAGTCAATATTGCAATCGCATGGGCATTTTTACAAGCTTCATAGGGATTATTGTATGAAGTAATATGTTTTTCATTTTCATCTGATTTTCTTGTGTCAAGATAATCTAAGTCAGTCAAAACTTGTTTTTGAGATACTTTTGGATCATATAATGCGATATATGCTTGCTCGTTTATCAAATCGTCTGCAACATAAATTGCAGCGGACTCTCTGGTATCATTTGTATCTTTTTTAAATGCCCAACCTAAGAAAGTAATTTTTTTTCCTGAAACAGTGTTGTATAAAGTTTGTACAATATTTTTTGAAAAACGTCTTTTTTGATGATCGTTCATAATAATGACTTGCTCCCAATAATCAGCCACTTCATTTAATCCAAATGCTTTCGAAATATATACTAAATTCAAGATGTCTTTTTGAAAACAAGAACCACCAAACCCAACAGATGCTTTCAGAAATTTTGGGCCAATTCTACTATCCATTCCGATAGCTTTTGCAACTTCATTAACATTTGCTTCTGTTTTTTCACAGAGTTCAGAAATAGCATTTATAGAGGAAACACGTTGTGCTAAAAAAGCATTAGCTACTAATTTTGACAATTCTGAAGACCAAACATTGGTTGTTAAAATTCGTTCTCTTGGAACCCAATTAGCATAAACGTTTACTAAAGCTTCGATAGCTTTTTGACCTTCTTGCGATGAGTCACCTCCAATTAAAACACGATCTGGACTTAATAAATCTTCTACTGCAGTTCCTTCGGCTAAAAACTCTGGATTAGATAATATCTGAAACTTTGCACCGTTTCCAGTATTATCTAAAATACTTTTAAGCGCTTCAGCGGTTCTTACTGGCAATGTTGATTTTTCAACAATAATTTTATCAGTTTTGGCGACTTTTGCTATTTGTCTAGCGCACAATTCAATATGTTTTAAATCAGCAGCCATTCCTTTACCTGTTCCATACGTTTTGGTGGGTGTATTAACAGAAATAAAAATTAAATCAGCTTCATCTATAGCTTTATCCACATTGGTGGAAAAAAATAAATTTTTATTTCTTCTATTACCAACAATCTCGTTTAATCGTGGTTCGTAAATGGGAATATTGTTAACATCTTCATCGTTCCATGCAGCAATTCTTGCTTCGTTTAAATCGACTACAGTAATCTTTATATTAGTACATTTTTCAGCTATAACAGCCATTGTTGGACCTCCAACATATCCTGCTCCGATACAACAAATGTTTTTTACTTCCATTTCTAATAATTTATATTTCAATTCTTTTTAAAATCTATATTTAGTCTGACTGTCATTACAATTTAATGCAAATAATTATTTTAAATTTTCCCAATACCACTTGACAGCTTCTTTCAAACCCATGTCAAACGAGTAAGCAGGTTTATAATCTAGTAATAATTTTGCCTTTTCAATACTTGCTAACGAATGTGGAATATCACCCAATCGCTCTGGACCATGCAAAACTTCAACGAAAGATATTTTTTGATCAAATACAGATAAATACTGTTTTAATAAAAGTGCCATTTCGTTTAGCGTTGTTCTATCACCAAATGCTGTGTTGTAAACTGTGTTGATGGCGCTAACATTTTTGGTCAACATAGCTAATTCATTCATCTGAATGACATTATCTATATAGGTAAAATCTCTGGAATAATTTCCATTACCATTAATAACCGGACTTTCGTGGCGCATTAACTGCATAACAAATTTTGGAATTACGGCAGCATAAGCACCGTTCGGATCTTGACGCCGACCAAACACATTAAAATAACGCAATCCAATAGTTTCAAGTCCATATGTTTTACTAAAAATTTCGGCATATAATTCGTTCACATATTTAGTTATGGCATAGGGAGAAAGCGGTTTGCCTATACTATCCTCAACTTTTGGTAAACGCTCGGAATCTCCATACGTTGAAGAACTTGCTGCATAAATAAACCTTTTAACTCGCGCATCTCTGGCAGCAACTAGCATATTTAAAAATCCAGCAACATTCACCTCGTTTGTGGTAATAGGATCGTTTATAGATCTTGGTACTGATCCCAATGCGGCTTCATGTAATACGTAGTCCATATTTTGAACAGCCGTTTTACAGGTTTCTATATTTCTGATGTCACCTTCAATTAATCTAAAATTAGAATATTTCAAAAATGGGTCAATATTGTGCTTGTGACCTGTTGAAAAGTTATCCAAACAAACAACAAAATAATCTTTGTTTAAAAAATATTCGCACAGATTAGAACCAATAAATCCTGCACCGCCAGTAATCAAAATGGCTATTTTGTTATTTATCATTTTTTGAACAATTTTAACAATCTATATTGCCACTTAGCAAAAAATCCTGTTGGTTCATCATCTTCGTGGTAACCACTGCCTTGACCATAACCATATCCGTAGCTGTAACCGTAACCATAACCGTAACCTACTCCATACTTGGCTTTATTTTCATATCCGTTGAAAATGATACTTACATTGTTGAGTTCACCGCGTTTATTTCTGTTATTTAAGAGCGTCAACATTTCCTTTTTAGTAAAATTTTGACGAACTATATACAAAGTAACATCACAAAATTGAACCAATTCTAATGCATCAGATACCAATCCAACTGGTGGTGTATCTAGAATGATATAATCATATCTTTGCTTTAATTCTTGAATCATTTCTCGCATCGAGTCACCTAGGATCAACTCAGAAGGATTTGGCGGAATAGGACCAGATGTTATTACGTCAAGAAACGGAATGTGAGTATGCTGGATTACTTCATCTAAATTATTTTGACCAATTAAGTAATTAACAGCACCAATGTCATTTTGAATATTGAAATCATCAAATATTCTCGGCTTTCTTAAATCTAAACCAACAATCATTGTTTTTTTCTCACTTAACGCAAACACGGTTGCAATATTAATAGAACAAAATGTTTTTCCTTCACCACTGACTGAAGAAGTGAGCATCAATGTTTTTGAACCCTCAATACTTTGCTTTTTATACAAGAATTGTAAGGATGACCTTATGGCTCTAAACGACTCTGAAAGCGCAGATTTAGGTCTTTCGAAAACAGATAAATTTGTTTCAGAATGTTTAATACCTACAATACCTATAAGCGGTATTTGAGTAATACCAATAATATCTTCAATGTTTTGTATAGAGTTGCTTATGAAGAAAATAAAAAACACTATTACTAATGGCACAATTAATCCCATAAAAAAGGCCAAAACATAATTAACTCCTGTTTTTGGTCCTAGTAATCCACCACCTACATCTTTTGCTGGGTCAATAAATTTTATATCGGAAATATTTGCTGCTTTAACTATTGATGCCTCACTTCGTTTTTGAAGAAATGTATTGTAAATGTTGTCACTTAGGTTATATTTTCGTGATAATTTTAACCATTCTTGTTTATTTTCTGGAAGCTTATTTATTTCGCTTTCAAGAGTTTGTATTTTATTATTAGCTAAGTTTAAATCGTAATCAAGTGAAACTCTGTAGGAATTGGAGTTTTCTAATAAAACTCTTTTAACAGATTGTATTTCATTATCAATTCTTTCATAATAAACAACACCACCTTTTAAGGAATAATCTAGTTCTGATCTCTTAACTGATAGCTCTATTAGCTTGGCTACATTTGTATTGATATTAGGTTCTTCAATTCCTACAACAGTTGGTGCTGGTAATTTAGAAAAATCTACACTGTTTTTAAGATAACTTTTCAATGTGTTTAAATAGGCAATTTTTCGTTCAACAGCATCTTTTTGTCTGTCAAAATCTAGTAATTGCGCTTTAAAGGTCGAGCCACCTTCTTCAATGTCAATTATGTTATTATTTTTTCCAAAATCCTTCAAATCGTCACCTGAGTTTTTTAATTTTTCCTCCATGTCACGCAACGTTTCATCAATGAAAATGATAGTGTTTTCTGCAAACTTATTTTTTTCTTCCTTATTTCTCTGTATCAAGACCTCAACAGTAGCATTCAAAAAATCAACCATTCTTTCCTTATTTGTTCCTTCCATTCCTAATTTGAGAATAGAGGCTGCTTTTTCATCTATTCCCACCTTAATTGATTTATAGGAAGAAACGGTGTTATCGAAAGAATTAAATCGTATAAGGATTTCTTCGTCAAAATTTTCAGTGGAAAAATCAACCAAATCCAATTTCCAATGCAAAAATGGTAAGTTTATATCCTGTCCTACTTTAAAAACTTTTGAAAACTCAGTGCTTGGGGTCGAAACTGTTGACACTTCATTATTTACATATCTAATAACCTGTGCACTATTGCTTTGAAAAGGTATGGTAATTCTGTAGGTCGAGTTAGAAAGCATTTTTACTTTAATAAACTGACCATAAAGCTGATTTTCAGCATTGTTGATAACAATTTTAAATGGAACTTTACCATAAACATCTTGTAAAAAATACTTTGTCTGTTTTAGATAATCAGTATAAAACTGTAATTTATTAACTACTATTTCGTTGTGTGACCTCGATTTTAAAGTAGTAGCAATCATTTGAACTTTATCAGAAGTTCCACCCCAATTAAAAACTAGACTAGTATTTGCAGTAAACAGAGGATTGTTTTCCTCTTGTACTGCAATAGTAGTTTCTATTCCATAAATTTTTTGTTTTCTAACATTTACCTGATGAGCTATAGAAAAAGTAATAATCAGACCTACAACAAACCATTTCCAGTAACTTATTGTTTTGATCAAAAAACCTTTAAAATCAAAATTATTTTGTTTATCAAAAAAAGTAAAATCTTTTGTGTCTAACATGAAAGGGAATTATAGTTGGAGTAAAATTAATGAAGTTGTAACAAGCGAAAATAAAGTCAAAATGGTTGTTAGCGACTCAACACCTGTTTTTCCTGTTCCCCATGTTTTTTGCTTCAATGGTTTCACATAAATATTATCGTTGGGTTGTAGATAAAACACCTCTGAATTCACTGCATTACTATCCGTTAAATCTATACTAAAAGTTTCACTTCCTTGAGGATATGTTCGAATTACTTTGACATCTTTTCTATCGCCAACTACCGTTATATCACCTGCATTAGCAATGGCTTCAATAATATTTACTCGATCTTGATAAATAATTTTTGTACCTGTACTGGCTACTTCTCCAATTATAGAATATCTAAAACCGGCTAATTTAACTACCACAAAAATGCCTGCTTCTGTTTTGAAAAATTGTTCATATAGCATTTTTTCTATTTTAATTCTAACTTCTTCGGCAGTGTACCCCAGTACATTTATCTCTCCAAGAATAGGTAACCTAATATTACCGTGATCATCAACTGTATAACCATTGAAATAATTACCTTCGGCAGTAATATTTACCATTCCTTGATTAACAGTGCCGTTAAACATTTCTACTAATTTTGGGTCAATAGCTTTTATAGTGATACTTAGTATATCATTAGTTTGAAGTCGATAAGGTTTTTGTTTTGCAGCAGTTACGACTTCATTATTACTATTTCCTTTATCTTGCAGATAAATCAAATCTTTGGTAGGAACACAAGAGGTAAAAATTACACTTAGTAAAAAAAATATATAGATTCTAGATTTTCTCATTTTTTTAATAAAAAATTAGCAAACAAAGATAGTTTTTCAAATCTAAATACAAAAATGTAGTTTGCTATTATTTACTATATATTTTTTAAAGAATTTTCGAACGGAATTCGATTTACTATACTTCTACCCAAAGTAACTTCATCAGCATACTCTAATTCATCACCAACAGCTATTCCTCTTGCAATTGTTGATGTTTTTAAGTCAAAATCTTTGATTTGTTTAAAAATATAAAAATTTGTGGTGTCGCCTTCCATTGTTGAGCTTAATGCAAAAATAATTTCATCGATATGACCTAATTTGACTTTATTAACTAAGGAATTGATGTTTAGCTGGCTTGGACCAATGCCGTCGATAGGAGATATTTTTCCTCCTAAAACATGATAAATCCCTTTGTATTGATTAGTGTTTTCAATAGCCATAACGTCGCGAACATCCTCAACAACGCAAATTATTTTATGATTTCGTGAGGTATTTTTACAAATTTCACAAACAGCCTCATCAGAAATATTATGACAACTACTACAAAATTTTATTTCCTCACGCATAGTTGTTAAGGCATTTGATAAAAATTGTGTTTGCTCTGCTGGTTGCTTTAGTAAATGTAAAATCAGTCGTAACGCAGTTCGCTTACCTATTCCAGGTAATTGAGACATCTCGTTAACTGCTTTTTCGAGAAGTTTTGATGAAAATTCCATGACACAAAAATAGCATAAAAGAAAATAAAAGTTGGGTGAAAGAAAGTTGAAAATAAATTAAATGGTAAAAAAAAATAGTGGAATAAAATATTGATTAGCATCCCATTTTAATCCCTGATTTTATTCTATTTTCTTTTTGTATTTTGGTCGCTATTAAAATCAACTATATGACACCAACAACTATACTTATTATTATCATTTTATATTTTGGTATATTAATTTTAATTTCCAATGTGGTTAGTAAAAAAAACTCGGATAATGATAGTTTTTTTAAAGCTAATAAAAATTCCAAGTGGTATTTGGTTGCTTTCGGAATGATAGGCACGGCCTTATCGGGCGTCACATTTATTTCAGTTCCTGGTGAAGTAGGAAATCCTGATTTGCAGTTCAAATATTTTCAGTTTGTTATAGGAAATGCCATTGGTTTTATAATTATTGCTACAGTTCTACTGCCACTTTATTATCGAATGAATCTAACTTCAATTTACAGTTATATTGAACAAAGGTTGGGCATTGTTAGTTACAAAACGGCAGCGAGTATTTTTTTAATCAGTAGAACAATTGGCTCTGCTTTCAGACTGTATTTGGTGGTAATTGTGCTACAACGTTATGTTTTTGACGCATTTAATGTCCCGTTTGCATTAACTGTTTTAATTTCATTAGGGTTAATATTTGCCTACACTTATCGTGGTGGATTAAAAACAATAATCATAACAGATACTTTACAAACTTTCTTTTTAGTTTCTTCTGTTTTTTTGACGATTATTTTCATTTGTCAAAGTTTAGATTTTACTTTTATACAAGCCTTTGAGACAGTAAAGGAAAGCAACTATTCCAAAATTTTCTTTTTTGAAGACTATTTAAAAGGCAATTATTTTTGGAAACAAATTTTAGGTGGGATTTTTGTAACCATTGCCATGGTAGGTCTTGATCAAGACTTGATGCAGAAGAATTTAAGTTGTGCTACTATTGGCGAAGCTCAAAAAAACATGTTTACTTTCACGGGGATTTTTGTTGTAATCAATATTTTCTTTTTGAGTGTTGGTGCTTTACTTTATATGTTTGCCGAAAAAAATGGTATCCAAGTGCCAATGGTTGACGGCATTGCTCGCACCGATTTTTTATTTCCCGAAATTGCATTAAAATCGCTGGGAATTATTCCGGCAATAGTCTTTTTATTAGGATTAACGGCAGCAACTTTTGCTACTACAGACTCGGCATTGACCGCATTAACTACTTCGTTTTGCGTAGATTTTCTCGGTATGGATAAAACGGTAAACCAGAAAAAAACTACTAATGTTAGAACTAGACATTTTGTTCACTTAGGGTTTTCATTTCTAATGTTTTTAGTCATCATTATTTTTAATGCTGTAAATGATGCCTCGGTTGTGAAAATGATTTTTAAAATTGCATCCTATACTTATGGTCCACTTTTAGGATTATATGCTTTTGGTTTGTTTATGAAATCAAAAACAGTTCATGATAAGTTTGTACCGCTAATTTGCTTGATTTCGCCTGCAATTTGTTTTTTTATCAGTAAATATTCGGTGGAACTTTTGGGCAATTATACTTTAGATAACGAGTTAATTATTGTAAATGGTTTGATAACATTCGTCGGATTGCTCGCTATTAGTAAACCCGCCACAGAAAACACACGATATTAGTACTGAAGTTAATTCAGCATTAATATTGGTTTGTGGTCAATAAAACTAATGTACAAGCAATCTCAATTTTTATTCCATTGCTTTGCAACAATTGGTAGAACTCGGGATTTTCCGTTCCCGGATTGAAGATAACGCGTTTTGGTTTAGTTTCAATAATATAATTGTAGTATTCTCGCTGACGAACAGGATTCAAATACAAGGTTACAGTATCAATATTTTTTAGCGGAATAGTTTTGGTATGGATTTTTATTCCAGCCACATCGCCTTGATTTTGTCCAATTGCTAAAACAGAATGCCCTTTATCAACAAGCATATTTATGGCTTTGTTAGCATATCTTTCTGGTTTTGTAGTTGCACCAAGAACGAGCGTTTTTTTGTTTTTCATAAAATATGGGTGTTGTATTGTATTAATTATATTATTATAAAGACTGGTTTTTGAATAAGTAATTTGACGTTACAAATTTAATTATTTATGTGTGTAAATTAATACTGCTACTTTATTCTTTGTCTATCTTTGCTGCAGATTTTAACTTTAGCAAAGATGGAAATTTTTCTAAATACATTTTTTGTACTTCTTGGAGCTTTATTTTCGGTACTAAACCCAATAGGTGCGATACCAATTTTTGTGGGACTGACGCAAGATTATAATAAAACTGAACGTTCACGAGTTTCTCTAATGACTGCTATTAATGTCTGTCTTATTTTACTGATTTCCTTTTTTGTAGGTGAATATGTTTTAAAATTTTTCGGTATAACCATTTCGGCACTGCGGATTGCTGGTGGAATTTTGATTGCAAGTTCGGGTTTTGGTTTGCTTAATGCTAATCCAAAAAAAAGAAAAGGAATTAGCAAAAAAGTAGAAGAAGACTCGTTACATAGAAATTCTATTGCGTTAACACCTTTGGCAATGCCAATGTTAGCTGGTCCAGGTTCTATTTCTTTGTTGATTGCTTTTAATCAAGATCATAATAATACCTCAGAAATTTTAGCATCTTCATTATCAATACTTATTGTTTCTTTATTAATTTTTCTAATTCTTAGAAGTGCACATTATTTAGCCAAATACCTTGGTGCATCGGGAATTGTTGCCATTTCTAGAATTGTTGGCTTTTTGACTGTAGCTATTGGAATTCAGTATATTATTAGTGCAGTTTTAAGTATTATCAGAGGAATTTAAACTACTGATATATCTAAATAAAAATTCCAAATCCCAGCTATTATATTGGAATTTGGAATTTTTTCTTTTAAGGTTATTTCTAATTATTCTCTAGGTAGAAAAATCTCAGCCATCATGCATCTTGCACTTCCACCACCACACGCTTCAATTGTGTCAAGGCTTGAATGAATAATTTCAACATGTGCTTCCAATTGTCCTATTTGTTTTTTAGTCAACGATTTAAAAGCCGACTCGCTCATTACTAAATATCGTTTATCATTATTACCTTTCACTTCGAGCATATTACCTGCAAAATTATTTACCTGCTCTTCAGATATTAAAATAATTTCTTTGTCATCGCCTCGAAGACTATCCAAAACCATTTTGCGTTCTTTTTTATCATCGATACTATCTGCACAAATTACCGCAAATGTATCGCCTAAACACATCATGACATTGGTATGATAAATCAATTTTCGTTCGCCATTTACCGTTTGAAAGGCTTCAAAAATGACCGGTGTGTATTCAAAATCTTCACAGAACTCTATCATCAATTCTTCATCAGCCCGCGGCGACAGTGCGCAATACGCTTTATCATTTTCTCTATCTAATAGTAAACTACCTGTTCCTTCCAGAAAAAAACCATCTTCCTCTGCCGCTGTATAATCCATGATTTCATTGATAACAAAACCTTCGTCTTCTAGTATATCTAAAATATCTTCTCTTCTCTCGGCACGACGATTTTCTGCAAACATGGGATATAAAACAACATCTCCGTTTTCGTGAAAAGAAATCCAATTGTTTGGAAAAAGACTGTCAGGAGTATTTGGTTCGAGAGTATCATCAACCACAATAACGTTTACGCCTACTTTTCGGAGTTTTGCAACAAAAGTGTCAAACTCATGTTGTGCTTTTGCGTTTACTGTTTCAGGCGAAAGTCCATCAAGAACTTTTTGATAATAATTATTAACAGAAGTTTGTTCGTTCATGCGAAATGCCACAGGCCGAATCATTAAAATTGAGTTTGTTGTTTGTTTCATTTTATATATTTTGTTTACGATTTAGGTTTCATATTTTACAACTTTAAAACTGAAACTTGCAACACGATTATTTAATCTCTTATTAATGGCAATGTAGAACAGCGCAAAAGTCCTTCTTGTTTGGCAATTTCTGCATAAGGTATTTCCTCAACTATAAACCCGTTATCACGAAGCCACTTGTTTAAACGTGTGAAATTCTTTTCTGAAACGACTACATTTTCATCTATAGAAAACACATTGGAATTCATATGATACATCTCATCACGAGTAATATGAAATAGATTTTCTTTGCCAAAAAGTTTGACTAAAAAAACATAATCTGACTCTTCTCTAAAACCACTTTTATAAATGATCCCTTTATTTTTGCCAACAGGTTGAAAGCAACAATCGAGGTGCAATGCATTATCTCTTGCTTCTAGTTTAGATTTTACCAAATCAAACTCTTTGACTTTTTTATGTGGAAATAATTCTTTTATATATTGAACACCCAACATGTTTGTTCGAGCAGTAATATAATCTTTATAATCCGAGCCTTTATAGGTTCCAATAAAAATATAATCATTCCAAAGCATTACATCGCCGCCTTCAATATGCACTTCTTGTGGAGGACGAACTACTTTTGTTGGTTCAATTTGGTCAATTACATACTGAATTGCCTCTAATTCTCTTTCTCTATCTGGAAGAATATTGGCCTTGACAAATACGTCATCTATTACAAAACCAATATCTCGGGTAAATATTTGGTTATAGTTTTCAATCATTTCTGGACGAAAAACTTTAACATCATATTTTTGAAAAACTTGATTAAAAGCTTCCATTTCTGCAATCATATCAGACTCTATTGGATAAGTTCCGGCAAGAATATGTTCTAAAGATTTTGGATCATAGGCTTCTTCTGCGGATGGTGTTGGTCCGTTTTTTTCTGCCGAACCCAATACAACGGCTCTTAATCTTGAAGTTTCGTTTTTAATATTTAATTGTAGCATAAAGTCGCTTTTGGCTTTTGGCAAATATAAAAAAGCTTCTCAACTGGGAGAAGCTTTGTTTATAAGTATTTGATTTAAAAATCAATTCTTAATCAACTTTTCTGTTACTAATTGCCCGTATTCATCAGTAAGATTAATAATGTATATTCCATTAGCATATCTACTTATATCTAACTGCGCGGAATTTGTTCTATCAATACTGCTGTTCATAACGATTTTACCGTCGATTGTACTAATAGTAATCTTAGTAAAATTAGAGTCTTTCATTACAATTTGAATTGTACTGCTAGAAGGATTTGGGATTATTGCAAATCCATTGGCTATTTTGATTAAATTAACGGTTGCGTCTTCATCAATAGGCTGATTATTTGAAGGAGTTTGCTCTTCGGTTCTATAAATATAATTAGCAGAGCAACCTTCGGGATAAGCTGCAAATTGAGCGCCAAAAACAGCTTCAAAGCCAGGATTTAGTTCCACATAATTTGCTGCATGATACACTACTCCATTTGACAAAGCGTTATCACCAACAGAAACAATATTCGCGGCTTTTATCCAATCTGATCTTTCTCGCTGCTTTATTTCGGCAACTGCTAAATTAGTGAGATTGTCTGCTGGTGCAGTAAGTGTTAAAGTGGGAAAACAACAGTTATTAAAAGTAACATCTGGTCCTAAACTTGCTGAGGTATCTGTGATGGAATAAATGAATGTTCCTGCAGGACAATTGACATTGAAAGTCGCTCTGATGTTAAACTCGTAATCTCCTGTTGGTAAAGTGCCAAATATACTTGGAGATAATCCAAAACAAAAGGTATTTGAGGTTAATTGTGATGGTGAATTAATTGTACCGATAACAATATTATTTTGTAAAACATCAAGTGAAAGTGTATTCAATGAAGCATTAACAGGTGATTGATATGTGCCGCAAACTTCGATGGGTGTTGTACTTAAAACATCAGGACAATTAATATTAATTGGATCTAAACTTAGCGCTCCAAGTTGCGGTGCTGCACAAGTAAAACCACAAATATTATCAATGTATACGGTTCCAAAATGTGCGGACGGTTGACAATCGCTAACTGTAAATTCAATTCTTCCTGGCTGATTTAAAATATTAGAAACATTTAGTCTAGCACAAATCCAACCTGTATAAAGAATTCTTCTGGCATTACTAACTACCAAAGTATTAAATAGGCAGTTTTCAGGGTTTGCAATGATACAAATTTCATCAACAATATTATTAAATTGATCGTAAGCTCTTACTCTAAAAAAAGGCTGTATTGGTTGACCATGAGCAGGTTTATTATCCATTATCAACGAAAAATTAAAATCAATGGTTGACTGATTAATCACAGGAAAACTTCGGGACATAGTGGTAATATCAGAAGAACCGAAACCAGCTTGATTATTCAGTTTAATACATTTTGTATCACCGTTAGTGGCTAGTGTTGGCACATTTACACCAAAACTCGCCAAAACTGGATCAAATTGTTGATATCCAGCACTTGTATTATCAATTAATGTCACTGTCGAACTAAAATTATTGGTTATCGGTGTTATCGTATTTGTAACTGATTGCACAGTTGGTGTAGCGCATGATAAAAAAAATGCGGCGCCAGTTGCTGGTTGTGGATGCGGATCAGACCAAAAAGAATAACCTGCCGTATTACTTTCGAAATCGCCATTTACACATTGTTGCATTATAGAAATTGGTGCAGGTTTAGCGATGTAGTATTCTTTTTTATCTGGATTTTCGTAAAAGAATAATTTTCGAAGTTCCACTCTTTTTGCATTTATCAAGGCATTTTCTAATTGAGTAGCTGTAAATTCTTCTTCGCTTTTAAGATGGTTTATGACCTCGTCGCTAATTTCTTGTGATAATTTATAATTCTTAAAATTATCATTAACAAATTGGATTACTTCCTTTTCTATTTCTTGAGCCATCGAAATCCTCTTGTTTTCAGAAACTAAATAGTCACTATTTTGAGATGAAACAAGAGCGTAGCTCAAACAAAAAAAGCCAACTAAAACTATTTTAAATATCTTGTACATATCATTTAGTTTTTTCAATTAACAATTTCATTTGAACTTTTAATTCTTCAATTTCACTATTTTGCTTTTCTAAAACTTTGTTTTGTTCAATAATATATAATGTCAACTCTTCGATTTTTTCCATTTGTTTAGATTGCATTTCAGCGACATCGATTCCGTTTTTGGCTAAAACCTCGGCAGAGTCTATTCCAGGCAGATGCTTATTTGCAATAACGTATTGTTCTACTTCTTTTAATGGCATTAATTTATAATCGCTTGCAAAAACATAATCCGCCCAGTTTGCTGAACTTCTTAAAGCCACTTTTACTTTTTCTGTTAGAATTCCACCTTCAACAAATAACTTATAATTTCCAGTTGTATCAGGATAAACAGAAGTCGCACCCAAATATATTTTACCATTAGATGTGCTATTAGCCGTATTAAACCAAATATTACTATTACTCATGTCCACTACTCTATTGCCGCTTGTAGTTGTAGCTTGATTTATGACACCATTATTAGCATAAAGACTAGTGTCGTTTGCATTTACAACAAAGGGAGAAGCAGTTGAACCAGTTCCTGTTACAGTTACATTTGTTCCTGCAACAACGCTTGTTGTAGGAAACGAAAACGAACCTCCACCGTTTGAAAGTGTGACTGTATTCCCAGATTGCGAAATAGTTTGTGGAACTTGAGTAAATGTTGGAAGTGTAAATGATCCTCCGCCATTAGAAAGACTTATGACATTACCCGTTTGAGATATTGTTTGCGGAACATCAGTATAAGTTGGTAATACTACTGAATTTCCATTAGAAATAGATAGTGTATTTCCCGTTAATGTTAAGGATTGACCGTCAGTATCAGTAAATGTTGGTAGAGTAAATGAACCTCCTCCATTTGAAAGTGTGATTGTATTTTCAGATTGAGATATAGTTTGCGGAACATCTACATATGTTGGAAGTACGACTGAATTTCCGTTTGAAATTGATAATGTGTTACCATTTAATGTCAAGGATTGTGCGTCGGTATCAATAAAAGTAGGAATTGTAAAAGAACCACCACCATTTGAAAGAGTAACGGTATTGCCCAGTTGTGTTAAGGTTTGTGGTGCTTGTATCGGTAAATTTACAGCAGCGCTCACAACGCCATTTATGGAAGTTACTAATTGATTGTTTGAATTTATTGTATTAGTAATTGAATTAATAATACTGGTTGTTGAAACAATATTATTTACATTGCTTGTTAACAGATTTGCGCTAGAAGAAAGGATATTTGAACTAGTGGAATTCGGTAACTTTTGAAGGATTACATCTCCATTTTCATTTACACTCAAAAATTTATCAGAACCGTTTGATATTGTTGGACTAAAATTGCTATTTAAATTTGTAAATCGAAGGCCTGAATTACCGTTTACGCCATGAGTAATTTCAACTTTATTGTTTGGCAATGTAGTTCCTATTCCTACTCTTCCTTCAACCAATAGACCATTTGCTGGGGCAATTATATTTAAACCTGAATTAGTTGATGCGCCAGGCGTGTAATTTCTTCCAATGGCTACGCCGCCTTTAACATCAAGTCTGTTAGCTGGTATTACATTATTACCTAAACCAATTCCAGTATTACCATTATTGTGAATAAATAATCTTTGATTACCAGAACCATCGGCAATGATTATGGTTCTATCTGTATTGGTTCCTGCCTTTAACAAGTTTGATGGAAGTTTTTCTACCGCTACATTTCCCAGAAAAACATTAAAATTTCCATTAGTTAAGTTCGCTGCTGTTTGTGTTCCAATAAAAATGTTTGAATTTCCACTTTGTAAATGTCTTGGTGTAACAGCACCAATAGCAATATTGTCATTCCCAACATTAGTTAACAATGCGGCATAACCAATTGCTGTATTGTAGTTGCCCGTAACATTCGCCTCCAATGTTCTATGTCCAAGAGCAATATTTCCTGAACCGGAAATATTATTGAATAAGCTTCTTGTTCCAAAAGCACTATTTAAGCGTCCAACTCCGTTTTTTGTTAACGCTTCGTTACCAAAGGCAGAATTAAAACCTCCTGTAGAAACCTGTAAAGTCCCAATACCAAATGCATTATTGCTATTACTTGTATTATTTTGTAGCGCATTAATTCCAAATCCTGTATTGAAATTTCCCGTGTTATTAATTCCTGAACCAATACCTGAAAAAGTGTTGTTTGTTTGACCGTTTGTTATAAAAAACGTTCCAAAAAGTAATGCGGTTGTTAAAAGATAGTAATTTTTAATTTTCATAATAAAAAAATTTAAGGTTAATAAAACCAATTAAAACACGTTTTTTATGATTATGAAGGGTGTGGGTTGACAGGATGTTGACTATTTATAAATTCAAAAAAACCAACAATTCAAATGTAAATGTATTTTTTTTAAAAAATCCACTAAAAAACATATTTAATCGATAAAATACATGTTTTAGCAAATAATATAATCAATATTCTTACATTAAAAATTAAATTTAGGAGTTGTAAGATGGTGTATAAAAATAGTAAATGATTGAGTAAAGCGCTTTTTAAAGGAAACTCGAAAAAAAATTAGTCGAAAACTTACGAGCAGTAAGTAATTATACAATTTATTAAGAAAAAAATGTTATTGCTTATTAAGTAAGAGACAACTATTCAATTCGTCCGCTGATAGAAATCTATGTGAAGAAGATCATCACTGCAATCTAGAATGATTTCCGTAAAAAAGTTTAGATTTTATGCTCTTTATTTAGGGAGTAAATTCCTCTTCTCACCAAAAGTAGTAATGGCAAAAGCGAATAAAAAAATCAAAACTGGTCTTGTGGGAAACATATAGCGTTGTTCAGAATGAAAAACAAAAACATAAAGTAAACTCCAACCCCATAAAAATAAAAAAGGAGTAAATAATTTAAAATTTTTCCTCTTATATAATTGGTACATTGCGAATATTCCACAGAAAACTAAAATATAATTGATAACATTAATATAAACATGAACACCATATTTCACAACAAGATTTTTATCTGATTTTATCAAAGGCGAAATAATAAAACTTTGTGATTGAAAAAATTTCAATGAGTATTGTCGTAATGTCAATAACGGATTTTGAGCTATATCATTTTTTACCCATTTTATAAAATAAGCAGTTCTATCCAGATGATTGGCTTTACAAATAGAGTCTAATTCGCGCCTTTTTTTTATATTGTTCCAATAATCTTTTGACGCATATTCATCTGGACCATGCTGTGGCAACCAATTAAAGGGTTCATCTCTAAGTTCAAATCTTGACCAAAGAATTTGATTACCAAAAGCAATATTTTTAAATGAACCATCATTAGTACTAACACTTTTCTCAAAAGCTAGTAACGCTAATGAACTAACTGCAACAAACGATAAAATGGTAGCTTTAAATCTCCATTCTATCTTTTGAAGTAAAAAATAAATCAGAAAAACAGCTGTAAATGGCAATAAATTAGGACGAACACCAGTTAGCAACAACAACGAAAAGCTGAGTAAAATGATATTTCTATAATTCAAGTAACCCGAATTTATTCTTGTAATAGCAAAAACGAAAAGTGAAATTGAGAAAAAAGCTGCCGTTTCTGCTAAAATTCCCATTGCATAATAAACATGAATTGGAAATAAATTTAAAATTACTATCGTCCAAAATTTTGATTTAGAAGAAAAATGTAAAATATCAAAAGCTTTGAAGATGTATCTTATTGATAAGCATAGTATTATAATATTAAAGACAATGCCCAAATGATAAAAAACGGTTTCATTATGAAATACATAACCTAATGAATAAGGAAATAAATAATAAAATAAGGTCAAAATTCCTTTATCAACTCTGATGTTCCCTTCAAAACCGTTAATGATATAAGCTATTAAGTCCAATGTTCCCTGATGGTATTCTCCATCTCCAAAAGGTTTTGGTTTAAAGGGTAAAAAATAAAAAGCCAAGCAAACCAGTGCGGTTATAGTTACAGGATATTTTACAACAAAATCGATTACTTTCTTCATTCTTTTTCAAATCTGTCTTTTATGATATAAATTGGGCGTTTTCTTGTTTCATCATAAGTTCTCCAAACATATTCTCCAATAATCCCGAGCATCAACATTATTAATCCACCAATAATCAAAATTAAAATCATTATTGGTGCCCAACCGTCAAATGGTGTGTTATTCATAAATCGATTATAGGCGATAATTATGGCATAAACAAAACCAAATAATGAAAACATAATTCCCAATAATGACATCACTCGTATGGGTAAATAAGATGTGTTTAATAAACCATCAAGAAAATACTTTAACTTTTTTGACAATGTCCATTGTGACTTTCCGATTGTTCTTTTCAATCTATTGTAAGGAATAAAAGCTGTATTAAAACCAAGCCACAAGATATCTCCTTGAAAAAACCGGTTTCTTTCATCAATTTGGTTTAAAACAAAAAGCGCTTTTTTATCTATTAAAAGAAAATCAAATCCACCTTTAGGCATTTTTGAATTTACATACTTCATCAATTTGTAGAAAACCCACGAGGCTTTATTAGCAATAAAACTATCGTCTCTATCATTCCTATGGCAAATCACAATTTCATTTCCAGCTTTCCATTTAGAAATCATATCAGCGATAAGTTCGATCGGTTCTTGCAAATCGGCTGACATAGTTATCACTGCCTCTCCAGTTACTTCTTTCCATCCAGCAATCATAGCTGGTACTTGTCCGAAATTCCTAGAAAAAGAAAGGACTTTTACGTTTAAATCTTGATGGTGAAGATCAATTAATTCGTTTATTGAATTATCATCGGAACCATCGTTTACGAATATTAATTCATAATCAAATGGAACTGATTTTGAGAGATTGACTAATTTTTGATACGTTGGGACAATCGAACCTTCATTCCTAAAAACAGGAATTACAAATGATAATTTCATAGGTCTTCTTCAATTAAAGGTTCTAATTTTCTAACAACCTTTGCTGGTGAACCAAACGCAACAACATTGTCGGGAATATCTTTTGTTACGACAGAACCTGCGCCAATAATCACATTTTTTCCAATAGTAACATCTGGTAAAATGGTAACATTGGTACCAATATGGGTAAAAGAGCCAACTTTACATCTTCCTAAAAATATAGCACATGGCGACACTTCTACAAAATCGCTAAGTACACAATCGTGAGTTAAGATGACATTATAATAAATCATGCAACCTTTACCAATTGTTACACTATTTGAAAAAACTGCATTCATTAATATGTTACTTCCCTTTCCTATTTTGACTTCATAATTTCCTATTTGAGCCAAAGGACTAATTGTTGAAACATAATCACCACCAATATTGCTAAACTTTTTATACAATTTATACCTCAATCTAGGATTACCAATACCAATAGTAAACTGATTTCCGTTAGCTTTAAAATAGTCTTTAACTTGCTCTTCATTTTTTAAAATTGGAAATTTATTATAAAGTAAATCTCCAATGTCTTCATTTACGTCATCATAAAAAGCAATATTTTCAACATTTCCGTGCTGATGAAAAACTTCCAAAACTTCTTTGGCAAAACCTTTTGCGCCAACAATTAGCATAAATTCGAATTAATAATTTTACAAATTTTATCTAGCTCTGATTGACTTAAACCTACATAAAGAGGTAAACACAAAACGCTTTTAGAAATCTCTTCTGAAACTGGCATTGCTGACTTTTCTACAAATTGCAAATTATTTAATGAAGGATAAAAATACCTTCGAGGAAAAATTTGCATTTCGTTCAAGGCCTTTTGTACCTTGAGCAATTGAGTTTCGCTCTCGAAAATAACTGGATAGTAACTAAAATTCCATTTGGTTTTTTCTCTAATTTTTATGGTTCTAAGAATATCAAAATTCAAATTAGAATGATAAAATTCGGTTACTTTTTTTCTCTCAGAAATAATGTTGTCAATATGGGGAAAAACAGCTAATCCCATGGCAGCTTGTAATTCAGAGATTTTTCCGTTGATGCCTAATCCATGAAATGCCAATGGACCATCATGCCCAAAATTATGACTGTAATATATTTTATGCATTAGCGAGCTATCATTACAAAAAATGGCACCACCTTCGCCTGTGTGAAATAACTTTGTGGCATGAAAACTACAAGTACTAACATTTCCATAGTCAAAAATTGATTTTCCAGCATAATCAACCCCAAAACAATGTGCTGCGTCGTAAATAACTTTTAAATTGTATTGGCCTGCAATTTTTTCTAAACGTTCGACATGGCATGGATTTCCAAAAACATGAGTAGCCAATATGGCCGTTGTTTTATCAGTAATTGCGTCTTCAATTTTTGTTTCATCAATAGTGAGATACTCAGGGTTAATATCTACAAAAACTGGAGTACAATTTTCCCAAATTATGGAAGAAGTTGTAGCCACGTAACTGAAAGGTGTAGTTATTATTTCGCCGTGTTGCCCTAAAAGTTTTAATGCAATTTGTAGCGGTATCGTTCCATTGTTCAATATTAAAATCGACCTAACTTGTAGATATTCTTTTAGTTTAGTTTCGAGTTCTAGAACTAATTCTCCTCTATTTGTTAACCATTGATTAGTCCAAACTCTTTCTATTTGAGTATTAAAATCTTGAATTGGAGGAAAGAAAGTTTTGGTAACATTAATCATTGTATGATTTCTTATTTAGGTTTACAAATAAACGAATTATTACTTTTTAATCATAATTGTTGATTATAAAAGAAAAAGCTTCTCAACAAGGAGAAGCTTCTGAAATATTATTTATTTTATTTACCTCTTATCCATCGGGACAAAGTTTCTTAGAGGTTCACCAGTATAAACTTGTCTAGGTCTTCCTATTGGTTCTTTATTGATTCGCATTTCTTTCCATTGTGCTATCCAACCTGGTAAACGACCAATGGCAAACATTACAGTAAACATATCAGTTGGAATTCCTAAAGCACGATAAATAATTCCTGAATAGAAATCTACATTTGGGTATAGTTTTCTAGAAACAAAATAATCGTCTACTAATGCCGCTTCTTCTAATTGTTTTGCTATGTTTAGAATTGGATCGTCAACACCAAGAGTTCTTAAAACTTCATCGGCAGCTTTTTTGATTATTCTAGCTCTAGGGTCAAAGTTTTTATATACTCTGTGACCAAAACCCATTAATCGGAATGGATCATCTTTGTCTTTGGCTTTAGCCATATATTTTGCAGCGTCGCCACCGTCTTTTTGAATGTCTTCGAGCATTTCTAAAACGGCTTGGTTTGCACCACCATGCAATGGACCCCAAAGTGCAGAAACACCCGCAGAAATAGAGGCAAACAATCCAGCATGAGATGAACCAACTATTCTTACTGTTGATGTAGAACAATTTTGTTCGTGGTCAGCATGAAGAATGAATAATTTGTCTAATGCATCGACTACTACTTTGTTAGCACTGTATGGACCAGTTGGTAACTTAAACATTAATTGCATGAAGTTTTCTACATATCCTTGCGTGTTATCGTAATAATTCAAAGGATAACCCATCATTTTTCTGTAGGTCCAAGTGGCAATTACTAAGAATTTCCCCATGGTTTTACAAACCGCTTCATACATTTCTTTTTCATTTTCTACGTTAACCACTTTTGGATTAAAAGCAGTTAATGCCGATGTTAATGAAGATAAAACGCCCATTGGATGCGCTGTTTTTGGAAAACCATCAATGATATTTTTCATCTCTTCGTTTACCAAAGTATACTTACGAATGTCTGTTTCAAATTGCTCTAATTGCAATTTAGTTGGTAGTTCTCCAAAAATTACTAAGTAGGCCACTTCTAAAAATGCGGCTTGTTCCGCTAAATCTTCGATAGCATAACCTCTGTAACGCAGTATTCCTTCTTCACCATCTAAAAAAGTGATGTCACTTTTACATGACCCTGAGTTTTTGTAGCCTGGATCTAACGTTATTGCGCCAGTTAAAGCACGTAATTTTTCAATGTCGATAGCGGTTTCATTTTCACTTCCAACGATTATTGGAAATTCATATTTTTTGCCATCAAGTTCTAATACAGCGGTTTTTGACATAGTATAAAAAGGGAATAAATCTTAATAAAATCATTAATCCCACAAAATTAGGAAATTGAAGACGAAATAAAAAAGAATTTCTATAACGTTTTAGTTAATTTTTTTATAAAAAGTGGGTATTTCAGTTATAGCAGCTTTGTTTTATTTGCTATTACCTCAACTGTATAGCGTTTTACCCATACTAAATGGAGTTTTACCCCAACTGAATAAGGTTTCACCCTAACTTAATAGAGATTTACCCTAATTGTATATTAAATAACTTTAACTAAATTTAGTTTTATCCTAATTATATTTAGTTTTACCCTAACTAAATATTGTTTTACCCTAACTTTATATTTAATTACCCTATATAAATTTATTTTTCCCCTAATTATATTTAGCTTTAACCTAAGAGTATATGGTTTTACCCTAACTAAATGGTGTTTTGCCTTTTTTTATAGAATAAAATACTCACGATTTAAAGGTTGTGAGTTATTTACATAATTTACTATTTATTCTTTCAGTAACTTCTCTACTTTTATTCCTCTATCTGTGATTACTTTTAGGAAATAAATTCCTTTTGCTTTTGATGTAATATCAAGCGAAGTGGTGTTTTCTTCTATGATGTTGGTTTGTAGTATTCTGCCTTGTGTATCATATAATTGTATTGATTTGATATTGAAATTGGATTTAACATTGACTACTGCGTTGCTTGGATTTGGGCAGATTTTTACGCTATTATCTGTTTCAAAATCTGGATTGTTTAAAGCTTGAAAAACAGTTTCAGCATCATTGGTTAGTATTGGGAAGTTGTAATCAAAATAGATATTGGCTTTATTTTTAACTAAATCGCCTGTTTGTAAACTTGGTTTGGTTTTTACTTTTAACAACACATTTCCATGTCCGCCAGTTTCAAGAAAAATGCCTTGAAAAATAAATTCGATTGTATTTCCTCTTATTCTAGCATCGACAGCGTGAGAAGCATTTAGTAGCTGAAGTGTATTAATGTTGAATTCATCAGGATTGATTTCGGTTTTTACCACAATATTTTCGGCAGCAGCTGTTCCTGTGTTTTCAAAACGAATATTGTAGTGAAGATAGTTGCCTATTTCTGATGGTGAAACGATATCGCCTTCGAGACAGGTAATATCATTTGGATCATAGGAACCAACAACGATTTGGTTTAGCGTGAAGCTGTTATCGGTAATGTTTTCATCGTTATTTGAAACATTTATAATGGCTGAAAATGGTAAAACGTCATTTATATTAACCGGAATTTGGTCTGTTGGTGCGTTGATAGTAAATACAATTTCAAAACTTCGGCTTTCAAAAGGTAGTAACGATGCAACATTAAAAGCTAAAAACCCAGTGTTTTGGGCAACTACAGTTTGTGTGGATGATAAATAATCCATTAAATCGTCATTGAAAGTCAACGAAATTCCCGAATTCATAGCGGCAACAGTATTTCCTTTGTTTTTATACACAATTTTATACGTTGCATCAAAACTTGGTCGAGCAGGAATGGTTGGTACTATTACTACTTCAACGTCGTCGTGAATGCCAACTGGAGTTATACAGAAGTTTTGAGTGGTTGTATTGTTGTTATTGTTAACAAAGGCAACTGAAGCTGTTGCTGGAGAAACATTGAACCAAGTTGGGTTTTCGGTAGCAAGGGAAAGTTCGTGATTTCCTACTTGGGTATAAAAATTGTAAATGCCATTTATGTTGCTAAAGGTTGCGCTACTTTGTATTCCGTCTGTGATGTTTATTCTAACATTGGAAGAACCGCCGTCGTTGACATCACAACCATTAGTATTGACATCAAATAGTAGTGTGCCAGTGATTGTATTAAAATCTCCACCCGGTTTAAAAGAGCAATAGGAATTGACCACCACTCCAGTAAGTCCGTAAGTCGTTAAATAATTATTTACTGCTGCAAACTCATTATCATCAATACAAATATGCTGCAAATCTAGTAATGGTGAGGTAATAAAATAATTTGATATATTATTTGCAAACCCATTCTTTAAGTTGATGGTTTGAATAGGATTTCCCGAAAATTCGGCAGAACTAGAAGTAATAATCGCTCTTGATAAATCTAAATTAACGATTAGGTTGGATTGCGCAAACATGTCATTGAAATATACAACATTTGTAAAAATAAGATCTGTAATCAAGTTGTTATTACAGTAAAAAAAGACAAAATCTGTGGTTCCTGTAAAATCGATAAAAGGAATTAAATTATTAGAACAATCTAAACTATCTAAATTAGTACAATTAGTAATATTCAAATTTGAAATTTGGTTATTATTACAACGTAAAGTAATTAATTGGGTTTTACCTGAAACGTCCAGTTGTGTCAATTGATTTCCAGAGCATTCGAGAATTTGAATATTAGTAAAAGCCTCAATTCCTGTTAAATCTGAAATATTAGAATTAGAAACATTTAAACCATCAGCAGCAAGTGCTTCACTTTCTTGAATTTGACCATCGGAATTTATATCAACTCCTTGCTCAATTAACTTAGCTTTAAAATTCGCATCAGGAATATTTACAACTTGTGCGTTTGCAAGTCCTGTGATTAGTAGTAAAATGTAGAATAGCTTTTTCATGGAATGTATTTTTATTTTGACAATCTTTTAATATAAAATTACTGTAAACAATTTAAAGTATTATTTGTAAATGAGTAAACTCCTATTTCTATTTAGAATTCGCTACATCATCTTTAGTAACTCTTGCAATCGATCTTTCTTTCGTTGTGAAATAGGCAAATTACTATTGTCTGCCATGACTACATATCCGCCATCTTTTTTGATGTATGATTTTAGATAAGCAAGATTTATCAAGTGACTTTGATGAATGCGTTCAAAACCATGTTCTGTCAATAAATCTTCATATTCTTTCAACGTCTTTGAAATTAAAACTGGTTTGTTGTTTTTGATGTAAAACTTGGTGTAATTGTCTTCGCTTTCGCACCGAATAATATCGCTTACTTCAAAAAGGTGTATTCCATCAGAATTAGACAAGGCAATTCGCTTAAAATTGTCTACTTTTTTACGAATGTTTTCTAGTAACAAATCGATGTGTGCTGCATTATCATTTTTATCGATAACGATTTTTAGTTTGGCAATTACTTTTTGAAGTTCCTCGGGATCAACTGGTTTTAGCAGAAAATCCAAGGCACTAAAGCGAAATGCTTTAATAGCATATTGTTCGTGAGCGGTGATGAAAATAATTTGTGCAGTTATTTTCACACCGTTTTTATACACTTCCTCTAATAAATCAAAACCAGTTCCATCACCTAAATGGATATCTAGAAAAACAACCTGTGGCTGACTTTCTAAAAGAAGTTTACTTCCTGTTTTTGCGCTGTCTGCTTCGCCTATGATTGTAATATCAGGCGCAAAGCGAGAGAGCAAACTTTTCATTCCACGTCTTAAATTATCGTCGTCGTCTATTATAATTGCTGTTATCATATTTTTAGTTTTCAGACTCCGTTTTCAGTCTCAGCCAAGCATTATAAACTGCTAACTTTGATTGTAAACTGTAAATTATTTTATATACAAAATCGGTAAATTCAATACTACTTTTGTTCCTTTTATTTCGTTACCAGATTTCACTTCTTCGATAGTAAAATTGGTTTTTTGTTTGGTGGTTGATTCTATCATTTCTAAACGTTTTTTAGTAATATCCAATGCCATTGATTTATGAGCTACTACTGAATTTTGCTTTGTTGCTTTTGATTGTTCAAAACCAATTCCGTTATCTTCAACTATGCAAAGCAAATTTTGATTTTTTATTGTAAAACTAACCATGATATTTCCTATTTCTTTCTTTGGAATTACGCCATGAATGATGGCATTTTCTACAAAAGGCTGCAATAATAAAGGAGGCAAAGCCATATCGTCTTCAATAGCATCACTTTTATAAATAGAAAACGAAAATTTATTATTGAAACGCAATTGTTCCAGTTCCAAATAGTTTTGTAAACTTTCAATTTCTTTGTCAATTGGAATTAAACTTTCTTTGGAATATTCTAATGTTAATCGCATTAGTTTAGAAAACTTAGATAAGTATTTGATTGCTGAGTCAGTACCGTTTTGTATTATAAAACTGGATATTGAGCCCAAGCAATTGAAAACAAAATGAGGGTTCATTTGCAGGTGTAAGGCTTTTTGTTCGTATTCTGCTAGTTCTTTTTGTAGCGTTAAATTCTTTTTTAGTTGAATTCGGCTGTAGATTAAAAATCCAATGCCAAAGAGTAACAATCCGAAAATAGCAGCAAAAAACAATTCCATTTTGCTCTGCTTAGATTGTTCTTGAAGCAAAACTTCTTTCTTTTCAATTTCTTTTTGCTGTATCGCTTCGCGTTTTTCAAAATCGAACGTCAGTTCTTCTTCTACACTTTTTCGAATGCTTTTTTCACTAGTAAGACTGTCTTTAGCTACGCTATATGACTTATGATGTTGTAATGCGAGAGACAAATTATTTTGTTTGTAATAAATATCGCTTAAAAGTTTTTCTGAAATAACAATTTGTTCCCAAACTTTTAATTCTCTGGCAAATTCTAACGCAGTTTCTGCATCGTGTTTTGCCTCTTTTAATTGGTTTTGTTCTAAATTCAATTGGCTCAGGTAAGTATAGCTATCTGTACTTCCAAATTTGTCATTGATAGTTGAAAAACTATTTATGGCAGATTTCCAGCTATTTCTTGCTTTTTCTATTTCACCATTGGCTTTATGATACAATCCAACATTATTGTACCATTCACCCAATGATCTTGGGTTTGGATGTACGTCTAATTCTTTTTTTGCTTTAGTGTAATATTGATTTGCTTTTGCTAAATCGTTTAGATATAAATAGCTGTTTCCTATGTTGGTATAGGTAATTCCTAAATTGGTATCTTTTCTTTTTTCTTGAATTTTTTGTGCTTTGATAAAATACTCCAATGCCTTAAAATAAGATGATTGCGATTGATAAACCACACCAATGTTGTTATAAAGTTTAGCGCATTTTTCATCGTCTTTAATTTGTTCGTATATTTTTATTGATTTTAGATAGTATTGCAATGCTTTTCCATAATTGCTTTGCTCTGAAAAAACAACACCAATACTTCCTAATGCTTTGGCGTGTCCTTGTTTGTTTTCTAGTTTATCTTTTTCAGTTCTAGTTTCAAAAAGATATTGAGCATCCGAAAAATAGCGTAACGCTTTAGCATATTCTCCTAAAATAATATTAGCATTTCCTAAATTGAGCAATGCATTTCCTTCGGCTGTTGTAAAATTGATTTTTTTGGATAAATTCAAAGCATCAGTTGCATAATGAAGCATTAGTTTTGGATTGCTAGACTTATAAGTATCTGCAACAGCATTGAGTAGTTTTACTTTGCCTATATCATTTCTAGTTTTGGATAAAACTAAAAGTAAACTATCAATCTTTTGGTTTTGAGCACCAATAATTACTGCAGAAAACCAAAAAAAACAAATCAAAAAAATATATTTTTTTTTCATCAGAAATAGTTTAAGTACTATTTCTAACAAAAGTACTATTTCCTTTTAACCAAATAATAGTAAATGAGTATTTGAGTGTTTTGAATTAGAATTTGAAAAATACAACTAAAACGACATTTTTTATGCAGCAAAATAGTTCTTCTAGTCGTTTTAAAATTGGTATATCTGTTTAAATAAAAAAAATCCTGAGCAAAAGCTCAGGATTACATTAGTAAATATCTCAACTACATTAGTATAAATTTGATTTACGATAAGGCAACCTTAACTTGATCTGCCGCTTCTTGAAATTGAACCGCAGATAAAATTGGCATTCCAGAATTATCAATTAACTCTTTAGCAATTTCTGCATTTGTTCCTTGAAGACGAACTATAATGGGCACTTTAATGGCATCACCCATGTTTTTATAAGCATCTACAACTCCTTGAGCAACACGGTCGCAACGAACGATTCCTCCAAAAATATTAATCAAAATTGCTTTAACGTTAGTATCTTTTAAAATAATTCTAAAAGCCAATTCTACACGTTTTGCATCAGCAGTTCCACCAACATCAAGGAAGTTAGCTGGTTCAAAACCTGCATATTTAATTAAATCCATTGTTGCCATAGCTAAACCAGCTCCATTAACCATACAACCTACTGTTCCGTCAAGGTCAACATAGTTTAATCCTGCTTCTTTTGCTTCTACTTCAATTGGATTTTCTTCTCTAACATCGCGCATTTCTGCATACTTAACTTGACGATATAAAGCATTATCATCAATATTTACTTTAGCATCAACTGCCATGATTTTGTTATCTGATGTTTTCAAAACAGGATTAATTTCAAACATTGAAGCATCAGCACCAATATAAGCCGCATATAAAGCTTCAATAAATTTCACCATTTCTTTAAAAGCATTTCCCGAAAGGCCTAAGTTAAAAGCAATTCGTCTGGCTTGAAAACCTTGTAATCCTACTTGAGGATCGATTTCTTCTGTAAAAATTAAATGTGGTGTATGCTCTGCGACCTCTTCAATGTCCATTCCGCCTTCGGTAGAATACATAAACATGTTTCTTCCAGTTGCTCTATTTAATAAAACTGATACATAAAATTCAGATGTTTCACTCTCACCTGGATAATACACGTCCTCTGCAATCAAAACTTTATGAACTGTTTTGCCTTCTGGCGGAGTTTGTGGAGTAATCAATTGCATTCCGATAATTTGTTCCGAAATTTCAGTAACTTGTTCTAAGTTTTTAGCCAATTTTACACCACCACCTTTTCCTCTTCCACCAGCATGAATTTGGGCTTTGATGACATACCATTGCGTACCAGTTTCAATAGTTAATTGTTTTGCGGCAGCTACTGCTTCTACTGGATTATTTGCAACTATTCCACGTTGCACTCGAACTCCATATTTTGCTAGAATTTCTTTTCCTTGATATTCGTGTATATTCATTGTGAGGGATTTATTTATAGACCTATTATTAGGGTGAACAAAAGTAACACATTTGCATTAAATTCTAAAGCAAAAATATATCAATTTGACATATTTATCTCTGTTTTCACTCTAATTGAATTTGATTATATTCATCATTCTCCCAAAATATTGCAATAAAATTCAATGATGTAGAATGAAAACTAGCATATCAAAAAAAACAGGTATACATATATTAAAATTTCTTAATTATATCATCGGAGTTGGTTTGACTTTTACGATACTTTATATTTGTAAAAAAAATTCTATGATACAGTCTACCGATTTATTAAAACTTTCTGAAGAATTTGGCAATCCATTATATATCTACGATGCTACTAAAATTGAGCAACAATATCATCGCTTGACTGATGCATTTTCAAAAGTTCCGGCTTTACGCATTAATTATGCGATGAAAGCTTTGTCTAATATAACGATACTCCATTTACTTAAGAACTTAGGTTCGGGTTTAGACACAGTTTCATTGCAGGAAGTAGAACTTGGTTTACATGCAGGTTTTACTCCTGATAAAATAATCTTCACACCTAATGGTGTTTCTTTCGAGGAAATTGAAGAAGTAGCAAAATTGGGCGTGCAAATTAATATAGATAATCTTTCAGTATTAGAACACTTTGGCACAAAATATCCAAAAACACCTGTCTGTATAAGAATAAATCCTCATGTAATGGCTGGTGGAAATGAAAATATATCTGTAGGCCACATTGATAGTAAATTTGGGATTTCTATTTATCAAATACCTCATATTATTCGCATTGTTGAAAATACTAAAATGCATATCAATGGAATTCACATGCATACTGGCTCTGATATTCTTGATATTGAAGTGTTTTTATATGCTGCGGAAATATTATTTGACGCTGCAAAGAACTTTAAACAACTCGATTTTCTAGACTTTGGCTCAGGATTTAAAGTACCTTACAAAAAAGGTGATATTGAAACCAATATTGAAGAGCTGGGCAAAAAACTTTCAAAACGCTTTTTAGCTTTTGAAAAAGAATATGGTCGCAAATTGACATTAGCCTTTGAACCTGGAAAATTTTTAGTGAGCGAAGCGGGCTATTTTTTAGCAAAAGTGAATGTTATAAAACAAACAACCTCAACGGTTTTCGCAGGCATTGATAGTGGTTTTAATCATTTAATTCGTCCTATGTTTTATGGTTCGCAACATGTTATTGAAAATATTTCTAATCCTAAAGGGAAAGAACGATTTTATACTGTCGTAGGTTACATCTGTGAAACTGACACATTTGCTAACAACCGTAAAATTGCAGAAATTCATGAAGGCGATGTGCTGTGTTTCAGAAATGCTGGCGCATATTGTTTTTCAATGGCATCCAATTATAATTCGCGCTTTAAACCAGCAGAAGTACTTTGGAAAGACGGAAAAGGATATTTAATTCGAGAGCGAGAAACGATGGATGACATTCTTAAAAATCAAATTTTGCTTGACTTTTAACAGAAAATAACCATGCGTTTATGTCACAAAATCGTGATGTAGCTTCTAGTCAGTTGTTATGCAAGCGAACAGATTATTTTCTGTAAAAAAAAACGTTTTTCGTGAACACGTAAAAATAAAAACCAGCAATTGCGAAAATTAGCTATTATACCCAGTTATTCTTGTTGAACAATTCATGCAAATTTCTTTCATATTGTCCATCACATTCCACTTTTGTAATTTCGTGAATAGACAGCATCAACATTTTTCTGTCAAGGGAAGCATAAGTCCCATACTCTTTGATAATTAAAGTATCTGCATCCATTTCTATAATTTCGCCTATGATACACATTTCACTATCTACATCTTGTATGTAAAGAGTAACATAACCAAATTCATTCTGAATTGATTTTATTATATTTTGAATATTATCAATTTTTATTTTTCCAATATTCTCATTTGTTATTGCTTTAAGTGCAAATATTTCTGCAGTTTTAATGCTATTTCCTAACCATTTAATTCGAGAAATATTTTCCCTTTTTAGAACTGCAATTCCATCAGCTTCTCCAATGTCAGTAAATTGTTCGAGAATTAAAAACTCTTCATTGAAATCAAATATGAAACCATAAATTGACTCGTCATACCTATCAGTATATATGTCTGAAAAGATTTTTTCGGCTTTTAATTTTTCTATGTATTTTGTCTGAATGTTCATTTTCAAGATATACGTTTTATAAATAAGGTCTAACTACTTTATACCCGCAACAATTATGATTTACAACTCACTTTTAATTCAACTGCTCCTGAAAAACTTCCAGCAAAAAATCTGGTGAAATTATATTAGTTGGTGAACTTTCCATCGCTTTTAAAACTCTTTTTATTGCATGAGGGTTCAAACCCATGTTGATGCCAATTTCGTGAATTTTTATTTGCTCACGTTCATGTAAAACGCCATCACAATGCATCAGCAATGCTAATCGATAAAATTGCTGAATACGCTCAAATTCTGATTTTATGACCACTGGATAATTCTCTTGGTGAAACAAACTTTTAAAATCATCAGAAGTAACTTGAAGTTCGTCAGCAATCATCTTTAAAAACAAATACTCTCTTTCATGTAATGTGCCATCAACAACTGCAAATGCAATCATTTCTGTTAAAAGTGATAGTTTTTCTTCTTGTTTTTCCATCGAGTTTTTATTTTTTAGCTAATGTATTATTTTTTTTGGAAATGTGTAACCATTTAATTTTAACAATTCAATAAGGTATTTTTACATACTTTTGTTAAAAATATTAAAACGATGAAGACTTACAGCATACTTTTATTAGGATTAATTTTGAGCACGTTTACTGCAAAAGCCCAACAAATGGGTATGAATAATATGAATAACAGAGTTTTAAATCAAAATAATATGGTTCCAAACTCGACTCCTTCTGCTCCATCTGCTGCTGATATCGAAAAAAATAGAAATGAAAGAATTGAGGGTTTTATGGTTAAAATGAAATCTGAAGTTGCACTTGATGATTTACAATATATTGCTATTAAAAATGAAATACTTGCAACGAGCAAGCGAATGGATATTGTTATGAAAAGTGAAAATTCTGCAGAAGATAAAAATGAAGAATACAGAGCCATACAGGAAAAAACAGAAAAAACAATCAATAGCTACTTGAATACCGAACAAAAAGAAAAATACAAGGCATTTTTAGTAAAAAATAACTCCAAGAGCGACGACAAGGATAAAAAGAAAAAGAAGAACAAAGAAAAAAACAAAGAAGAATCTGGTACAGAAGCTAATTAATTGTAATAGGGCTATTTAATTTGTAATTTAGCGTTTTCTCCCAACTATCTATTTATTTTTTATCGGCTTATTGTTGCGCAAACCATGACAGTTGTCAGTAATTTATTAACCTAAGAATCTCCGATGAACAATAACGATATATTTAAAAAACTTAGAGTAGCATTACAACTACGTGATGACCAAATTGTAGAAATCATGCAATTAGTTGATTTTAGAATTTCGGCTGCCGAGTTGGGTGCCTTTTTTAGAAACGCTGATCATCCAAAGTACATGGAATGCGGCGATCAAGTATTACGTAACTTTTTAAATGGATTAGTCATTCATCTTCGTGGCACGAAAGAAAATCCGAAGAATGCTATGGAAGTAATCAAACAGAACAAAGCGGCTATTCAACCCAACACTATTGATAAACCAAAGGAAGAATTTAAGCCAAAATTAAAAACCGAATTCAAGAAAAAAACTTTTAATCCAAAAGACAAAAAACAAGCACCAAAAATTCAAATAGTTGAAAAAGTGCAATATAAAAACGGAAAAAACAAAAAATCCTGAGTACTCAGGATTTTTTTATTTCAATTTTAATCTTTTTTGCTCTCGTGCCAACAAAGTATTTTTCAGTAGCATGGCAATGGTCATTGGACCAACTCCACCGGGAACTGGAGTAATATATGATGCTTTTTTTGAAACGAATTCGTAATCTACATCACCAGTAATTTTATATCCTCGTGGATCAGTTTCATCAATAACACGAGTAATTCCTACATCAATTACTACGGCATCGTCTTTAATCATTTCTGCTTTCAAATAATTAGGAACGCCAAGTGCTGTGATGATGATGTCGGCTTGTGTGGTGATTTGGGCAATATTTTTAGTATAACTATGCGTTAAAGTTACAGTTGAATTTCCCGGAAATCCTTTTCGGCCCATTAATATACTCATAGGTCTTCCCACGATATGACTTCTGCCGATTACAACAGTATGTTTTCCTTGGGTTTCTACACCATATCTTTCTAATAATTCTAAAATTCCAAAAGGTGTCGCTGGAATGAAAGTGGTCATATCTAAAGCCATTTTCCCAAAATTTTCCGGATGAAATCCATCAACATCTTTACTCGGATCAATAGACATGATGATTTGTTGTGTATCAATTTGTTTTGGCAAAGGCAACTGAACTATAAAACCGTCAATATTATCATCTTCGTTGAGTTCTTTAATTTTTTTCAATAATTCAGTTTCCGATGTAGTATTTGGCATTTTAATTAAAGTAGACTCAAACCCTACTCTTTCACAAGATTTCACTTTACTGCCCACATAGGTTAAGCTTGCACCATCATTACCCACTATTATGGCTGCTAAATGCGGCACTTTTTCGCCATTAGCTTTCATTTTTAAAACTTCGGCTGCGATTTCGTTTTTAATATCTTCCGAGACTTTTTTACCATCTAAAATTTGCATATACTATTATTTTGTGTTGTTTTTATAAAAAAAGACGCTAAAACGCGTCTCTAATTTTAATTCATTCCTTTCATTCCACCCATCATCTTCATCATATTCTTTCCGCCTGGACCTTGCATCATTTTCATCATTTTACTCATTTGGTCAAATTGTTTCAACAACTGGTTTACTTCTTCAATTTTTCGTCCAGAGCCTTTGGCTATTCTGGTTTTTCTTTTCATATCCAAGATTGATGGCTTCGATCTCTCTTTTGGTGTCATCGAATGAATAATAGCTTCAACGTGTTTAAAAGCATCGTCCTCTATTTCTACATCTTTCAATGCTTTTCCAGCACCAGGTATCATTCCAACAAGATCTTTCATGTTACCCATTTTTTTAATTTGCTGAATCTGTGCTAAGAAATCGTCAAAACCAAACTCATTTTTAGCAATTTTCTTTTGAATTTTTCTCGCTTCCTCTTCATTGTATTGTTCTTGTGCTCTTTCTACAAGCGAGATTACGTCGCCCATTCCCAGAATTCGTTCTGCCATTCTCGAAGGATAAAAGACATCGATGGCTTCCATTTTCTCACCAGTTCCAATAAACTTAATAGGTTTATCAACTACAGATTTAATGGAAATTGCAGCACCACCACGTGTATCACCATCTAATTTAGTAAGGATAACTCCGTCAAAATTTAGTCTATCATTAAACGCTTTTGCGGTATTAACAGCATCTTGACCCGTCATAGAGTCAACCACGAAAAGTGTTTCTTGCGGTTTGATAGCCGCATGTACGTTAGCAATCTCATTCATCATTTCCTCGTCTATGGCTAAACGACCAGCAGTATCGACAATTACAACATTAAAACCATTGGATTTAGCATGCTGAATTGCATTTAGCGCAATTTGAACTGCATTTTTATTTTCAGGTTCAGAATAAACATCAACTCCAATTTGATTTCCAACAACATGCAACTGATTAATAGCTGCGGGACGATAAATATCACAGGCAACTAAAAGTGGCTTTTTACCTTTTTTGGTTTTCAAGTAATTGGCTAGTTTCCCAGAAAATGTTGTTTTTCCGGAACCTTGTAAACCTGACATTAAAATTACAGCAGGATGACCCGAAAGATTTATTCCTGTGGCTTCACCGCCCATTAATTCAGTTAATTCATCTTTTACCAGCTTTACTAAAAGTTGACCAGGTTGAAGTGTGGTCAATACATTTTGACCTATAGCTTTATCTTTTACTTTTGTTGTAAAATCTTTGGCAATTTTAAAATTTACATCGGCATCAAGTAGCGCACGACGAACTTCTTTCAAGGTTTCGGCCACATTGACTTCGGTAATTTTTCCGTGTCCTTTTAAGATATGGAATGCTTTATCTAGTTTTTCACTTAAATTATTGAACATAAGATGACATTGCTTTTAATGAAATGCAAATATAAGTCTTAGAATTTAAAATTCAGAAGACAGAAATAAGAAATTGATTCTTAAAACGATTAAAAAAACTACATCCTTTCTGGAACCTCTATTCCAAGTAATTTAAATCCTGATTTTACAGTTTCGCCCACTTTTTTGGAAAGTTGCACTCTAAATGTTTTCTTGGCGATGTCTTCTTCGCCAAAAATAGATACCGATTGATAAAAAGAATTATATTCTTTCACTAACTCATATATATAATTGGCAATTAAAGCTGGACTGTGATGCTGTGCCGCATTTTGAATTATTTCTGGATAAAGTTCTAGTTGTTTTATTAATTCTTTTTCTTTTGGATGCAGGTCAATTTCAGTTATTTTATGACTTAAATCAAAATCGGCTTTGCGCAAAATAGATTGTATTCGAGCATAAGTATATTGAATAAACGGACCAGTATTTCCCGCAAAATCTACCGACTCTTCTGGATTAAAGAGCATTGCTTTTTTTGGATCAACTTTCAACATAAAATATTTCAATGCGCCAAGCCCTATAATTTGATACAGTTTTTCTTTTTCATCTAAAGAATACCCGTCTAACTTCCCTAATTCTTCTGAAATTGATTTTGCTGTTGCGGTCATTTCTGCCATCAAATCATCAGCATCTACGACAGTGCCTTCTCTCGATTTCATTTTCCCCGAAGGCAGTTCAACCATTCCGTAGGATAAATGATAAAGATTTTCTGCCCAATCAAAGCCGAGTTTTTTCAAAATTAAAAATAAAACCTTAAAATGATAATCTTGCTCATTTCCAACAGTATACACCATTCCACTAACATCAGGATTATCTTTTACTCGTTGAATTGCTGTGCCAATGTCTTGCGTCATATAAACAGCAGTACCATCGGAACGTAACACAATTTTTCTATCCAATCCATCATCGGTTAAATCTATCCATACTGAACCATCGGGATCTTTTTCAAAAATTCCTTTTTCTAGTCCTAGTTGAACGACTTCTTTACCTAATAAATAAGTTTGGCTTTCATAATAAAAACTATCGAAATCAACACCAAGATTTTTATATGTTACAGCAAAACCATCATAAACCCATTGGTTCATTTCTTTCCATAACGAAACAACATCTGGTTTTCCAGCTTCCCAATCAAGAAGCATTTGTTGGGCTTCAAGAATTATTGGAGCTTGTTTTTTTGCTTCTTCTTCTGTTTTGCCTTGTGTAATTAGTTCGCTAATTTGTAATTTATATTCTTGATCAAATTTAACATAGAAATTCCCTACCAATTTATCGCCTTTTAGTCCACTGTTTTCAGGTGTTTGCCCGTTTCCAAATTTTTTCCATGCCAACATCGACTTACAGATGTGAATTCCTCTATCATTTATGATTTGAGTTTTATAAACTTTTTTCCCAGATGCTTTAATAATTTCAGCAACCGAATAGCCCAAAAGATTATTTCTTATATGACCAAGATGTAATGGTTTATTGGTATTTGGAGAAGAGTATTCCACCATAACCGCTTTTTGGTTTTTATCAATTGGAACAAAACCAAAGTTTATATCCTTATTCATTTGATTAAAATAATTCAGATAATAATCATCTGAAATTACGATATTCAAAAAACCTGAGACCACATTAAAACGAATAACTTCTTTAGTGTTTTCTATTAAATAATTGCCTATTCTAGTACCAATTTCAGCTGGATTGCCTTTAATAATTCTAACTAAAGGAAAGATTACTACAGTGATATCGCCTTCAAAATCCTTGCGCGTCATTTGAAATTCAATCCTATCCACATTGATTTCAAATATTTCTTTAATAGCGTTCTGAATTTGATTTTCTAATAGTTGCGAAAGACCCATGATTAATTATTTAGTCGCAAAGATAAACATAACGGCATAAATTATATGAATCGTGATGTTTTCTAAAAGATGAAAACAACAAAAATTTTATGTTTTATAAGAATAATACTTAAAATAATAGATAATTTATGTATTTCATCGATTATTTTTGCTTTTAAACGGTAAATTAATCCATATTTGTCTTGTCAAAATCCCAAGTCATGAAAAAATTATTACTATTTACGTCTCTCTTTTTAACTACAGTTGGTTTTTCTCAACCGATAACCGTTAACTCTTCAAATTACACTGTACCTCAATTGGTTAATAACGTTTTAATCAATTCCCCTTGTGTGTCGGCTACCAATGTTACTTGGAGCACAGGATCAAATTTTGGCTCTTCAAACGGAATTGGTTTTTTTCAAAACACTAATCCTAATTTTCCGATGCAAAGCGGTGTTGTTTTAAGTACAGGTAATGCGATTAATACACCTGGTCCAAATACTACGATTCTCAACGATGGATCAACATCATGGCCAGGAGATGCAGATTTGGAAGCAACTTTAGTGGCATCAGGCATTACTATGGTTTCTAAAAATGCTACTGTTTTAGAATTTAATTTTACCCCAATCTCGCCGAATTTTAGTTTTGACTTTATCTTTGCCTCTGAAGAATACGGGAATTTTCAATGTTTATTTTCAGATGCTTTTGCATTTTTACTAACCAATCTAAACACAGGTGTAACAACAAACCTTGCGGTAGTTCCTAATACTACTCTACCTATTTCCGTTGTTACTATTAGAGATAATCAATATAACTCTGCCTGCGGCTCTGTAAACGCTCAATTTTTTGGCAACTTTAATGGCGGTTCCAATGCTTTAAATTCTGCCACAAATTTTAATGGTCAAACTACTGTTTTAACTGCTGCATCTGTTTTAACTCCGGGTGTTCCTTATCATATTAAATTAGTCATTGCTGATAGAGTTGATCCACAATCTGACTCAGCAATTTTTATTTCTTCTGACAGCTTTAACATTGGCCAAGATGTTCTAGGTCTTGATTTAACTATTGCAACAAATTCTGCTTTGTGCTTTGGAACTACACAAACCTTAAATACGGGTTTAAATCCATCTAATTTTTCTTTTGTTTGGAGAAAAGATGGTGAAATTTTAGCGGGAGAAAATGGAGCAACTCTTACAGTTAGTCAAGCCGGAAATTATAGTGTAACTTATACAAATTTATTTAGTACATGTCTGCCGATTACTGACTCAATAGTAGTCGAATACTATCCTGAAATTACATCTCCAAATCCGACGCCAATATACCGCTGTGATAGTGGTGCAGCAACTTATACCTTCAATTTAGATTTAAATACATCAAGAGTTAAACAAGGCCTAAGTCCTCTAACAAGTGTTACATATTTTGCAACACAAGCCAATGCCGAAAACAATCAAAATCCGCTACCATTGCAATACAATAGTGCACCGGGTCAAACCGTGTTCGTTAGAATTCAATTGCCAAATAGTCCTTGTTTTATCGTAAAATCATTTCAATTATTGACTTCACCACCACCAGTTGCTAATCAAATTCCAAATTGGGTTAGATGTTCAACTTCGGCATTTAACAATACATCGTTTAACTTAACATTGCAATCAGCTGCTATATTGAATGGTCAGTCTAGCTCTATAAACATAGTAACTTATTACACCTCATTAAACAATGCTACTAATGCTATTAACCCGATAACATCCTTATTTTCTTCTGGTCAAACCATCTATGTTAGAGTACAAAATGTGACGGATCCAGCTTGCTTTAGCATAACTAGTTTTAATTTAATAGTAAATCCATTACCGTTGGTTGATAGACCAGAAAACGTTATTGTGTGTGAGAATTTTGTATTACCAGCACTTACGAACGGAAACTATTTCACCGCTACAAACGGAGCGGGCACACCAATGTTTGCTGGCGATATTTTAACTGAGTCGCAAACTGTATTCATCTTTAATCAACCTGGTGGACCAGGAACTTGTGCTGCCAATAGTTCTTTTTTAGTAACTATTATTGATGAAGATGAACTTACACCAGATGACGTAACCAACTGTGGAAATTATACATTGCCTTCCTTACAATATGGAAAATACTTCACCGCGCCAGGTGGTGGTGGCACAGAAATACCGGCCGGAACTATAATATCATCAAATCAATTAATTTATTTTTATTTTATATCTAATACCACGCCGCCATGTGCTGTTGACTCCAGTTTTAATGTGACTATTCTGTCAACGGTAGAAGTTGGTAACAGAAATGATGTTTTTGAATGCAACTCGTATACATTACCTGTCCTATCTGCAGGAAATTACTACACACAATCTGGTGGAAATGGTACTCAAATTCCTTCCGGAACTGTAATAACGTCTAGTCAAACATTGTATGTATATCTAGCTACAGAAGGTACAACTCCTTGTTCAGACGAAGATAGTTTCGAGGTAATTATTGGATTAAATCAACCGCCAAATATTGCGCAATGTAATAGCTACACATTACCGGCATTACCAATTGGAAATTATTTCACTGGACCGATGGGAACAGGCACACAAATTCCTGCAGGAACAGTCATAAACTCAAGTACTACTGTATATATTTATGCACCAACTGCAAGCAGCTCAGAGTCTAATTGTACCGATAACTTGTTTTTTACCATTTCAATTGCACAGCCGCAAATTGATGTTCTAACTGACATTTCAGTATGTGAAAGTTATACTTTACCTATTCTTGAAAACGGCGATTACTATACAGGAGCTGATGGCACTGGAACAATGCTCTCTGCTGGCGATTTAATAATTAATACGCAAACAATTTATATTTTCAAAAGACTCGATAGTACTTGTTTTAATCAAAATAGCTTTACAGTAACTGTTTTAGGAATTCCACAAATTGACTCTCGATCAGATATTGATATTTGTGACCAATATGTTTTAACACCGCTTACCATTGGACAGTACTACACTGAACCAAATGGCAATGGTACCTTATTGACTCCTGGAACAGTAATTACGTCATCACAAAGAATATATATATATGCGCTATCCAATACAACGCCGCCATGTGCTGCTCAAAATAGTTTCCAAATCAATATTTTTTCTACAACTGCCGATACTTTAGCAAATATCACCACTTGTGATAACTACACCTTACCGGCATTGACCCCAAACAACAAATATTACACCCAATCTGGTGGACCAAACGGTACTGGAACTGAAATTTTACCTGGAACAATAATAACTACAACTCAAACCATTTATATTTTTAAAGAATCTCAAATTAGAACTGCCTTTTCTTGTATTGATGAAAGCTCGTTTACAGTGACAATAAATTACACACCTGTTATTCCTACAATATTAGATGTTAACTTTTGTAATTCTTACACTTTAAGACCTTTATCTATTGGAAATTACTATACTGGTCCAAATGGTACAGGAACATTACTTCAAGCTGGTGATGTGATAACTACTACACAAACGCTATATGTATATGCTAACACAGGTACATCGCCTGATTGTTTCAGCCAAATAAGTTTTACGATAACTATTTTTAATGTAGATGAGTTTCCAAATGTTACGATATGCGAAAATTATACATTACCAGCAGTATCTGTGGGTCAATATTTCACAGGACCAAATGGCACAGGTGTTAACCTTAATGCTGGAGCAGTGATTACTTCATCACAAACCATCTATGTTTATGCGCTTTCGCCTCTTTTACCAAGATGTTCAGACGAAAGTTCGTTCCAAGTTACAATTATTGATACACCGGTTGCTAATCCAATTCCTGCTGCTTTAAGAACAATATGCGATGAAGACGGCACCAATGATGGCGTATTTGCTTTTAACCTAACAAATCTAACAAATACTGTTTTGGGTCAACAAACGGGTAGTGAATTCACAATAGCCTATTATGAAAACTTGGCCAATGCAACAAACCAGACTAATGCCATCACTTCAACTACGCTAACAACAGTTTTTGTTCGTGTTACTAATACTTTAGCACCAAGTTGCTTTGATATTAAACCCATTACAATCATTGTCAATAGATTACCTGAACCAACACCAGTTGACGGTATTATATGTATTGATAGTGAAACGGGAACATTATTAAATGCATATACAATCTTTAGCGGTTTAAGCACAGCTAACCATCAATTTGTTTGGACGAACGACGCCGGAGTAACCGTTGGTAACGGAAATTCTTATCAAGCCACTTTGCCTGGAGTATATACTTTGGTAGCTACAAATACTATCACGGGTTGTAGTTCAGAACCTATAGATGTGACTGTGAGTCCATCTGAACCAGCAATAGTAACTTATACAGTAAGCGATGATTTTGCAGAATCACAATCTATTACTGTGGTGGCAACCGGACAAGGAAATAATTTTGAATACCAATTAAATAATGGTCCATTCCAAGATAGTCCTGTTTTTGAAAACGTACCTTCTGGAGTTCACACTATAACAGTAAGAGATAAAAACGGTTGCGGTATAACTACTATTCAAGCCATAGTTATTAATTATCCGAAATTTTTCACACCTAATAGTGATGGATACAACGATACTTGGAACATTACTGATTTATCAAATCAACCTAGCGCGAGTATTTTAATTTACGATCGTTATGGCAAAATTTTAAAACAAATTAGACCAAGCAGCGCAGGATGGGATGGCACATATAACGGAAATCTAATGCCATCTGATGATTATTGGTTTAGTGTAACTTATAAAGACGAAAATCAGGTTGACAGAGAATTTAAAGCTCACTTTGCGATGAAAAGATAGTTGTTCAATTTATTTACCGACCAAAAAAAACTCTTCAAATAATTGAAGAGTTTTTTTTATAAAATAGAAAAGCGACCAGTTGTCGCCTTTCATTATATCGCAAATATCGATTTTATTGCATCGCTCGTCATAGGTTTCAGAACATAATTAGTTATTTCTTCATCAAAATCCTTCGCTCTGCTTCTATCGACTGTGTTATCTGAAGAAGTAATAACATAGATACTTATTTTATTTTTAATATTTTCTTTAAGTTTTTTATATTCTTCTAAAAATTGCCAACCGTCTAGAATTGGCATATTGATATCAAGAAGAATTAAATCGGGTGGATTTTCACCTTTGTGTAATTTATCCTTAATTCCGTCGAGCGCTTCTTGCCCATTTTCGTAGAAAAAAGGATTTACTTCTATGTTATTACTGGCTAATAATTTTTTGATGAGAAATTGATATATTTTGTCATCATCAACAACAAATACGTCGTTAAATTTCATAGTAAAAAAGATTTGAGGTTTATTGATTTTAACGGTGCAAACATAAGTAAAAAATCGACTAACTACGTTTTTCTCGGATGAAATGTATTAATTATTTGTGTTAAATGTTTTCTATCGAGATGCACATAAATTTCTGTGGTAGTAATGGACTCGTGTCCTAACATGATTTGAATTGACCTTAAATCGGCACCATTTTCTAGTAAATGCGTTGCAAAGGAATGGCGCAGTGTGTGTGGACTAATATTTTTTGTCAAATTGATTTTGACTGCCAATGACTTTATGATGGTAAAAATCATTGCACGCGTTAGCTGTTTACCTCTTCGATTTAAAAACAAAGTATCTTCATGACCTTTAACAATCTTTTGATGTAATCGCACTGTGTTTTTATACAATTCAATATAGTTTTGTGTTGACTTTGCCACGGGAACAAATCGCTGCTTGTTCCCTTTTCCTGTGATTTTTATAAATCCTTCATCAAAAAACAAATCTGAGATTTTTAGTGTAATTAATTCGGTTACTCGAAGGCCACAACTGTAAAGTGTTTCTAAAATCGCTCTATTACGTTCTCCTTCATCAGTAGAGAGATCGATAGCAGAAATTAAATTATCTATATCATCAACCGATAAAGTGTCGGGAAGTTTTCGCCCAATTCGCGGTGCTTCTATCAATTCCATCGGGTTATCGCTGCGATAATCTTCAAAAATAAGATAGGAAAAAAAACTTCTCAACCCCGAAATAATTCTGGATTGAGAACGAGCATTAACCTCTTTAGATATGGAATATATAAATTGTTGAATTACTTCTTCATTGATCTTTTCTGGCGAAATGGATATGGTATTTTGATTTAAAAAAAGACACAATCTTTCTAGGTCAAACGTATAATTGTCAACGGTATTTTTTGACAACCCACGTTCAATTTTCAAATAAGATTGAAAACTTTTGATATAGCTATTCCAATTCATTTAATGGTTGCAAACAGTAAGTTATAGTTAAGAACATCGCTAGTTTTCATAAAGCATTACTTGTTTTTTAGAATCTCTTTATAAATAACTATTTCCTTTTTCAAATCTTTTATTTCCTCTTCTTGCCGTTGAATTGTTTGCTGAAATGCGGTATGGTTTGCGTTTTGAACATTAGAAGGCAATTTTTCGATTAAATCGGCAAAGAGGTTGTGCTCAATGGCTATACTTATTTTCCAGATGATGCTAGTTTGCAGTGTTGGGCTAAAAAAATAGCCGTTCATAACGGGTTGTTTGACGTTTATTCGTCGGCATACTTCGGCGAAAGATAGTTTTTTTTCAAGGATTCTTTTTTTGACTAATTCACCCATGTGTGGTAGTGTGTTCATAGTTATAGTACTTATTACAAAGCTAAAATAAATTATTATTTTAATAATAAAAAATATTTTAACTCTAAATTAATTTAGTATTTATTTACATTAATTTATATTAACCCTAACTATCGTAATTATAACCCTAATTACATTAACAATAACCCTATTATTATTTAGCATAAAACTAACAAATTATACTTTACTACTAAACTATTTTATGATAAACCTAACTATAAAGTACTTCACCCTAAATAATAAGCATAAAAAAACCTCTCAGTTGAGAGGTTTTAAATAGTAAATTGTAGGATTTCTTACAGTTTGTATAACAAACCAAAACTGATAGCTGACATATCAAGACCTAATCCAAGCTCATTAGTTTTCTCAGCGCCATCTCCACCATTATCATTTGATGCATAACGGAATCCACCCCACTCAGCAGTAAGAGCAAAGTTATTAGAAACGAAATAGTTCAACCCAACTGGTATGTTAAATCCAATTTCATTTACAGTAGAATCAAATCCAGTAGCTTCAACTTTTACTGAACCATAAGAAACATTAGCACCTATAGAAAGTGAGAATTTAGTAGCTGGAGTAAAGAAGTATCTCGCTCCTGCACTAAATGCGAATCCAGATGCATCTACATTTAAAAAATCGCCATCACCAGTAACATCAACAAATTCAGAACCAGATGTGTACCCTAATGAACCTTCGATTGCAATGTTTTCAGTTAAAAAGTAACCTACACCTGGAGCTACTGTAAAGCTGTCAGTTTTAAAATCTCCAGTTTTTGAATTAGAGAAATTAGCTGTACCTGAAAGATACAAATCACCTTTTGCAAAACCTTCTGAAGAAGTTTTGTCTTGTGCGTTAGCAAAAGAAACTGCACATATTGCAGCAACTGTTAAAATAATTTTTTTCATTTTGTTTAATTTTAAAATTAGTAAGACAGATTTAGAAAATTCTTTTTTTACATCGATAGCCACATCAACAGTTATTAACAATGTTATTAACTGAATATTTAAACAAACAATTGATTTTCATTTATTTACAAAAAACTAATAGATACCAACAGTATGAGATTAAGAAAAAACAGCAGCAAATAATAAGAAAAAGACAAAATTTGGTCGAAAATATCAAGTAATTCTCATTAAAAATTTATCTGGTTTAGCTACTTTTACAAAAACAACTGCTAATGAATATCATCATTATTAACGGACCAAATCTTAATTTATTAGGTAAAAGAGAAACTGATGTTTATGGTACTACCTCTTTTGAATTATTTTTTGAGGAACTGAAGAAAAAATACCCTGCACTGAATTTGTCGTTTTTTCAAAGCAATATTGAAGGTGAGTTGATAGATAAAATCCAAGAAGTTGGTTTTACTTATGATGGCATAATTATTAACGCAGCTGCCTATACGCATACTTCTATTGGTATTGGCGATGCTTTAAAAGCGATTGCCACTCCTGTAATAGAAGTTCATATTTCCAACACCTTTTCGAGAGAAACTTTTCGTCATCAATCTTTTATTTCGCCAAATGCCAAAGGAATTATTATTGGTTTTGGATTGAAAAGTTATGAATTGGCGATACAATCGTTTTTATAGGTACACAGAGACACACAGAGAAAAAAAGAGATACACGAAGTTTTTTTTAGCGCTGTGAAAATCATAAAAAATGGCTGTGAACCTATGCGGAATTCATAAATAATTTCACAGAGCTACACGAAGAAAAAAAGAGATACACGAAGTTTTTTTTAGCGCTGTGAAACTCATAAAAAATGGCTGTGAACCTATGCGGAATTCATAAATAATTTCACAGAGCTACACGGAGAAAAAAAGAGATACACGAAGTTTTTTTTAGCGCTGTGAAACTCATAAAAAATGGCTGTGAACCTGTGCGGAATTCATAAATAATTTCACAGAGCTACACGGAGAAAAAAAGAGATACACGAAGTTTTTTTTAGCGCTGTGAAACTCATAAAAAATGGCTGTGAACCTGTGCGGAATTAATAAATAATTTCACAGAGCTACACGGAGAAAAAAAGAGATACACGAAGTTTTTTTTAGCGCTGTGAAACTCATAAAAAATGGCTGTGAACCTGTGCGGAATTAATAAATAATTTCACAGAGCTACACGGAGAAAAAAAGAGATACACGAAGTTTTTTTTAGCGCTGTGAAACTCATAAAAAATGGCTGTGAACCTGTGCGGAATTCATAAATAATTTCACAGAGCTACACGGAGAAAAGAATAGACTCGCTCAGAAAATTAAAACTATGTGAAGCTCATGAAAAATTTATGTTATTCTCTGTGTAACAAAAATTTCCATTGACCCACAAATAAAAAATACCTTTGTAACAAAAAACTATGAAAAAAATCACCTCAATCCTGTTTCTATTTTTATACTGTTATTCATTTTCTCAAATTAAAGGAACCGTTACTGATGATAAAGGAAATCCATTGGCGTTTGTTAATATTTTTGAAGAAAACACCTATAATGGAACGACTACAAACGAAAAAGGAAATTTTATTTTGAATGTAAAAACCGAAAATCCAACACTTGTTTTTCAATATTTAGGATATAAATCAGTAAAAAAATCACTTACAAAGAATCAATTTTCGGATAGTGTAGAAATAGTTTTAGTTGAGGAAAACATTACTCTTAATGAAGTTGTGATTAATAAAGGCGATAACCCCGCTAATGAAATCATTAGAAATGCGATTAGAAATAAAAAAAGTAATTCTGAAAAAGCGTCAAAGTTTACTGCCGATTTTTATTCCCGTGGAATATTCAGAGTGAAGAATTTACCAAAGAAAATTTTGGGGCAAAAGCTCGATTTTTTTGACGAAATTATTGACTCGACACGAAGCGGCATTTTATACTTATCTGAAACGGTTTCAAAAGTCACTTTTCAAAAACCCGACAAACTCAAAGAAGTTATTATAGCCTCCAAAGTAAGTGGAAACGACAATGGTTTCAGCTTTAACAGTGCCTCATCGGCAAACTTTGATTTTTATGACCCCTATCTTGAGTTTGATGCCAATATTATATCGCCTGTTGCTGACAATGCTTTTAATTATTACAAATACAAATTCGAAGGTTCATTTTTTAATGAAAACCGCCAGCAAATCAATAAAATAAAAATAATACCGCGTCGCGATACTGAACCAGTCATGTCAGGATATATTTATATTGTAGACGATTCCTATGCCATTTATGCCACTGATGTTACAATGACAGGAATACAAATGCAAAATCCTGCACTAAATTCTTTAACCTTGAAGCAAAATTTTAGTTACAATACCAATACAAAAGTATGGACTAAAAATACCCAAACTTTAGATTTTGATGCAGGAATGTTTGGCGTAAATATTTCGGGAGGCTTTACTTATGTATTTACCAACTTTGAATTTAAAGAAAAGTTTGAGAAAAAAACGTTTACGGCAGAGGTAATAAAGTTTGAAGAAAACGCCAATAAGAAAGAAGATTCTTTTTGGAACACCATCAGACCTGTCCCGCTAACAGAGGAAGAAACCACCGATTATGTTAAAAAGGATGCTTTACAAGAAAAGAAAAAATCGCAAGTATACTTAGACTCTATCGATAAGAAGAAAAATAAGTTTGGAGTTATGGATTTTTTAAGCGGGTACACCTATTCGAACTCGTTTAAAAAATGGTCTATTAATTATAATGGACCTCTTTTAAACACTAGTTTTAACACTGTTCAAGGATACAATACCAGTATGGGTTTATCGTATTTTAAAAATAACGAGGATAAAAAAACCTATTACCAGATTGGGTCTAACGTAGCTTATGGCTTTTCAGATGAAGTTTTTAGACCCACTGCCTATTTTTCGGCAAAACTAAACAACAAAACCAAAACCTTTGTTAGCGTTATTGGTGGAAATGTAGCCACTCAGTTCAACCCCGAAGAACCTATCTCTAAAATTGCAAATACAATTAGCTCGTTGCTTTTCAAAAATAATTTTATGAAATTGTATGAAAAGAATTTTATTACCGCTAATTTTTCTAGAGAAATGTTCAACGGTTTAAATATGACTTTTGCCCTTGAATATGCCGAACGAAAACCACTTTTTAATACAACAGATTTTGTAGTAATCAAAAACTCTAAATTATATACTTCAAACAATCCTTTGTTACCATTAGACGAAAGCAGCGCCGCGATTGACAGGCACAACTTAGTTAAACTGAATGTTAGCGGTCGAATTAAATTTGGCCAACAATACGTAACGCGTCCTGATGGAAAGTATAATCTTGGCAATGATAAATATCCAACGCTACTTTTAGGCTACGAAAAAGGGTTTGCTGCCAGCCAAGACAACTATAATTATGATAAAGTAACGGCGAGAATTATCCAAAATTTATCAATAGGAAACAAAGGAGAAACAGGAATTAATATCAGAGCAGGTAAATTTTTCAATGCCGAAGGAATTTCGTTTGTTGATTACAAGCACTTCAATGGCAATGAAACCAATGTTATGATTGGCTCTTCTTATATCAATTCGTTCTATTTATTGCCCTATTATCAATCAAGTACAAACGATAGTTATGTGGAAATGCATTTTGAACACGATGACAAAGGCTATATAATGAATAAAATTCCGTTAGTAAATAAATTAAAATCTAAATTGATGCTTGGGTTTAAAAATTTGGCTATTCCAGAAAGAAAGCCCTACCAAGAGTTTTCAGTAGGATTGAGCAATCTTGGTTTTGGAAAAGTTAGGATATTCCGAGTGGATTATGTTCGCACCTATCAAGGTGGTTATTTAGGAGACGGAGTAATGTTTGGAATTAATTTTTAATCGATAATAAATTACTGTTTTAAAAAAACACATCATACCCAAAACGAATTAACGTTAAGATTACCACAAAAAGGAAAAACTTTCTAATGAAAGTATTTCCTTTTTTTATCGCCAATTTTGCACCAATAAAACCACCAAGTGCGTTGCAAATTGCCATCGGGATAGCAATAGCCCAAATGATTTTGCCTTTTAAAATAAAAAGACAAATTGAACCAAAGTTAGTTGCCAAGTTAACCATTTTGGCATTTGCCGATGCGTGAAGAAAATCAAAACCCAAAACTGAAACGAACGCTAGGACGAGGAAACTTCCTGTTCCTGGACCAATAAATCCATCATAAAAACCAATGCAAACACTTATTATAACACCTAATAAAAGTTGCCTTTTAAGAGAATGTTCTTTAGCTTGATGAATTCCAAAATCTTTTTTAGTAAAGGTATAAATGGCAATAAATATCAAAACTACTAATAGCAATGGCTTCATAAAATCATTGTGTACCAATGTCAATAGATTTGAACCTAAAAAAGCAGAAAAAAAAGCGACAAGCGCCATAATAGAAAGCAATTTCCAGTTCATTTGTACTTTTTTTAAGTACTGATAAGCAGCAAAACTAGTTCCACTAAACGCTGGAATTTTCAGCGAACCAATAATAGTTGCTACGGATAGTTGTGGAAGTAAAATTATGGCGACTGGTGTTTGTATTAATCCGCCACCACCAACTATTGCATCTACAAATCCTGCGAAGAATGCTGCTATACAAAGCAAAATGATTATGTAAGTTTCCATAAAAAGTAAAAACCATTAAGAAATTAAGTTTCATTAAGTCGTTCTTAATTCTCTTACTACCTTAATGGTTTAAAATAAAATTCTATCGATTTATAATCTAACGATATTAGCACCAAGTGCACGAAGTCTTTCGTCAATTCGCTCATAACCTCTGTCAATTTGCTCAATATTTTGAATAGTAGAAGTTCCTTTGGCAGAAAGTGCGGCAATCAACAAAGAAATTCCGGCACGAATATCAGGCGACGACATTACAGTGGCTTTTAACTGTGATTGGAAATTATGACCCATAACTACGGCTCTGTGTGGATCACACAACATAATTTTTGCACCCATATCTATTAATTTATCCACAAAAAACAAACGGCTTTCAAACATTTTTTGATGAATTAAAACATCACCATTAGCTTGTGTGGCAACGACTAAAACAATACTCAACAAATCGGGCGTAAAACCTGGCCATGGTGCATCGGCAATGGTTAAAATTGAACCGTCGATATCAGTTTTAACAGTGTAACCTTTGGTATGAGCAGGAATATAGATGTCATCGCCTTTTTTCTCTAATGTAATTCCTAGTTTTCTAAACACATTTGGAATAACACCAAGGTTTTCCCATGACACATTTTTGATGGTAATTTCGCTTTTGGTCATGGCTGCCAATCCAATCCAAGAACCGATTTCAATCATATCAGGAAGGATTCTGTGTTCGCAACCTCCCAATTTTTCAACACCTTCTATAGTCAATAAATTAGAACCAACTCCTGTGATTTTTGCACCCATCGAGTTCAACATTTTACACAATTGTTGCAAATAGGGTTCACAAGCTGCATTGTAAACTGTAGTAATTCCTTCGGCTAAAACAGCAGCCATTACAATATTTGCTGTTCCTGTTACCGATGCTTCATCGAGTAACATGTGTGTACCTTTTAATCTACCTTTATTTTCTACGCCATAAAAATGGTCTTCTCTTTCATAACGAAACTTTGCACCCAAATTAATAAATCCTTCAAAATGGGTATCCAAACGACGTCTTCCTATTTTATCGCCACCAGGTTTTGGAATATATCCTTTTCCGAAGCGAGCCAAAAGTGGACCTACAATCATAATTGAACCTCTTAAACTTCCGCCTTCTTTTTTGAACGCTTCGGTTTCAAGATAACCTACATTTACCTCATCAGCTTGAAAAGTGATAGAACCTGGACCGTTCTTTTGGATTTTTACACCCAAATTTCCAAGAAGCGTTATCAATTTATTAACATCGATGATATCTGGAATATTACTGATTGTTACTTTTTCGGGTGTTAAAAGAACTGCACATAATATTTGTAATGCTTCATTTTTTGCTCCTTGAGGTGTGACATCACCTTTTAATTGAATACCTCCTTCAATTTTAAATGTTCCCATGTTTTAATAGTTATCAGTTGCCAGTTGCCAGTTGTCAGTAACTATATACTGATAACAGACGCCCGCTACTTATTTTGGATTATTATTATTTTTTATGAAAGGTTTTTTGCCGTTTTTATTGCTCTTGATTTTGGCATTTTGTGGTGGCAGATTTTTATTCGACATTTTTTTATTTGTTCGCATCAAATCATTGGTATTCAATAACTCTTCGTTGCTGCTTAATAAATTCAGTTTTCCGTCGGAAAGCTCATATAGATGTTCGAAAATTACGATGTCGGTTACGGTATCTTTGTTCCAACTCAGATACGATTTTTTCATGTGATTGGCGATTACTTTGACTAAGGCATTTTTCATTTCGCCATCTTCCCAACTGTTGGCAACATTGATCATGTATTTGATATTATTGCCATAAAATCGATATTTTGGATTTTTTTGAGGATATGCTAATCGTTCTGGTTTTAAAAAGATAACATCTTTCGTTGGGATAGGATAAGGTGAGTCTACATCCAATTTGAAATCAGACATTATAAAAAGCTGATCCCACAACTTGTGCTGAAAATCAAGTACATCTCTTAAATGCGGATTTAGACTTCCCATCACTTGAATAATGTATTTTGCAGCTTTATTGCGCTCTACTCGATCTTCAATTTGAGTAGCTTGAGTAATTAATTTTTGCAAATGACGACCATATTCTGGAATTATCAAATGTGGTCTTTCTGCATTATATTCAAGGAAATGAACCACATCATTTGCTTGTTCTTTTATATATTTTTCATCCATTATAATGATATTATTCCTTCAATATTTGAAACTTCGATATATTTTTCCACAACGCTTTCTGGACTCTCCATCATCACATTGATCGATACACTTGTATATTTTCCAGTTTTTGATTTATTTGTTTGTATTACGGCTCCAATATTATCAAAAGCATTTTCTACTTGTTCCACTTTTTTGGGATCAGTTGGAACAATGAATTTGAATAAATATTCTCCTGGCCAAGTGGACGTATTGTTCAACTCTTCGCGTAACCTGATATAAAACTCTTCTGTTTTCTTATCCATGTAAAATAAAATAAAAGCAAATATACAGTATTGGATTTAGATTTTAGAAGTTAGGAATATAGGAATTTTCAAAAATGGTATTTTCAATTAAATAAAAACAATAAAACACTTCCAATATTCTAATTTGTTTCAATAAATTTGCCCCTCATTTCAAAAATCTTGAAAAAAGAGCTCATAGTTATTACTGGTGGTCCAGGAACAGGAAAAACCACAATTATCGATGCACTCATCGAACAAGGTTATGCGTGTTTCCCTGAAATTTCTAGACAAATAACACTCGAAGCTAAAAAACAAGGTATTGAACAATTATTCCTCGAAAAACCGCTTCTATTTAGCGAATTATTACTCGAAGGAAGACGAAAACAATACCAATTAGCTATCGAAGATGCAGCTGACATTGTATTTCTTGATAGAGGAATTCCAGATATTTTGGCCTATATGCACTATATTGGCGATAGCTATCCTGCTTTTTTTGATGAAGCAAGTAAAAATCATCAATACTCAAAAATTTTTGTACTTCCACCATGGGAAGACATTTATGAAAGCGATGAAGCACGTTATGAAAATTTTGAGCAAGCCAAATTAATTTTTGATCATCTAAAAGAAACCTATCAGTACTATGGTTATGAAATGATTGAAGTACCGAGAGGTACTGTCGAAGAGCGTATTCAATTTATTCTAAATCAGCTTTTCTAAAAAGTTGCTGGTTGCAGATTTCGGGTGGCAAGTTTCGAGTTTCATTCTCTTTCCTCAATTTTCTTTTCTCTTTCCTCTACTTTCATAAAAAATAAGTAGTTTTGATGAACAAACAGTCAGCGCCTTGGATACCGCAATAGATATTCTTCAAAAATTTTGGAAACACAACACTTTCCGTTCGCCACAAGAAGAAATCATTGCTTCGGTATTGGATGGAAAAGACACTTTAGCACTGATGCCAACTGGCGGAGGAAAATCGATTTGTTTTCAGGTGCCAGCTATGATGCAAGATGGGATTTGTTTAGTCGTTTCTCCGTTAATTGCCTTGATGCGCGACCAAGTTCAAAATTTGCAAAACAAAGGCATCAAAGCTATTGCATTAACTGGAGGAATTCATCAGGATGAAATAATTGATTTATTGGATAATTGCCAGTTTGGCAATTACAAGTTCCTATATCTTTCTCCAGAACGGTTACAAAGCGATTGGATTTTAGAACGTATAAAAAATCTACCTATAAATCTCATCGCGATAGACGAAGCACATTGTGTTTCACAATGGGGACATGATTTTCGTCCTGCTTACTTGAAAATCGCTAAGCTTAAAGAATATTTCCCTACTATACCATTTCTTGCCTTAACTGCCTCGGCCACACCACGTGTGCAAGAAGACCTTATTATTCAATTGCAACTAAAAAATCCAGCGGTTTTTAAAAAATCATTCTATAGAGAAAATATTGCTTACATGGTTTTTGAAACCGAGGATAAACTTAACCTTTTAAGTCAAATAGTTGCAAAAAATAGGCAATCTTCTATAATTTATGTAACCAGTAGAAAGGCCTGTACTGAGACTGTTTATCAGCTTGAAAATTTAGGTTTCTCTGCGACTTTTTATCACGGTGGTTTATCATACAAAGACAAAGAAAGCCACATGAAATTATGGATGGAAGAAAAAGCACAAATAATGGTAGCTACCAATGCTTTTGGAATGGGAATAGACAAAGCTAATGTTAAAACCATTATTCACCTGCACTTACCTCAAAATCTAGAGAATTATTATCAAGAGTCAGGACGTGCTGGAAGGAATGGAGAAAAAGCATTCGCTGTAATACTAAACAACGCATCTGATATTTTACATGCAGAAGCACAGTTTATTAGTGTTTTGCCAGATAAAGCCTTCTTAAATATTGTGTTTTCTAAACTCTGCAATTATTTTCAGATTGCTTATGGAGAAGGTATTGATGAACAATTTAGTTTTAATCTGAATCAGTTTTGTGGTAAATATAAATTTCCCACCTTAAAAACTTATAATGCTTTACAATTTTTAGATAGACAAGGTGTAATAACCCTATCGCAGGAGTTTTCAGAAAAATTAAGCTTGCAATTTATTATTTCCTCTAAAGAGGTTATTAGGTACATGAGTTTAAATCCATCTGATGAAGGGATAATTTTGACAATTTTACGAACATATCCGGGAATATATGATTTACAAACAGCTGTAAATTTACAACTGATTACGAAAAAATCGAATTGCTCCGAAAATGTTGTTTTAGACCTTTTCCAAAAGTTAAAAGAAAAGAATATCATCGAAATGATATTGAAAACTAATGATGCTGTCATAACTTTTAATGAAATTAGAGAAGACGAACATACTATTAATAGAATAGCAAAGTATCTGGTAGCACAAAATAAATTAAAAACAGAACAACTTCAGGCTGTTTTACATTATTGTTCAGACCGTAAAACATGCAAAAACAAGCTATTGATGTCTTATTTTGGTGAAATACTGAGTAAAGACTGCGGTGTTTGTTCTTATTGTATTTCTAAAGAAAAAAAAACTAATAATTCAACTATAATTCAAAAAACAATTATTGAATTGCTTAAAAAACAAAATTTGAATTCGAGAGATATCCAAAAATTATCAAAACTTCCCACAGACGATGTTATCTTTGCGTTACAAGAGTTATTAGAAACTGACATCATTAGTATTAAATCGAATAACACATATTCTTTAAATTAAAGTAAAAAATCAAATTGGTATTTATGGAAAAGTTACGTATTGTTTTTATGGGAACACCCGAATTTGCAGTTGGAATTTTGGATAGCATCCTTAAAAACAATTACGAAGTAGTTGGTGTAATCACTGCTGCCGACAAACCTTCTGGCCGAGGTCAAAAAATTTCATTTTCAGCCGTGAAAGAATATGCGCTTGACCATAATCTAAAATTATTACAACCAACCAATCTTAAAGACGATGCATTTCTTTCTGAATTAAAAGATTTAAATGCCAATCTTCAAGTTGTAGTTGCTTTTAGAATGTTGCCCGAAGTAGTATGGCGAATGCCGAGATTGGGAACTTTTAACCTACATGCGTCATTACTTCCTAACTATCGCGGTGCTGCACCTATTAACTGGGCGATTATAAATGGAGAAACAAAAACTGGTGTCACTACTTTTTTTATTGACGATAAAATTGATACCGGAGCAATGATATTGAGTAAAAGCACAGCAATAAATATCGGCGAAAATGCAGGTGAACTTCGTGACCGATTAATGCTATTAGGCAGTGAAGCAGTGACAGAAACTTTGGCATTAATAGAAAAAGGAACAGTAAAAACAACCATTCAAATTGACAATGCAGAAATTAAAACAGCCTTTAAACTCAATCGTGAAAATTGTAAAGTAGATTGGAACAAATCACCAAAAGAAATTCACAATTTAATTCGTGGACTTTCTCCTTATCCTGGTGCTTGGTGCAATATAAAAGACAAAAACAATCTATGGAATGTGAAAATATATGAGGTTAAGATCGTCCTAGAACAACACGATTATACTATTGGTACAATTTTAACATCCAAAAAAGAAATCAAAGTAGCAGTAAGAGATGGATTTATTCAACTACTAGTATTGCAACTTCCAGGAAAGAAAAAAATGAACGCTGGAGAACTTTTAAATGGTGTAGTTTTTTCTGTAAATGCTGTTGCTGAATAAGGCTTTAAGACGTTTTCTCGGTTAAAAAGCGGGAGAAAATCATTGGCTTATCAACAAAAGACCTAAGTTATCAACAAATTTTTGAAAAAAAGCCGAAATCGCTTGTGTAGTAAGGAATTCCTATTAAATTTGTTACAATAAATTAAAATATTTAACCAACAATTAATAACTAACATTATGAACAAATCAGAATTAATCGATGCAATTGCAGCAGATGCTGGTATCACGAAAGCAGCTGCTAAGTTAGCTTTAGAATCATTTTTAGGAAATGTAGGTAGTACATTGAAAAAAGGTGGTAGAGTATCTTTAGTAGGTTTCGGTTCTTGGTCAGTTTCTAAAAGAGCTGCAAGAGACGGAAGAAATCCACAAACTGGTAAAACTATCAAAATTGCTGCTAAAAATGTAGTGAAATTTAAAGCTGGTGCTGAATTAGACGGAGCAGTTAACTAATTATTTAGGTTTTCCAAAATATAAAAGTCACATCACACCGATGTGACTTTTTTATTGTTGTTAATTTTTAATTTTTTTTAAAAACTTTTTTTTGTTATATTTAATAAAACTTTGATGTTATGATTACAGATGTATTAAAAAAAGGCAAACTACTAATTGCTGAACCATCAATAATTGGTGACCTATCATTCAACCGATCAGTAATATTGCTGGTAGATCACAATAGTGATGGATCAGTTGGTTTTATTTTAAACAAACCATTAAAATATACCATCAATGATTTACTTCCAGAAATAAATTCAAATTTTAAAATATATAATGGTGGTCCAGTCGAACAAGATAATTTATATTTTATCCATACAGTTCCTGCACTGATTAACAATAGTATTGAAATTTCCAATGGTCTTTTTTGGGGTGGTGACTTTGAAATAGTCAAAGAACTTATCAATAAAGGTGTCATATCAAAAAAAGAAATTCGCTTTTTCTTGGGTTACTCAGGTTGGGATGCTCATCAATTAGAAACCGAAAAGGAAGCAAACTCATGGATAGTAACAGACAACATCTATCATAACAAGATTTTGGGCAAAAATGCTGCTCAATTTTGGAAAAAAAGAATTTTAGAATTGGGTGGAGAATACTTGATTTGGTCCAATGCACCCGAAAACCCTATTTTGAATTAATTTGCATATTGAGCTTTTCTACTAATTGACTAGAGAACTGTGTTCCAAAATCTTTTTTTCTATATTTAGTAATTGGTTGAATTCCTACAATCACATTAGTGATAAATAATTCATCAGCTTTTTGCAAGTCAAAAGGTGAAATTTCTTTTTCAACTATTTCAACACCTTCGAGCTGCTTTACCAAACTCATGATTTGTTTTCTCATTATGCCATTTAAACAACCTTCAGAAATAGCTGGCGTAATGAGTTGACTACCCATCAACATGAAAAGATTTCCACTCACTGCTTCAATCACATTCTTTGACTCGTTAACTAGCAAACAGCTATCTAATTGATTTTCCTTTGCAAAAATACTCGCTGTTACTTGTATCATTTTATTAGTTGTCTTCAATGTAGAAAGCAATTGTTTGGTAACAACATAATCTTTATATAAATCAACTTCGAAGGTGGACTTCTCTATCTGATAATTTTTACTAGAAAGAGCCGAAGTTTGAATAACATAAGAAATAGAATTATCATTTGGCGAATAAAATCCACCTTCATTTCTAAACACGGTGAACCGCACTCTTGCTGAATGTTCTACTTTATTGATAGAAGCCAGTTTTACTATTTGTTCTTCAAGAAATTCCAAAGTAAACGACATTGGAATTTCCATTCTAATGATTCTCATCGATGCCATTAAACGAAAGTAATGGTCCTCGAAGAATAAAATTTTGCCGTCAACAATTTTTAAAGTTTCAAAAACTCCATCACCATATAAAAAAGAACGATTATTAACAGACAACTGTATATTAGAGTCTAAAATAACTCCATTAAAATTTATCATAAAAAAATCCCATCATGTTATTAGAACAAGACGGGACAAATTTAACTTTAAAAATTTATTTATATTGAACCTATTACATGTTTTAAATCAGAAACTTGATTTTCCCACAACAATTTTGACTCCTCGAGTTCATCTTCTAACGCGTAATCAACGACCATTAATGAAACGTCTTTAGTTATCTCATCTTCCAAAATTCTTAATTCAAAGTAGTATTCAGTATCTTTTTTTTCTTCGTCAACCCACTTGAATTTAACCTTTTCACCAGTTTTCTTAGATGCAAGCCTAGCATTTTCTTCATTGCCATCCCATATAAAAGTAAAAAATTCGCCTCTAGAATTAACATTATCAGCAAACCATTCCTGTAGACCTGAAGGTGTTGATATATATTGATACAACAACTGTGGCGATGAATTTAAAGGAAACTCTAATTCGTAACGTACTTTACTATCCATAATTCGAATAAATTTTTTGGAAATATATAGAATAAAAATCAAAAAAAATGGGTTTTTTAAAAATAAAAAAATTACTAATATAAGTTTGTTGCCCTAAATTTTAATTTTATATTTGCACCCGCATTGACGTTATGCATTGCCACGGCGAGGTAGCTCAGTCGGTTAGAGCGCAGGATTCATAACCCTGAGGTCGGGAGTTCAAATCTCCCTCTCGCTACTAAATCCCACCCATTTGAAATGGATGGGATTTTTTTATTAGAAATATGTTGTTTATAGTTTTTCTTCTGCGTAAAAAAATATGATAAAACGTATAAAAAATAAACTCCTTTAACAGTAAGAAGATTTTATAGTTGTATTAAATTAAACAAAGGTTGCACCATCGTTTACTGGTTTTGAAAAGTTATCTATATAGAAGTTTCCTATTCCAAAACAACTCTTGTAAAACGTGATAATTGTTTCAAACCAAAAAACGGAAGAAAATTTATCGCCTATTTAAAGAGTTTAAGATTAATATCTGTCCGCCATACTGGAGTTCAAATCTCCCTGTAGCGAAATAAATTAAAGGTTTGGACTCTTCCAAACCTTTTTTTGTTTGTAACATTTATTTCTGTTTTAAAATTTCAAAATAATTCAACTTTCGGTTTCTTTTTTCTAATAACAAAACTACAATAACAAAATATTATTGTAAGATATTTATTTATTTATTATATTAAAAAGTGCATTTCATCGATTTTTTTATACTTTTTATCGATTATATTTAAAAATATTCTAGTTTTGAATTGTCAAATAAAAAGAATGAAGTAGATACCACTTCATTTAAATAATAAATCATAATAACCCCAGAGTTATGAAACAATTATTACTTAAATCGAAAAAATCAAACTTGCCGTTTTCCTTAACAGAAAAAAAACAAGTTAAAAAAAGTACCATTTCTATCACAACAAATATGCTTAAGTGCCTGTTTGTAGTGTTATCACTAACTCCTTTTGCCGAAGTAAGCGCCCAATGCAGCATTGTAATCAGCAGTTCGCTCCCGATAAATTCAGTGGCAACAGTTAGAACACTTGCAGGCAGTGGCGTCGCAGGAAATACCAATGATACTAGATCCGATTCTTCATTTAGTTTCCCCTCAGTAATTACCACCAGTGCTTCAGGCAATGTATTTATACCTGATTTTGGTAATAATTTAATCTGTGTGATTACGTCAGTAGGGGTAGTGAGCACGCTAGCAGAAAGCCGCATGGCAGGGAATAGCAAGTACTACAGGGTTATCAATAAATAATTTATAAATAATTTATACTTATAGACTACCGCTGTCAAGTGGTCAACCAAGTGGTCAACTTTAAATAATCTACTATCATGTCAAATAAAAAACTTTCCCAAAAATTACTTACTTTTTTGCTAATCTTACTTCCATCCGTTTTATTTGCGCAGGGTGAATTTATCACCCGCTGGAATTTAGCTACAGTAGGTAGCGGTGCTACGCAATTAAGTATTGGTACTGCAACTAGTGGAACCGTAACTTACTACTGGCAACAAATCGGAGGTGCGGCATTAACAGGTTCGGGCACTTTCTCAGGAACTACTTTAACCATTACTGGTTTGCCTACAGGTGCTACCATACGTTTGGGTATTTACCCAACCAATTTTCAAAGAATAAACATCAACAATGGTGCTGATAGAAGCCGATTGTTGGATGTAGAACAATGGGGCACAACGGTATGGACCAGTATGGCAACCGCATTTTTTGGTTGTAATAACTTAAACATAACCGCTACAGATATTCCTGTTTTAACTTCGTGTACTAGCATGCAAACCATGTTTCAAGGTTGTACCGTCTTAAATGGTCCTACTAACATTAATTCTTGGAATACAGCTGCGGTAACGAATATGAGTTTTATGTTTAGAAATGCCACGAGCTTTAACCAAAACATTGGAAGTTGGAATACCGGGGCTGTTACTACCATGCAACATATGTTTTTAAGTGCAACTGCCTTCAACCAAAATATAAACAGTTGGAATACGGCGGCGGTAACCAATATGAATGGGATTTTTGCTGCAGCCACTAGCTTTAACCAAAACATTGGAAGCTGGAATACTGTCGCTGTTACTAATATGTCCTTTATGTTTCAACAAGCCACAGCCTTCAATCAAAACATCGGAAGCTGGAATACGGCGGCGGTAACCAATATGAATGGGATGTTTAGCTTTGCCACTAGCTTTAACCAAAATATTGGAAGCTGGAATACTGGAGCTGTTACTAATATGGCACAGATGTTTCAAAATGCCAACAGCTTTAATCAAAACATCGGAAGCTGGAATACGGCGGCGGTAACCCTTATGAGTGGGATGTTTCAAAATGCCAGCAGCTTCAATCAAAACATTGGAAACTGGAATACCGGCGCGGTAACCTTTATGAGTCAGATGTTTTCTGGTGCCACATCCTTCAATCAAAATATAGGCAATTGGAGATTGAATGCCACTGTTAATTTGACCTTTATGCTAGACAATTCCGGTATGGATTGTGCCAATTATGCTGCCACGCTTGTAGGGTGGAATGCCAATCCGACCACTCCTAACGGTAGAACACTGGGTGCTACTGGCAGAACCTATGGCGCGCAAGCTTCAGCAGCCAGAGCCAATTTGGTTTTAGCAACCGGCAGTGGCGGTAAAGGATGGACTATTATAGGTGATGCCCTAAGTGCCACCAATTGTGGTGCCTTTATCACCCGATGGAATTTAGCCACAACAGGTAGTGGTGCTACGCAATTAAGCATTGGTACTGCAACCAGTGGAACCGTAACTTACTACTGGCAACAAATCGGGGGTGCGGCATTAACAGGTTCGGGCACTTTCTCAGGAACTACTTTAACCATTACGGGTTTGCCTGCGGGTGCTACCATACGTTTGGGTATTTATCCAACCAATTTTCAAAGAATAAACATCAACAATGGTACAGATAGAAGCAGATTGTTGGATGTAGAACAATGGGGCACAACGGTATGGACCAGCATGCAATCCGCATTTTTTGGTTGCAATAACTTAAACATAACCGCTACGGACCTTCCTGTTTTAACTTCGTGTACCAGCATGGAATCCATGTTTCAAGGTTGTTCAACCTTAAATGGCCCTTCAAATATTAATTCCTGGAATACGGCAGCTGTTGTAAACATGAGTGGAATGTTTAGATTAGCAACAGCATTCAATCAAAACATCGGAAGCTGGAATACAGCGGCGGTAACCAATATGGGTTCGATGTTTCTGGATGCCAAAATCTTTAACCAAAACATTGGAAGCTGGAATACTGGAGTTGTTACTAATATGTCCTTTATGTTTCAACAAGCCACAGCCTTCAATCAAAACATCGGAAGCTGGAATACGGCGGCGGTAACAAATATGGGTGCGATGTTTATGGGTGCCACTAACTTTAACCAAAATATTGGAAGCTGGAATACGGCGGCGGTAACAAATATGAATGCGATGTTTCAAAATGCCAACAGCTTTAATCAAAATATCGGAAGCTGGAATACTGCTGCTGTAACTAATATGGGTGGGTTGTTTGCGAGTGCCATCAGCTTTAACCAAAACATTGGAAGTTGGAATACCGGGGCTGTTACTAGCATGCAACAGATGTTCAATGGTGCCACTGCATTTAATAATGGAGGAAGCAGTACTATCAATAACTGGAATACGGCTGCAGTAACTAACATGTTTCGGATGTTTGATTTAGCCACATCCTTCAATCAAAATATAGGCAACTGGAACTTGAATGCCACTGTTAATTTGGGCATCATGCTAAACAATTCCGGTATGGATTGTGCCAATTATGCTGCCACGCTTGTAGGCTGGAATGCCAATCCGATCACTCCTAACGGTAGAACACTTGGTGCTACTGGCAGAACCTATGGCCCGCAAGCCACGGCAGCCAGAGCCAATTTGGTTTTAGCAACCGGCAGTGGCGGTAAAGGATGGACCATTACAGGTGATACGCCTTTTGCTGTAGGAGCAGCAAGTTCTACACAAACCTTGTGCATCAATACTGTTTTAACAAACATAACGCATACCACCACTGGCGCTACTGGAATTGGTGCTGCAACCGGTTTGCCATCAGGTGTTACTGCTAGCTGGGCAGCTAATGTAATTACAATTAGCGGTACACCAACAGCATCGGGCACTTTCAACTACAGCATTCCTTTAACGGGCGGTTGTAGTTCGGTAAATGCAACAGGAACCATTACAGTTAATCCAACGAATACAGCGGGAGCAGCTTCAACAACACCTACAGTATGTATCAATACAGCTTTAACAAATATCACCCATACAACCACAGTGGCAACCGGTATTTCCAATGCGGGAGTAGCAGGAGCCAATGGATTACCTGCTGGCGTAAGTGCCTCATGGGCAAGTAATACCATTACCATCAGCGGTACACCAACAGCATCTGGCACTTTCAACTACAGCATTCCTTTAACGGGCGGTTGTAGTTCGGTAAATGCAACAGGTATCATTACAGTTAACCCCTTGTCTATACCAACCATTAGCGCCAGTGTTAGCACTACGCCCGCCTTAAGTCTTATATCCAGTAACGCAAATGTAGCATATGGTTTACGTAAACTACATTGTGCATATACAGGACCTGCCATTAGGGTAAGACGCAGTAGCGACAACACTACCCTCGATATCGGTTTTACAGTGAGTGGGAATTTGAATACAGTGGCATTAATGAATTTTGTGTCAACCGGCGATGGTTTCGTAGACACCTGGTATGACCAGAGCGGCAATTCGAAACACCTAAGTCAGTCCAATGCAATTAACCAACCTCAGATCGTTTCCGCAGGTGTGATATTGCTCCGTAACGGATTACCGACGGTGCGGTTCAACGGAAACCAGTCGCTGCGCCGTGTAGGGACAGTATCATCAGGCAGTAACCCCTTTAGTATTTTGGCATTAACAAGCAGATCGAACACTTTTGCAGAGGTTTTTGGTTGGGGCAATAACGCGTACAATGGTTGCCGTGTTGGTCTTTGGATCGATGCATCAGGACAAAATTCAATTGAAATGCTTTCGCGAGGTAAGTTTGGCAATACAACCACCGCCAGTGTGCTTGACCTGAAAACCTGGATCTATACTTCCGGTATGATTTCGACAGGATTGAATGCTTTTTACAACGGCTCTGTAACCCCAACCACGCTGGTTAGTGGAATAGATATTACCCCAAACGTTGTTGCTAACGGTGAAATTGCCATGGGTGTAGTACCCACTACCACCGCACATCCATTTAGTGGGGATGTATCGGAAATGATAGCGTTTGATTCAGCACTGAGTACAACGGAGCGACAGATTCTGGAATACCAGCAATCCCTCTATTATAATGTTACAGGTCCATCGGCTGTGGTGCGGGGTAGTACAACGCTTACCAGCACTGCTGCTAGCAGTTACTTGTGGAGTACTGGCGCTACCACACAATCAATCACCGTCAATACTTCCGGTACATACAGTGTTACTGTAACTGCTGCCAACGGATGCAGTGGTACTAGTGCTACTACTAGCGTAACGGTGCTTCCAGAATTTAGTGTGGGCACGGCCTCATCTACACCCACTTTGTGCATAAATACACCACTCACTGCCATTACACACACAACTGTAGCTACCGCAGGTATTGGAACACCAATCGGACTTCCTGCAGGAGTAACGGCATCGTGGGCTGCAAATACAATTACTATAAGCGGAACCCCCACAGCATCTGGAACTTTCAATTATAGTATCCCGCTTGCGGAAGGATGTGGTAGCGTTGCCGCTACCGGAACCATTATAGTTACTCCTACTAATGCAGCAGGAGCGGCTTCATCAACGCCAACGCTTTGTATCAATACTACTTTAACGAACATCACGCATACTACCGCAGGCGCTACAGGAATAGGAACTCCAACAGGTTTACCTGCCGGCGTAACGGCTGCTTGGGCAAGTAATACAATTACAATTTCAGGAACGCCAACGGCTTCTGGAACGTTCAACTACAGTATTCCTCTAACTGGTGGTTGTGGTGTGGTGAATGCAACTGGTATCATTACAGTTACCCCAGCCAATACACCGGGAGTGGCATCATCAACACCCACTGTGACCATCAATACTGCTTTAACCACTATTACACATGCTACAACTGGTGCTACAGGTATTGGTGCAGCAACAGGATTACCCACTGGTGTTACAGCAATATGGGCAAGTAATACTATTACGATTAGTGGTACGCCAACAGTATTAGGAATTTTCAATTATAGTATCCCTTTAATTGGTGGTTGTGGTACTGTTAATGCAACTGGTACCATAACGGTAACAAGAGATACCGATGGTGATGGTGTTGGAGATGCTGCCGATGGAGACGATGACAACGATGGAATTATTGATACCTTAGAATGCTGTATTGACTCAGATGGCGATGGCGTGATTGATACTCTTGATATTGATGCTGATAATGATGGAATTCCAGATATTGAAGAAGCAGGATTTAAGGCATACAGTAACGGAAAATCAACAATGGATAGAAGCAGTGCTACCACTTGGGTTGATGCTAATGCCAACGGAATTAATGATTATATTGATTCGATGATTACGGCAGGGACGTATCTTTTGCCAGACACAGACGGAATTGGAGTGCCTAACTTCTTAGATTTAGATAGCGATAACGACTCACTATTTGATGTAGATGAAGCCAACCTATTGAATGGCGACGGAGATAGTAATGGCGATGGAAATGGTGACGGATTGGATGGTGATGGAGATGGATTACTAAATGTTTATGATAACTTCGTATCGTTTGGAACAACAGCAAGAGCTTATGCACAAGATACCGATGGAAATGGAACTCCTGATTTTATGCAAATCGATTCAAATAGTGACGGCATAAAAGACATCGCCGAAACATTATACAGTGCATTGGATACCAATAATGACGGAAAAATAGATGGTACTGTTGATGTTGATAACGATGGTTTATTAGATACTTTCGACACCAATACCACGGTGAAAGGTTCTCCAAGAGATTTGAATAGAAAACTTTACTTAGACTTTGATGGACGAAACGACTACGGTCAGGATGCCACTGCCCTTGGGGTATTGGCCAACGAAACCATCATGGCTTGGATTAATTTGAATAGCGCTTTTTCTGCCACTGGAGTAATTGCGGGTCAACCTGGTTTCCAATTGAGAATCAACAGCAGTAGAAATCTAGAGGCGGTCGTAAATGGATCGACTGTAAGCTTTTCGACTACTATGATACCTTATTCTACGGCTGTATTGAACACCTCACAATGGTACCATGTAGGTGCCGTATATAATGGTTCAACAGTAAAATTATACCTCAACGGTGTAATGGTTGCCAGCGGTGCCGCTACCGGAAGTATTGCTTCTGCTGCCTTGACCTTAGGTAAAAACCCAATTGCTGACTCAAACTATTTCAGAGGGAAAATAGACGAGGTTAGAATATTTAATGTGGCTTTAACAGACTTACAATTCCAAAGAATGGTATATCAAGAAGTGCAAAATACTGGCTCGCAAGTACGTGGTACAATTGTTCCTAAAGACATTCAATCCCTACCTTACACCAGTATGTTAAGAAACTACAGAATGGATGCCTATAAAGATGATATCGTCGACGACTTTACAACCGCTACTGTTGATATAGGAACGGGAATGAAAATCTACAACCACAAAGCTATCAAAGTTCAAGAAGCTCCAATGCCTTTTGTTACGAGAACAACGGGGACTTTCGCTACTGCTGTAAACGATTCTTCAAAAGACATTCGTGGTATGGACGTATTGGATTATGATTATTCGATTGTTCAAGTAAAACATGACATCAGCGAGACTGCTAATGTAACTAACTTAGCGCTGTTTGTTGATCCTAACATAACCATTACAATGAACAACGATACGAAAATCCAGAATGATTGGTATTTAAAATTAGATGGAAAAATTGACTTAGTTGGAAAATCACAATTGGTTCAAACTACGAATAGCGATTTAGATGCTACAAGTGCTGGATTTGTAGAAAGAGACCAACAAGGAAATCGTAAAATATTTAACTATAACTATTGGTCATCGCCTGTAAGTTCAATTAACAACAGTACTGTTAATCATGGGTTTACTGTAAACGGAGTGATGAAAGATGGTACTACAGCTACACCACAAAACATAACTTGGACAAGCGGTATCAACGGTGCAGCTACTAGCCCAATCACATTGAGTAGCTACTGGATATTCAAATTCCAAAACTCAACTAATAGCTATGCTAATTGGTCTTCTGTGGGACAAAACGGAATCTTACTACCTGGACAAGGTTTTACTATGAAAGGAAGTGGCGTTGCAACTCCTAATCAAAACTATACTTTTGTTGGTAAACCAAATAACGGAACGATTACCTCAACAGTTGGGGCTAATAACTTAAACCTATGTGGTAACCCTTATCCTTCCGCAATCGATGCTGACCAATTTATTGATGACAATGTTGCTAGTATCAATGGTACTTTGTTCTTCTGGGAACACTTTGACACAAATTCTTCTCATAATACAATTGAGTATCAAGGTGGTTATGCGACTTATACAAAAGTAGGTGGAACAGCTCCAGTAGCTCCAATAGGAATAAGTGGTTTGGGATCAAGTAATAAAACTCCAAATAGATTCATTCCTGTGGGACAAGGTTTCTTTGTAACGGGTACACCAACAGGAGGAACAATTACATTTAATAATGGTCAAAGACTATTTGTAAAAGAAGATAATGAAAATTCATATTCATTGTTCAGAACTAATGCTAATCCTACTGTTTCCTCTAGTGCAGCAAACAATAATGCAAATGACAGTTTTACAACTGAAGAGTTTATGAAATTGAGATTGGGGTATACCTCCACTAACAGTTATCATAGACAAATATTGTTAGGATTTATGGATCAAAATGCAACAGCAGGATATGATGAAGGATATGACGGATTGAGCATCGAAACACTAACTAATGACATGTATTTCATTAACGGAACAAGAAAATTAAACATTAATGGTGATGGTTTCTTCAATGTAAACAACATATATCCAATTGGTGTTAAAAATGCAACTTCTGGTAATGTTACTTTCCAAGTTGATGGAAAGGAAAACTTTAGTGATGGCCAAGAAATTTATATACACGATAATGTGACTAATACATACAACAGTATCAAATCACAACCTTATCAGGTAAATCTTCCAGCAGGAATTTACGAAACTCGATTTACTTTGCGATTTACTAATGGATCTTCACTTGGCACAACTGACAATGAAGAAAACCAAGGAATTGCGGTGATACATTCACAATCAAATAATATGATTACTATCAAAAATGTGTTACAAGAAGTAACTGTAAAATCTGTTTCATTATTTAACTTATTAGGACAACAAGTAACTAATTGGAAAATTGACAACCAAAGCCAAGCCGATATTCAACTAAAAGTATCCGATGTAAGTACAGGAACGTATATCGTAAAAGTATTTACTGACGGTGGTGAAATCACGAAAAAAATCTTGGTTAAAAAATAATTCTATTTTGCTTTTTATTTGACACTAAACTGCATTTTAAAAAAAATCCCCACTCGGGGATTTTTTATTTTAAATCTTTTGTCAAACTAATCAGAGAGTTTATGAATGAGTTCCGTAATATTTAATTGCATTTGCTCTCCAGTTTGAATGTCTTTTAAGATAAAACTTGAACCAAGAATTTCTTTCACAACAAACGGAATTCCTCGTCGCTCTGCATGTTTAAATTGCTTATCAATCTTAGCGTTATCGGGATACATCTCTGCTTTGATGTTTTGATTTCGAAGTAATGTAATGGCTTTCATAACTTCAAAAGTTTGGCTTTCGCCAAAATTTAAAAACAATACTTTGGTAGCAATAGTAACCGTTTGTGGAAATAAATTCAATTCCTCTAAAACCAAATAAATTCTATCCAAACCAAAAGAAATCCCAACACCGCTCATGTTCTTTAAACCGAAAATTCCTGTCAAATCATCATAGCGACCGCCGCCGCCAATAGAACCCATAGCAACTGTAGCTGGAGGTGCTACTTCAAAAATAGCTCCGGTATAATAGTTTAATCCTCTCGCCAAAGTCACATCCAAATCTAAAATGGATTTTTTTAATCCCAGTTTAGCGATGTTATCGCAAATAAATTGCAGTTCACGTATTCCTTCCTTTCCTTCTTCAGAAGCAGAAAGTAAAGTTGAAAGTTTAGCTATTTTCTCATGAATTGTTCCTGTGAAATGAAACAAAGGTTGTACTTTTTCCAACGCTCCTTCGGAAATTCCTTTCTCTAGCATCTCTTTCTTCACGGCTTCCACTCCTATTTTGTCCAATTTGTCCAAAGCCACTGTAAAATCAATCAATTTATTCGATGCACCAATCACTTCTGCAATTCCAGATAAAATTTTTCGATTATTGATTTTGATGATAACACCTTCCAAACCTAGTGCTGTAAATACTGAATCGTATAATTGTACCAACTCTACTTCTTGCCATAAAGAGGTGGAACCTACCACATCGGCATCGCATTGATAAAACTCTCTGAACCTTCCTTTTTGTGGACGGTCAGCACGCCAAACAGGTTGAATTTGATAGCGTTTAAACGGAAATTCAATCTCACTTTGGTGCTGCACCACATAACGAGCAAAAGGAACGGTTAAGTCATAACGAAGGGCTTTCTCGGAGATTTTAGGAGTAAGCTGTTTGTAATTTTTGATTTGTAAATCCTCAGCAGAAACGCCATCCAAATAATCCCCCGAATTCAATATCTTAAAAATCAATCGATCACCTTCATCTCCATATTTTCCCATCAGCGTATCGGAGTTTTCAAACGAAGGGGTTTCTATGGGTTGGTAACCAAATTTCTCAAAATGATCTCTCATTACCGAAATAATATAATTTCGTTTAGCCACCTCAGCCGGTGAAAAATCGCGTGTGCCTTTGGGAATACTTGGTTTTTGTGCCATTTTAAATATTAGATTTTGATATTAGATTTTAAATATTTGATATTTAACATTTAAAATTCATTTTGCAAATATCTTATTTTTTAAAACTAATTTCTACAAGCAAGGCAATTTTCTTGTAACAAAAGGGTTAACTTCGTGACAAATTACTGTTATGATTGGATTATTTAGAGAAAATGTAAAAATCGCTTTGGGTTCTATTAGAACACAATTGCTGCGCACCGTGTTAACGGTAATAATTATTGCTATTGGTATTACTTCATTAGTAGGGATTTTAACCGTGGTTGCGGCTATCGATAATAACTTAAATTCTAGTTTTGCTTCCATGGGTTCTAATACCTTCAACATCAATCAATATGAAAATAGAAACAGAAGAAGTGGTGGTGATGAAGTTGAAAAGATTAATCCTATTATCTCCTATTTTGAAGCCAAGCGGTATAAAGAACTCTACAATTATCCTTTTACACAAACCTCCTTATCGTTTATTGCCACCTCAACGGCCGAAGTTAAATATGACAATCAAAAAACCGATCCCGAAATTACTGTAATTGGTGTAGATGAATTTTATATGCCCAACTCTGGTTTAGAAGCCACACAAGGGAGAAACTTTAATAGTTTTGACATCTCCAATAATGTATATAATTGTATTGTTGGTTCTGATTTTGTTTCCAAAGGATTGTTTAAAGATGTTAACCCAATTGGAAAAATGTTATCCATCCGCGGGGCAAAATTCAAGGTGATAGGTGTGTTAAAAGAAAGAGGTTCCACTTTTGGTAACAGTCAAGATTTGCGTGTTCTTATCCCTATTCAAGTAGCTCGGTCGTTATTTTCTGCGCCCAATATCAATTATTCTGTAAGTTCTATGATTGAAAAAACAGAATTGTTGGACGATGCGGTTGCCAATGCCACTAGCACGATGCGAAAAGTGAGAAAACTTAACCCAATTGAAGAGGACAATTTTGGTGTTTCGCGGAGCGATGATTTAATTAATCGAATTGCCAATCTAACGGGAGTTTTGAGTATTTCTGCCTGGGTAATGGGAATTATCACTATTCTAGGTTCGTCTATCGCTTTGATGAATATCATGGTAGTTTCCGTAACAGAACGCACACGTGAAATTGGGGTTCGAAAATCATTGGGTGCCACAAAAAAAACGATTGCTTTTCAATTCTTTATAGAAACATTGACCATTGGACAAATAGGAGGACTTTTCGGGATTGTATTTGGAATTCTTATTGGTTATCTTATTTGTTTGGCTGCAGGCTGGGATTTTGTAATTCCTTGGGGTGCCATCATGGCGGCTTTTATTACCAGTTTTATTGTGGCTATCATTTCTGGTTCCTATCCTGCCATCAAAGCCTCACAACTCGACCCTATTGAGGCGCTGCGGTATGAGTAAAAGTTGGAAGTTGGGAGTTTGAAGCATTTATTAAAACTCTGTGAGTCTCATTTTTCTCTTTGAATCTCTGTGAAATATAATCTTTGTGATTATATGTTACATTTTATCATTCTATCATTGCCATAAATATCTTTATGAAGTTCACAGTTTTTAAAACCATAACTTTCGACTAAAGCCAACGTTTCTTTTCCTAAATATTGATTAATTTCAAAGTACAGTTTCCCATTTGGTTTTAGGCTATTCTTCGCTAAATTGGCTATTTTTCTATAAAAAAGTAAGGCATCATTATCTTCAACAAATAGTGCCAAATGAGGTTCATATTCCAAAACATTAGGACTAATTTCTGTTTTTTCTAACATGCGAACATAAGGCGGATTAGAAACGATGATGTCGAAGGAAGTGGAAAGTGGAAAGTTAGGAGTGGAAAAGTTTTGTAGGTCGTAAACTTTTAAAATATCGGCTTGAATAAAATTGATTGTTACTTGGTTTGCAATAGCATTTTTTTTTGCCACTTCTAATGCTTTGTCGGAAATATCAATGGCGAACACTTCAGCATTTGGCAAAAACTTTTTCAATGCAATAGGAATACAACCCGAACCTGTTCCAATGTCGAGTATTTTCAATTTGGAATTAGGTGCCAAAGTGTATGGAAGCAACTCACAATCTTTAACAATTAACTCCACTAATTCTTCAGTCTCAGGTCGCGGAATTAATACATTTTCGTTAACTAAAAAAGGTAAACCGCAAAACTCAGTTGCACCTAATATGTATTGAATGGGTTTATAAACTTTTAGCTCTTCTACCACCTGTTCCCATTGTTGAATTTCGTTTTTTTCAATATAAAAATTAGGTTGTAACGCCAAATCTAAGCGCTTCATTTGATGCAAATTTTCTAAAGTCAAAAAAAAGAAACTATCTATTTCCTGTTCATCATAGAATGGAAGCAAATCTTTTTTGAAAATATTTTTAAATTCTTTGACAAACATTTTGAATCTCGAGTTTAAAAATTGGAGGCTAACTCTTTAATCATCCATGCCGGACAAGAAGTATGACCTGTATTCCCGATAGGATTTTCGAGGTATTCGAAACCCATCTTTTTATACAAATGTTGCGCAATGACCATTTCGCGGAGCGTTTCGAGATAACAGTGAGTATAGCCAAATTCGCTGGCTTTTTGCAAACATTTCTTAATTAATTGTTGCCCTAAACCTTTGCCTCGCGAACCGGTTAATAAATACATTTTTTGTAATTCGCATAACATAGACGTTGCATTTTCTAGTTGTGAAATCCCAGCACCACCGACGATTTTTTCATTTTCTTCGATGACAAAATAAACAGACTTGTCTTTATTATAGGTTTGAAACATAAAATCAAGTTGTGGATCTTCGAACGCGGTTCCTGTTTTTGGAAAATTATCTGAAATAAATACTTCACGAATTGCAGCAGCAATTTGTTGATTATCTTGTATTTGAATTTCTCTAATTTGGGCAACTGACATTGTAAAACTAATAGCTTATTTTTGCGAAGTGAAGATACATGAAAAATACATCAATCGCTGCATTGAACTTGCCAAAAATGGTTTAGGAACCACCTATCCTAATCCGTTGGTTGGGAGTGTGATTGTATATAACAACAGAATTATTGGTGAAGGTTGGCATCGGAAATCGGGCGAGCCACACGCCGAAGTAAACGCTATTAATAAAGTAAAAGACAAGTCACTTCTATCAAAAGCTACCATTTATGTATCATTAGAACCTTGCAGCCATTTTGGTAAAACGCCTCCATGTTGCGATTTAATTATCAAATACAAAATCCCAAATGTGGTGATTGGCACAATTGACCCCAACGAAAAGGTCGCTGGAAACGGCATTAAAAGATTAGTAGAAAACGGTATAAATGTAACGGTTGGCGTTTTGGAAAATGATTGCAACGAATTGAACAAACGATTTTTTACTTTTCACAAGAAAAAACGTCCCTACATTATATTAAAGTGGGCCGAAAGTTCAGACGGATTTATTGCACCATTATATAAAGAAAAAAAAGAACCAATATGGATATCTAATGAATTTTCTCGACAACTAGTGCACAAATGGAGAAGTGAAGAACAAGCCATTTTAGTGGGAACAAAAACAGTTCTCGATGACAATCCTAAATTAGATGTACGGGATTGGACTGGACAAAATCCGACACGAATAGTATTGGATAAATCAGGGAAAATTTCAAAAGATTTTTATGTAAACGACGGAAAAACAAGAACAATTTTCATCACTGAAATCGAAAATATGCCATCGAATGAGAATTGTATATATGAAAATGCTACCTTTGATAGTCGTCTTGCCAAAAATATAAGCGCAATTCTTTATAGAAATAACGTCCAATCGGTTATTATAGAAGGAGGAAAAATGACATTGGAAACTTTTATAAAAGACAACCTTTGGGATGAAGCGAGAATATTTGTTGGCAACAATATATTAAAGAACGGAACAAAATCACCTATTATATATATAGAAAACACTGTTGTTAAAATAAAAGAGAACCAACTTAAACTTTTTAGAAACCATGATTAACGCAATTATTTTTGATTTTGGTGATATTTTTATCAACCTAGAAAAAGAAACTCAAATCGATGAATTCAAAAAAATTGGATTGCATGGACCAAATGAGGAACTTGTAGCCTATAATGATCTATTTGAGAAAGGAAAAATTAGCGAAATCGACTTTATCAAAAGTTTTGAGAAATGTATTCCTAACGCCGGTATAGAAGATATTATTAAAGCTTGGAATGCAGTAATTGGCGATTTTCCACTCTATCGTTTAGAATTTTTACAAATGCTGGCTAGTAAATACCGTCTATTTCTTCTCACTAACACCGATTCTATTCACATAAGCCGATTTGAACACAAAGTAGGCATGTCATTCTACACGGATTTTTACCGTTGTTTCGAAAAAGTATATTATTCTTTCGAAATGGGCAGAAGAAAACCTGATCCCGAGATATTTAACATCATATTACGCAAACATGATTTATCGCCTAAAAAAACGCTTTTTGTAGACGATAAAAAAATAAATACAGATGCAGCAGCAAGTATTGGACTGCATGTTTGGAATTTACAGGTTGGTAAAGAGGATGTTGTAGATTTATTTGAACAAAAACACCTACCACTGTAATAAAATTCCAAAAATCAAACCACTACTTTTACACTTCAAATTAAGAAATGACAGACACTTATAAAACTATCGTTTCGCCTTCAAAAGGAGTACTTCTTAAAGAAAAAAACAGCAAATTTTTTGGTTATACCTTTCCAATTACAACAGAAGAAGATGTTAAAAAAAATCTAGAACTGTTAAAAGCAGAACATCCTGCAGCGGGACATTTCTGTTATGCTTTTCAATTAGGGACAACAAAAAAACATTATAGAACAAACGATGATGGCGAACCTAATAACTCTGCTGGATTGCCAATCTATGGACAAATTCAATCCTATGGTGTAACTAATACTCTAGTTGTTATTGTTCGGATTTATGGTGGAACAAAACTAGGCGTTGGCGGGCTAATTTCAGCCTACAAAACTGCGGCACAAATGGCATTAGAAAATAGCGATATAGTAGAAAGAACCATTGCTATTTATTTTCAAATTAATTTTGATTACAAAAACATGAATAAAGTGATGCGTATCATCAAAGAAAAAAATCTCGAAATTGTTTCGCAAAAAATGGACGAAACGTGTGAAATACTATTTTCTACAAGAAAAAAAAATGCCGAGATGATAGTCGACATTTTTGAAAATCTGTTTGAAATCGAAATAAAAAAGATTTAATTTTCCTCGCTGCGTAAAACCTCCAAAATATAGTTTGGAGGAGCAATAGGTTTTCCTGAATTTACAGCCACAAATACTAAAATAAATTGCGCAGTTGTTAACAACTCCCCATTTTCGTTATGGATTTCACAATCAAATTCAATCTTCACAGAACTTTGACTTTTAAACTTTGTAGTCACCGTAAGTAAATCATCATAACGAGCTGGTTTTTTGTAATTTATTGTCATAGAAACAATAGGAAGTGCAATACCACTTTCTTCAAGCGATTTGTATGAAACCCCTTTATTTCTAAGCCATTCCACACGTCCCATTTCAAAATAAGGTATATAATTACCATGATAAACGACACTCATTTGATCGGTTTCTGAATACCGAACTCTAACCTGTATTTGATGTTCTTTCATCTGATTTTTTTGCTTTTTATCTATTTTAAATGCTGTCCTTACAACAATATTTTTTAAAAATCAATGCCATTAAAATTTTTTTTAACAAATTTTATTCACATATTTGTTACCCCATTAAACGAGACAATTTTTGTTGTCTTTTATTAGAAAATAACCTAAACAAAACATTAATATTTAAACCAATTATGAATAAAACTGCGCAATCGGTATGGGAAAACTGTCTAGAATTTATAAAAGACAATATACAAGAGCAAGCTTTCAAAACTTGGTTCGAACCGATTAAATCAGTTGAACTTACTGATAACGCATTATATATTCAAGTTCCTAGTAAATTTTTCTATGAGTGGCTCGAAGAGCACTATGTAAAATTATTAAAAGTTGCCTTAACTAAAGAACTTGGAAAAAACGCAAAGTTACTCTATAAAATTAAAATGGAGAACACTTATGGTAATAAACAACCCTATACAGAACAATTGCCAAGTTCTCATAGAAGTCCACTAAAATCTCAGGAAGTTGATGCGCCTTTTAAAAATTTAAATCCAGAGCTTAAAAATCCTTTCGTAATTCCAGGAATTAGAAATTTAAAAATAGAGTCACAACTTAATCCTAATTACAGCTTTGATAATTTTCTTGAAGGCGACTCAAATAGATTGGCGCGTTCTGCTGGTATGGCTGTAGCAAATAAGCCAGGCGGAACTTCATTTAATCCATTATTAATTTTTGGAGGTGTTGGATTAGGAAAAACCCATTTGGCACACGCCATTGGAGTTGAAATCAAAGATAAATATCCTGAGAAAACGGTTTTATATATTTCCGCCGAAGTTTTTACACAACAATATATTGACTCTGTAAAGAAAAATAATAGAAACGATTTTATTCATTTCTACCAATTAATAGATGTATTAATAATTGATGACGTTCAATTCCTCTCGGGCAAATCAGGAACACAGGATGTATTCTTCCATATCTTCAATTACTTACATCAAAATGGCAAACAAGTAATTCTTACCTCTGATAAAGCACCTGTTGACATGCAAGATATCGAACAACGTTTGTTATCTCGTTTTAAATGGGGATTGTCGGCAGAATTGCATCAACCCGATTATGAAACTAGAATTTCTATCTTAAAAAATATTTTATATAGAGATGGAGTGGATATGCCAGATGACATCATTGAATATGTTGCTCGAAATATCAAATCAAACGTCAGAGAACTAGAAGGTGCAATTATTTCATTAATTGCACAATCGTCATTCAATAAAAAAGAAGTTACTCTTGATTTAGCAAAAAGTGTCGTTGAAAAATTTGTTAAAAACGTAAAACGAGAAATTTCTATAGATTATATTCAAAAAGTAGTTTCAGATTATTTCCAACTGGATATTGACACTTTACAATCAAAAACTAGAAAACGCCATGTAGTTCAAGCAAGACAATTAGCCATGTTTTTTGCTAAAAAATTCACTAAATCTTCATTGGCAAATATTGGTTCACAGATAGGTGATAGAGATCACGCTACAGTATTGCATGCCTGTAAAACAGTTGACAACCTTGTTTCAACTGACAAACAATTCAAAAAATTTGTAGACGACATTCATAAAAAACTATCACTATAGTTAGTGTTTTTTTGATTAAGTTTGTCCATTAAAAAACCCAAATATGCCGGTTAAAATTTTAATGGTTTGTCTTGGAAATATTTGTCGGTCGCCTTTAGCAGAAGGACTCTTAGCTTCAAAACTACCAAAAGATAAATTTATCGTAGACTCCGCTGGAACAGGAAATTATCATATTGGTAAGCAACCTGACCCACGCTCTATTCTAACAGCCAAAAAAAATGGCTTAGACATTTCAAATCAACGAGGAAGACAATTTACTTCAAAAGACTTTGACTATTTTGATTACATCTATGTCATGGATAGTTCCAATTATGATAACGTAGTAGAACTTGCAAAAAACGACACACAAAAAAACAAAGTTGAAATGATACTCAATCATTTGTTTCCTGGCGAAAATGTTGATGTTCCTGATCCTTATTATGGACTTCAAAATGGCTTTGATATGGTGTATGAAATGTTAGATGAAACCTGTGATATTATTGCTAAAAAACTGGTAGAGAAACACTCATAATTCTCAAACAGATTAGCGCCGACAATCAAAATACGCTCAGAAAATGAAACCCATAACACTCCGAGGAAAATTATACTTAATTCCGACAACTTTGGGTGAAATGAATCCTCATGATGTTTTGCCACAAACCGTAAAAAGAGCTATCGATTTTATAGACGACTATATTGTTGAAAACGAAAAGACTGCTCGAAAATTTATAAAATCTATTCATCCTGAAAAAGTTCAAGACAGTTTACGAATTTTGTTGCTAAACAAACGAACAGATAGTGCTGATTTCAAGTCCATGATTGCTCCGTGTTTAAATGGATTAAATATTGGGTTAATGAGCGAAGCAGGATGTCCTGGCGTTGCTGATCCTGGTGCCGTTATTGTAAAGATAGCCCACGAAAATGGAATACAAGTTATTCCATTAGTTGGTCCTTCTTCTATTCTTCTGGCGATGATGGGTTCTGGAATGAACGGACAGAGCTTTGCTTTTAATGGCTATTTACCAATAGACAAAGGAGATAAAAAAACGGCTTTAAAAAACTTTGAAAACCTATCAAATAGTAAAAATCAATCACAGATTTTTATTGAAACACCTTATCGAAATAATAAATTATTAGAGGATTTGTTGTCTATATTGCAACCCAACACGCATCTTTGTATTGCAACCGATATCACACTGCCAACTGAGTATATCAAAACATTACGCGTATCAGAGTGGAAAAAAATAAAGGTCGACTTACATAATCGACCTACTATTTTTATTATTCACAAAATGTAATTATTTTATTTTAGCATTTTTAATTGCTTCAATTCCTTGGGTTTCAAAACCTCCAAAATCTTGAAGGTACGTCTTAACCGAAGTTCCATATGCATCTTTCTTGGCTCTTTCCCCATCAGAATTTAAAAATTTTTTAACCGAACCAACACCACCAAGATGCGCCGCAGCCAAAATTCCTGACTCGGTAATTTTAACACCATCTACTACTTTTCCTTCAAAATACTGAATGTAATTTCGCAATTCGTATTTGTTTTTGGAAAGTAATACAACAAATGCTTTTTCTTGGAGTCTTGGATTATTTAGAAACCCAACACTGTCGTGAATTCCAATCGATTTTAAAGTTTCAATACCAAATTGGTATTTACCTAAATAACCGAGCGTATTAATTCTTTTATATTTTCCTTGTGACTCTTTGTGAGCAATAGCTTCTTTGTAGCCAATAAAGTATTTTCCTGTAAATGGAACTCTTAAGGTTACATAATCGATGATATTTTGAGAAGGAAAAACATATAATAGTTCTTCGTTTTCATCAACACGAAAATAGTGGTTGATTTGGGAGTTATAAGATTTAAAACCAGAGCTTAAAAAAGCTACAATTAGTAGGATGGATGTGTAAAAAATTCCTTTTTTTATCATTAAAATTTATTTCTCAAGCGCTGTCACCGACATGATATTTCCGGTTGCAAATATACAAATAAAATTATAAAATTGAATATCAAGCAGTTGAACTACTTTAAAAATAGATAAAATGAAACTTCGTGCCTCCGTTACTCCTTATTTCAAACGTTGGAGCAGGGATTTTAATAAAATTAAAAACTGTTAAAATAGTCTTAACAAAATGAGATTTTGTTTTAATTTTTGTCAAATCTAGGTCCAAACTAAGATAAAATTGACGGTATCTTTCGCGCTCTGGGAGAAAAACAGTGTTCACAAATTCATTCCTTCCCGTAATCATTCCTTCAGCACCATAACCAAAAGCAATATTAAACCATTTTGGGATTTTGGATGTCTTGGCAAAACTGTGAATATTTGCCGATAACCAATACGTTTGTCCGTTGTAATCTTTCAAAATTTGTTCTGAAATGGAACTTCCCAAAACCTGTGGTCGAGCTGATGCATAAGGTGTGGTATGAAAAGAGAATTTTGGAACTATACGTTGCTCTTTCCAAAGTAAATCTTGTGAAACGTATAAGGCAGTACCGGCAACATTGGCTGCAACATCACCAGCAGATGCGCCCCAATTATCTGAATAGCCATCAAAAACTTCAACCGCGGTTAAAAAAGCTAGTCCCAAAGTAGAACCATAAATTAATTGACTTTTTCTACTAGCACCAGACCATTTTAATATACTAGCACCATAACTTCCCAATTGATAAGAAGAAAACACATGACCCATTTTATCCATTTGCAACCATTCTGCATTATCGTTAACAAAATGAAAATCAGATCGAGGATAATCAGCATACCACAGTTGATTTAAACCAATCAAAGTTGCCGAACCTAATGCAACTTCTCCTACTACAATCGCCTGCAATCGTTTTGTATTTAAAGTATCGGATGGTTTAAAAAAACTTTCAAAAGAACTTTGCGACTGTAAGCAACTCGAATAGCATAAAAACAAAATGAAATAAAATGTCGTTTTCAAGCGTTATCTTTTTGTACCTTGTGCATTCAACCAGTCTGCATATTTCTTCGCATTTTTATTGTGTTGTTCGATAGTGGAGGCAAATTCGTGGTATCCAAATCGCTCAACGCTAGCACAAAAATAAATATATTGATGCTTTTCTGGTGACAAAACAGCATCAATGGCGTCTATATCAGGCATAGCAATTGGTCCTGGTGGTAATCCAATATTTTGATATGTGTTGTATGGCGATTGTACAAATAAATCATTGTACAAAACGCGCTTGATAATTTGGTCAAAATTATTATCTCGCAATTTTAAGGCATAAATCACTGTTGGATCTGCTTGTAATGGCATTCCTAATTGCAAACGGTTTAAATAAACTCCTGCAACAATTGGTCGCTCACTTTTTTTTACCGTTTCTTTGTGAACAATGGCAGCAAGTGTTATGACCTGCACAGGTGTTAAATTCAATGCTGCAGATTTTAAAAGACGCTCTTTAGTCCAAAAACGTTTGTACTCTTCTAACATTTTATTTCTAAATTTTTCCGCAGAAATATTCCAATACACTTCATAAGTATTTGGCAAAAACATGGCAAAAACGTTGTCACTGGTAAAGTCATTTTGATGTAAAAAAGCAGAGTCGCGAAATGTCGCCAATAATGATGATGTATCTGGCTCAATTTGTGCACTTAACCTTTCGCAAAAATCCTCAAGCCTTTCTTGATTGTTAAAAGCGAGTTTTACAGGAACATTACTGCGCATTGCGGCAACTAATTGAAAAGCACTCATTCCTTTTTTTAATAAAAATCTTCCTGGTTTAACATTTTCGGGATAGGAACGAAGTTTGGCAACCAATAAAAAATTATTCATGTTGGTAACAAGCGGACTAATAATTTTTTCAACATCTTCATAAGAAGTTCCTGTCGGAATTTGAACATAAACTTCTTCTTTTTCAAAACTTGTATTAGATGTAAAAAATTTTAAAAAGATAATTAAAAAGACAGCAATAAAAATTATGCCTAATGCTTTAAAAACAGTTATTTTATTAATCCTCAATGTGATAAATATTAAGAGGTTATTTATTTATTAATTGAACCAATACTTCATCATGAAAAGCATTGTGTGTATAATTCCAATCTTTTTTAACGCCTATTTTTTCAAATCCAAATGTAGTAAAAAGTGCTATACTTGGTAGATTTTTTGTGCCAATATTTGCAAACAATTGATGCAACTGCAAATGTTGAAAACTATAATTTATCAGTAATGTCAATGCTTCTTTCCCAAAACCAGAATTTCTGTTGGCTTCATTTTGAATGATTATACCAATACCTGCCCGACGATTTTTGGCATCAAAATCAAATAAATCAATTAATCCAATAGCTTCAAATGTGTTGTTTTTGCAAATAGCCAACCGCAATTGTTTGGTTTCATAAATATCTTGGTGGGCATTTTCAAGATATTGACGAATGAGAAATTTGCTATAAGGAGTTTGAGTAGTACTCACTTCCCAAATGTTTTCATCATTTTCTATAGCATAAATAAACTCTAAATCATCAGGTTCGAGAGCACGGAGAAAGATGTTATTTCCTTGTAATGTGATCATAAATAATTAAGAATATTGAGAAACGATTTTAGATTTCAGAATATAAGGGCTAATTCTATTCTTGTTGAACTTTTTTTTCTCAGTAAAACTACAAAAAAGAATTAATGTAATTAATCAACGAAATTATCACTAGAAAAAATTGTTTAATACAAAAATCCATTACAGACAAGCATTTACAAATGAGGAATATTATAGGGCTATTAAAGAAAAAAAAATGAAAATTATTAAAAGTTAAAATTTTCTTACTAAAAGTTAAAATGTTTTCATTAAAAAAGATTACTGCAATGATTAAATATGATTAACGTTGTAAAGCAGAATTAGTCGACATTTTTTGTGCATTTAATAATCAATTAACACTTTAAAACTTTAAAATTATGAAAAAAATCATTTTATTTGCTATGTTATTTATGGCTTCAATTAGTTTTGCGAATACTATTTCAGAGGAAAGAGTAAATCACATAACTACAACCACAGAAACTAAAGAAGTTTCAAACGATTCAAATTCAATAAAAACAATGGTTATTGAAAGTGCGGAGAATTATGAGTATTGTATAACTCATATACGTAAGATATTAGTTAGCAGCGAACCAGTGTTTGGGGGAACGATAGAAACATACGTGTATTTAACTTGGACTACCTGTTACGAAATTGGCACTACTAAGTAAATAATTATAGTAAAACTATGTCAACCCTTTAAACGTAGGGTTGACATAACTATTTAAACATTAACAGATAATGAAAAGATTCATATTTACTGCCGTTATATTTGTTGTAGGCAATTTTTTGTACTCTCAAAGTATTTATGTAGAATATCTTGAAACAAAAAAAATTAGTGAAGATTCTAAAATATTATTACCAAAAGGGATGTTTGCTGTTTCATCAAAGTCTTTTTTATATTTATTGGAATATAAAAATGGTGAGTCGCTTTATAAAAATCATCCGAAATCTTTAAATATAAAACCATACGACACTACTTATGTTGAAAATGGAATAGAAGTAAGTGAAAGATTATTTTACAATCAAGTTGAAAAAATAGTCTATAAAAATTATGCTGCTAACGAATTACGCTTTACACAACCAAAAGGAATAGATGAAATCGCTTATGTAAAAGACAAGTTGATTGATTGGAATTGGAAGATAGAAGAAGAAACAAAGATGATTAATAAATTTTTATGTAAAAAAGCAACAGCTTATGTAAGGGGATTGCATTTTACGGTTTGGTTTACCGAAGATATTCCTATAGATTGTGGACCTGAATATGTTAATGGGCTACCTGGTTTAATTATTTATGCAGAAAATGATTTTAGAAGGTTTGAAATGAATAAAATTATTTTTAATGCGGATGTAAAAATTGAAAAACCTAATTTTGATAATCAAAGAATTTACACTATGGATGAATTATATAAAACACCTTCTAGTAGCACTAAAAATCAAAATTCAGAAACTGAAGTAGTTCAGGAAGGAAATACAACCATAACAAAGAAAAAAATAATTATTAGAAATTAATTTTCATTTTTAAAATGAAAAAATTCATACTTACTGCTTTTATATTTTTTATATGCAACTTTTTGTACTCTCAAAGCGTTTACGTAGAATACCTTGAATCAAAAAAAATGAGTGAAAATTCAAGAAAAATGATGCCAAAAGGAATGTTTGCTATGTTCTCAAAGTCATATTTATATGTTTTGGAATTTAAAAATGGAGAATCAATTTACAAAAATCATCCAAAATCTTTAAACATAAAACCCCACGATACTACTTATATTGATGATGGAATAGAAAAAAAAGAAAATATATTTAATAATCAAGTTGAAAAAGTAATGTACAAAAATTATGCGACTAATGAATTGCTTTACACAAGTCCAAGAGGTAAAGATGAAGTTGCCTATGTAAAAGAAAAATTGATAGATTGGAATTGGACAATAACAAACGAAACAAAAACAATTAATCAATTTTTATGTAAAAAAGCAACTGCAACAGCAAGAGGAATTAATTTTACGGTATGGTTTACTGAGGACATTCCAATAGATGCTGGTCCTAAATTTTTAAATGGATTACCCGGTTTAATTATATATGGAGAAAATGGAAATACTATTTGGGAAATGAAAAGAATAATAAATAATGCAGATGTTAAAATAGAAAAACTCAATTTTGACAATCAAAAAACCTATACAACTGATGAATTAGAAAGAGAAATAATGGGTGGAAGAAAAAACAGTAATACAGAACCGATAATTACAACAAAAGGAAACACAACAACAACCAAAACAACGAAAGTAATAACAAATTGAAAGAAATAGAAAATAGAAGATTTTATTTGACCTGTATTTTTATAATTATAGGTCATTTTTTTTATGGGCAAAATGTAATTAATGGGACAATAATTGATAAAAATGATTTGCCAATAGCATTTGCAACAGTACAAATTTTAGATTCTAACAATAAAACAATTGAATATACAACATCTTCTGATAAAGGTGTTTTTGGCTTCAAAAAAGCACATCAAAATATAAAAAATATTAAAATAGCACACATCAGTTTTGAAACAAAATTTATTGAAATAGAATTAAACACTTTCATTTACAAAATTATATTAGTAGAAAAACAAAATATTTTAAAAGAAGTTGTAATTACGAATGAATTAGACGACTTAAAAGAAATAAATGATACGATAAAATACAACTTAAAAAAACTTTTAAATGGTTCAGAAATCAATTTAAAAGACATAGCAAAAAAGTTGCCTGGAATTACAGTAGATTCTAAAAATAAAATTTATTACAATGGAAAATTAATTAATGATATATTAATTGATGGTGATAAATTATTTGGTAAAAATCATCAGATACCATTAGAAAACATTAAATCTGAAATAGTAAAAGATATAGAAGTATTGAAAAACTTTCAAGACTTATCCTCTTTGAAAAACTTTGAAAATTCTAATCAAACTGCTTTAAATATTAAAATAAAAGATGAGTATAAAGGAGTTTTTAATCACGACCTAGAATTAGAAAATGGAATTTATGAGCGTTATAGATTGCATTCAAGCTCTTATAACTTTGGAAAGTCGAAAACACATATACTATCTGATGCAAATAATACTAATAAAACAATAATTCCTCTTGATGAGTATTTTCAATTACAAGATAAAATACAAAACAACATTAGCGCACAAGAGTCTAACACAAAAGTCTATGACAATTTGCCAACTTTTCTTTTTGCTGACGATAAAGTTATTTTCAAAAAAATACTAAACACAACTATTAACGGCAATATAAATGTTGGAAAAAATAAAAAAATTAATATTTTTTCAACCATTAATAATAATAATCAATTAGAAAATACCGAAATAACACAAAAAAAAATAGAGGATTTTAGTTTAATAAATAACAGAATTGTAAAAGATAAAAGCAATAGTTTGATAAATATAAATCTTGTCAATCTTGAAAATAAAATAAATGAAACTGCCTATTTAACGAGTTCATTATTTACATATTTTACAAAAAACAATACCAATGCTTTAATTTCTAATAATTCTACAAATGAATCAAGCACTATTAATCAAGAAAGAAAAAATGAAAATTTAAAATATGGTGGTAACCTTTATTATAAAAAATCTTTTGAAAAGAGTTTGTTAGAATTTAAGTTTTTAACTTATTTTGAAAAAAACGAGGACAACTTAGGGTTACTCACAAGCGAATCATTTTATGATTTAAATTTCAACAATGCTAGTGTACTACAAAAAAATGAATTTTTTAAGTACTATATAAACACCAATTTAAATTACACAAAAAATACAAAAAAAGGAAATTTTAATATTTATTATAATTTTAATTATGAATATTCAAATAACAATAACATTATTGACGATTCGAATCCTAATTACTTCTTTAAAAATAAGTTATCGTATAAGAACAATCATTTAGGAATTAATTATATAAATAATAAATTTTTGAAATCTACCATAAAATTTGGTTTGGAAACATTTCTTACTTTTCAAAGTTTCAATAATGACATCTATAATTTTAATGAAATATTACCTAATTTTTCAATATCAAAAAAAATAACTCCTAAACTATCTATAGGAATTGGATATAACAAAAATATTGAAATGCCACTATTAAGAAATATGAATAGAGGTTCTCTGATTGAAGATTATAGCTCCATATCGCTTTCAAACTTCATAAATCCTTTTTTAATTATAAAAAATAATTACAATTTTAATACATCTTACATGAATCCCATCAAAGGAATTTATTTTCACGGGAGTTTTGATTATTCTATTCAAAAAAGCAACATTGGTTTTGATATTTTTAATGAATTTAATTATAGTGTTAGAAAAAATATCATTGTTGAAGGGTTGAAAAATGTAAACTCTTTTATGTTTTTTGAAAAAAAATTTAAAAAAATCCCTTTAGACCTCAAACTTAATACATTTCATAATATTAGTAATCAGAAAGTTATGCTCAACAGCATTTCAAACGACATTAAAACTTCAACAACTAATATAAATGTTAGTATAAATAGTACTTTCAAAAAAAGTATCAATTTTGATATTGGCCTTGAAACAAATCTAAGAAACGTGCGTTCAAATTCAGGTGAGTCAGACATCAATCGATTTTCGCCTAATTTAAATTTGAATTTCAAAATTCACAAAGATTTGATTTTTGTCCCTTATTTAAAGTATCATCTATATAAGTCTACTATTCAAGAGGATAACAAAATTATTGATTTAGGTTTTAGAACAACTTTGAAAACAAACAAATTAAATTTTTTCATAAATGCAGAAAATTTAATTAATCTAAATAACAATTTTATAAGATCAAATGTTTCATCAAACAATTTTTTAATAAATGAAACAAACTTTTTCTCATTAGCAGGCTTTATAAATATAGGATTAAATTTTAAGATTTAATTTTAAGTAATTCTATAATAACATCTTTTTCTTTTAATCGCTGTTCATAAAGTTCAATAATTTTTAGATTTTGTTCTTTATTTTCTTGGTAAAAATTTTCTATTCTCTTGAGCGAACCTATGGCTGTTTCGTTATTTGTTTGATGTATTTCATTTTTAACTTCAATATCTAAAATTTGTGAAATACTAACATTTAGGATTTCCGAAATAGTATATAATCGGTCAATAGTGAGTTTTGTTTCTCCTTTTTCTATTTTAGAGTAAGATACAGAAGAAATATCTAATTTTATTCCCATGTATTCAAGTGAATACCCTATTTTTTCTCTAAATTCTTTGATATTTTTTAAATAGTTAGCCATAGTTATGAAATTTAAATTTTCATGAAATACAAACATAATACTTTTTATCAACAATCAATTTCTCCTTCAAAAACAAAAGTTGCTGGACCTTTTAAAAAAACGTTAGTATAACTATTCCCTTCTTTTACAAATGAAACTTCTAGTTTTCCTCCTTCAACATCTATATAAATATGATGTTCTTTTGTTTTCCCGAGAACATTCATCGCAATTGCTGCTGCTGTAGCACCTGTTCCACATGATAATGTTTCATCTTCCACACCACGTTCGTAAGTTCGCAAAGCAAAATGATTTTCTGAAATTTGTTGTACAAAATTGACGTTACTTCCTTCCTTATTATACAAATCAGAATAGCGAATTGCAGCGCCACTAGTTTTCACATCATAATTTTCTAAATTATCAACCATCAAAACATGATGTGGCGAACCGGTATTCAAGAAAACATAATCATCAGCTATTTTTACGTTGGAAACATTTTTCATCTGTAATGAAACAAGACCATTGTCAAGAATTGTAGCATGATGCAAACCGTCAACTGCTAAAAAAGTGGTGACTTCCTCTATTAAACCCACACTTTTTGCATAGGCAACCAAACATCTACCGCCATTACCACACATCGAACTCTCATTTCCATCGGAATTATAATATACCATTTTGAAATCAGTTTCAACATCATTTTCTAACAAAATCAAACCATCTGCGCCTATTCCGAAACGACGATCGCAAAGTTTTTCTATCAGTTTAAAATTGTTTTTTGGAAAACTATTTTGACGATTATCTATCATTACAAAATCGTTTCCTGTTCCTTGATATTTGGCAAAAGTCATGTTCATAGCTATTTGTACAGTCACAAATATAGCAAATATTAAGATTAACTTAAAAATTGTTAAACGAGCGTTAAAAGGCATTTACTCACAATGATAATGTTTTTAATTTTACTTTCAAATAAAAAATTTTAATAGTTATGAAACGACTTTTTAGTTTATTTATGATTTCTTTATTAAGTGGAGCGACTACTCTAGGCGCATACAAATTATTTTTTGAAGGAAATAGTGGTCACAATTCAATCGTTACATCTGCCCCAACTAATTACAACAGAACTATAGGAAACTATGGCGAAGCAATTGATTTTTCAGTTGCAGCCGAAAATGCTATTCATACAGTAGTTCATGTTAAAAATGTTTCCGTGAGAACAATTTACAATCCTATAATGGAATATTTTTATGGCTCACGTGGTACGCAGCAACAAGAACAAATTGGTACGGGTTCGGGTGTCATTATTTCAGAAGATGGATATATTGTAACTAATAATCATGTTATAAAAGATGCTACAGAACTAGAGGTAACTCTAAATAATAATAAGTCCTATAAAGCAAAACTTATAGGAACGGATTCCAAAATGGATATTGCTTTGCTAAAAATTGATGCTGACGAAAAACTACCTTATTCCACTTTTGCCGATTCGGATGCGGTGAAAGTTGGCGAATGGGTTTTGGCCGTTGGAAATCCTTATAATTTAAATTCGACAGTTACCGCTGGCATTGTTTCGGCAAAAGCTAGAAATCTTGATACTCGTGGAATTCAATCTTTTATTCAAACCGATGCTGCTGTAAATCCAGGCAATAGTGGTGGTGCTTTAGTAAATACCAGAGGAGAATTAATTGGTATTAACACTATGATTTCATCACCAACTGGAAGTTATGCTGGCTATTCATTTGCGGTTCCATCTAATATTACCCGAAAAATTATTGAAGATTTAATGGAGTTTGGCAATGTTCAACGAGGAATTTTGGGTGTTGAAGGTAGAGAATTGAATAGTAATTTTTCACAAGAAATTGGAATTAATGATACCGAAGGATTTTATGTTGATAACGTGACTAAAAACTCGGGAGCAGAAAAAGCTGGCTTGCAAAAAGGCGATATTATCAAAAAATTGGACAATCAAAAAGTAAATTCTTTTGCTGAACTATCAGGTTACATTAATTCAAAACGACCAAATGACAAAGTGCAAGTTACCTTTGTCCGCGATGGAAAAATAAAAGTAGTTCCAGTTACTTTAGTAAAAAAAGAATTATTCAATACTGAATTCAAAGGTTTGGAATTAGAAGATATTGAAGCAGCCGACAAAAAGAAATATCGAATTGATTATGGGGTTAAAATTAAAGATGTAACTAGCGATGCTTTGAAACCATATCAAGATCAACTTAAAGGAAACATTATTCTAAAAGTGGACAATCAAAAAGCTACCGACGTAGAAACAGTTTCCGCTTTCTTAAACAGAAAAGGCGAAGATCAAAGTGTTAACATTCAAATGATTAACCGATTGGGCCAAATGATGCAAATTATTATTCAATAAAAATTAGTATGAAAGGTTGAAAAACCAATCCATTTGTGGGTTGGTTTTTTTTGTTTACAAATTTTAACGAAATCGTTTTCGTTAGTAACTTGATTATACTATTTTTGCGCCAAAATATAATTCAGACAACTAAAACTATTTCATTTTTATGGGCAACAACACTTTATACGAAAAGGAATTATCATTTCAAGCCGACAGAAGAAAAGCTGCTGTGGAATTTATCAAAATCATTAGTGATTTATGGTACGACAAATCTATCGAGTTACTGTTTTTCAGAAATCAATTGATTGACAGAAATGTAAGTGACATTATGAACCTTCACGAATATGCCGGTGAATTCGTTCAAAAACCAATTAATGTTTTTGATACAGTGGAAATTGCACGAGCTATTGAAAATTTAGATTTGCCGCCATCACGAATTGACATTGGAAAATTAACTTATGAATACCATTTAGAAGATAATAAATATCATGATTGCAGAGCGTTTGTAATTGACAAACTTAAAAATGCAAAAAACACGAAAAACATCAAGCCAAAAGATGTAGTTTTATATGGTTTTGGTCGTATTGGCCGATTGTTGGCACGTGAAATGATGAGTAAAATAGGGAAAGGACAGCAATTACGTCTACGTGCTATTGTTACTCGTGATAAAAATGATGCTGTTTCTTTAGAAAAAAGAGCTTCGTTATTAAGACATGACTCAATTCATGGCGATTTCCAAGGAACCGTTGTGGCTGACACTCAAAATAATGCATTAATAATCAACGGAACCACTGTTCATATTATTACAGCAAATGCTCCAGAAGAAATTGATTATATAAAATATGGCATTGCAAATTGTTTGCTAATAGACAATACAGGTGCTTTTACCACCGAAGAAGCATTGAAGCGTCATTTAGTTTCAAAAGGTGTTGACAAAGTACTATTGACAGCGCCAGGGAGTGGAGTTCCTAATATTGTTTATGGTGTAAATCATAACGAATACAACCCTGATGAGGTGCCTATTTTTTCTGCAGCATCTTGTACAACTAACGCCATCACACCTATTTTAAAAGCTATTGAAGATACGCTCGGAGTTGTAAAAGGGCACTTAGAAACAATTCATGCTTATACTAACGACCAAAATTTAGTAGACAACATGCACAAAAAATACCGCCGAGGTCGCGCTGCCGCTTTGAATATGGTCATCACAGAAACAGGTGCAGGAAGCGCAGTAGCAAAAGCATTGCCAAGTTTAACAGGAAAATTAACATCAAATGCTATCCGAGTTCCGGTTCCAAACGGTTCGCTAGTGGTACTAAATTTAGAGGTAAGTAAGAAAACATCAGTGGAAGATATCAATGCTATTATGAGAAAATTTGCGTTGGAAGGTGAACTAGTAGAGCAAATAAAATATTCACTAAACAACGAATTAGTTTCATCAGATATTGTTGGAACCTCTGCACCAGCTATTTATGATAGTAACGCCACTATTGTTTCAAATGATGGTAACAATATTGTACTTTATGTTTGGTATGATAACGAATATGGATATAGTCATCAAGTAATTCGCTTAGCAAAATATATAGCAAAAGTGAGACGTTTTACCTATTATTAGTGTCTTTTTCGTTGCGAAAAATATCTTTTTTACCAGATGAATAGATTGAAAATCTTTTTAAATTGAGAAAATGAAATGTTAAAAAGTGCCTTTAATGAATAATAATCATTATTTTTCCCACTTGAAAGTAAAGAATTGTAGCAGTTTATGAAAAAAATTATTTTCAGTTTATCGGTGTTATCTTGTTTTGCATTTTCTAATGAAGGTCCAAAAGTGACAACTTATAGTTATGGTCATAATGGAATGGAATATGTTGCACGAAGTAAAAATGGGACTGTGATTATTAGTACATTCAATTCAAAAATTACAATAAGACAAGATATTGCTACAAAACTTTATAAAATGTACATCAATAATGAATTGGAAAATAAAAACAGAGTAACCATTTGCGGTTCTGATGCTGACGTTACTGGTAAATGCATCATTAAAAAAAAGGATAGCTTAACAACTGTTGATTTTTATTATGAAACGGTAGAATGGGTACTCGGGATTAAAAGAAATTTTTAAAAAGAATACAAAAAAAAGCTCAACTTAAGTTGAGCTTTTTCATATAATTTATTTTTTGTATCACGCTTTTCCAGCCGCAATCAAATTCAATGCTGAACCTGCCAAGAACCATCCTATTTGACTTTCGTTATAAGTGTGATTAGCTAATACAACATCTTTAGAGCCATCCTCATGAACAAACTCTAATTTCAACGGCTTTCCAGGTGCAAATTCAGTTAAATCTAAGAAATTAATAGTATCATTTTCTTGGATTTTATCATAATCAGCTTCGTTAGCAAACGTCAAGGCTAACATTCCTTGTTTTTTCAAATTGGTTTCGTGAATACGAGCAAATGATTTTACTAATACTGCTTTCACTCCCAAAAATCTTGGTTCCATAGCAGCATGTTCTCGTGAAGAACCTTCACCATAATTGTGATCGCCCACAACAATTGAGGCAACACCAGCCGCTTTGTACGCTCTTTGAACAGCAGGAACAGCGTCATAATTTCCAGTTAACTGGTTTTTTACTTTATTGGCTTCTTGATTAAAAGCATTCACAGCTCCAATCAACATATTATTTGAAATATTATCTAAGTGACCACGGAAACGCAACCAAGGTCCAGCCATAGAAATATGGTCTGTAGTACATTTACCAAATGCTTTGATTAATAACTTTGCACCAGTAATATTTTTTCCATCCCATGCATCAAACGGCGCTAGCAATTGTAATCTATCAGAAGTTGGTGAAACAGCTACTTGAATATTACTTCCATCTTCTGCTGGCGCTTGAAATCCTGCATCTTCAACGTCAAAACCTCTTTTTGGTAATTCATCACCAAAAGGAGCATTCAATTTTACAGCTTCACCTTTATCGTTTAGCAAAGTATCTGTAAGAGGATTAAAAGTTAAATCCCCAGAAATTGCCAAAGCAGCTACCATTTCAGGCGAAGTTACAAAAGCGTGTGTATTTGGATTTCCATCAGCGCGTTTAGAAAAGTTTCTATTAAACGAATGTACGATTGTATTTTTTTCTTGTTTGTCTGCTCCTGCTCTATCCCATTGACCTATACATGGTCCACAAGCATTAGTAAATACTTTGGTTCCCATTTTCTCAAACGTGGCAATGATACCATCTCTTTCAATGGTGTAACGGATTTGTTCAGAACCTGGATTGATACCAAACTCAGCTTTAGGAGTGATTCCGTGTGCAACAGCTTGCTCAACAATGGATGCAGCACGAGCCATATCTTCATAAGATGAATTGGTACAAGAACCTATTAATCCCCATTCTACTTTTAACGGCCAACCGTTTGCAACTGCTTCCTCCTTCATTTTTGAAACTGGTGTTCCTCTATCTGGAGTAAAAGGTCCGTTGATATGTGGCTCTAATTCAGAAAGATTAATTTCGATTAATTGATCAAAATATTGCTCTGGATTAGCATAAACCTCTGAGTCTGCTGTTAAATAATCCGCTACTTTATCCGCTGCGTCAACAACATCTTGACGACCAGTTGCAGCTAAATACCTGCGCATAGAATCATCATATCCAAAAGTAGAAGTCGTAGCCCCAATTTCTGCACCCATATTACAGATAGTTCCTTTTCCTGTACACGACATATTGATGGCACCTTCGCCAAAATATTCTACAATTGCTCCTGTTCCACCTTTTACGGTAAGAATATCGGCTACTTTTAGAATAACGTCTTTTGGGGCAGTCCAACCACTTAATTTTCCGGTCAACTTTACCCCTATCAACTTTGGAAACTTCAATTCCCATGACATACCGCTCATAACATCTACAGCGTCTGCACCTCCAACACCAATGGCTAACATTCCCAATCCACCTGCATTAACAGTATGAGAATCGGTTCCAATCATCATTCCACCTGGAAAAGCATAATTCTCTAATACAATTTGATGAATAATTCCTGAACCTGGTTTCCAAAATCCGATACCATATTTATTGGACACTGAAGAAAGGAAATCAAAAACTTCTTTAGATTGACTGTTGGCTAATTCTAAATCTTGTTTAGCTCCGTTTTTAGCCAAAATTAAGTGATCACAATGCACAGTTGTTGGCACAGCAACGGTCTTTTTACCTGCATGCATAAACTGCAACAACGCCATTTGTGCTGTTGCATCTTGGCAGGCTACTCTATCAGGGGCAAAATCTACATAATCTTTCCCACGAGTAAATGCTTGTGAAGGAGTTTCTTCCCATAAATGAGAATATAATATTTTTTCAGAAAGTGTTAAAGGTCGGCCCACAATTTCTCTCGCTTTATCTACTCGAGAGGCCATTGTGTCATACACTTTTTTAATCATTTCAATATCAAAAGCCATAATATAAAAAGGTTTATTTGTTTGAAATGCAAATTTACGAAATCGATGTACTTCAAAAAAGTTTTTGCACCAATAAGTTACATTATTTCAATATTTTAAGGAATTACAATTTTTGGCATAATAATTTTATTGAATTACTATTTTAGACGTCAAAAAATAATTAATCTGATTATTTATCGCGCAAATCCATCATTGGTTTTTCATAAAAACGGTACAATAGCGTGCTTAAAACTAGCGTTAATACTATATAAACTAAAGTGAAAAGGTATAATCCCACTCTATTTTGTAGGTCTACAGGAAAACCATATTTCATCACTTGTAGAATCACACTATAATGCAATAAATATATAGAATAAGAGATAATACTAATGTGGGAAATTGGTTTTGTAAGAACAGCTGGTGCTGCTTTCCATTCTGATAAATAAGGTAAAAAACAAGCCACGGCAACGGACAAAATGGGCAGATATAACACATTCCAAAACAAAGGTTGAGAAGCAATTAGCAAACCAAAATATCCCAAACTAAAAAACAGAAACAACAACAAGACTGTGCCTAAAACAAAGAAGATATATTTTGATTTTTGCCAAAATGACGAAAAATTAAGGAAGACCCAACTAAATAATACCCCAACGAAAATACTATCTAAACGATATAAAACAACCGCTTTTAGTGAAGCATTCCATTGGTCCAACGTAGTATTGTTAGTCGTATATTGATAGTAAAGTTTATTAAAAATAAAAAGTAGAATTAATAGTAGAATTGCCCAAAAAAAGAACTTTGACTTATTTTTTGGCTTAATAAAAATACCCAAAAACAGAATAAAAAAAGGCAAAACTACATAGGCAAACTCTTCTACCGATAAACTCCATGACTCTGTAAAAAAGGGTAACATGGTAATTTTAAAATTTTGTAAAAAGAAAAAATAACGCCATAAATGAGGCATTTCATATCCAATAATTCCTGCGATTAAAATATTAATAAGTAAAACAAGATAATAATTAGGAAGTGTCCTAAACCATCTTCTTTTCAAGAAATAGAAGACTGTAGCTAGAGAAAAATCTTCCTTAAGATACAGTTGATATAGAATTTTGCCAATAAGAAAACCACTCAACACAAAGAAAATTTCTACACCAAAGAAACCAAATAACTGTAACAGTTGATGAAAAAGACTGTCGTCTTGAGGGTAAATCCACAAACAATGGCCTGCTAAAACCATTGTAATGGCAATGGCTCTCATTAAATCGAGACCGAAAATTCTCGAATTTCCCTGATTAGCTAGCATATTTAAGTGCTTTTTTGAAAACACTAAAATAGGAAATATCAATTAGAATGAGCTAAAAAACTTTGGGAAGAAATTTGTAGAACATTGCAATAGCGGAACAAAACCCTAAAAAACATAAAAGCAATCCAAAAACAAGAAATTGAAACGCTTCAAAAGAAAGTGTATGAAAATCATTGAACTCAGAAAATACAGCCAAGACCATATATAATGAAAACAAAGAAATTAGTGAAGCCAATGAAAAACCAACATACTTATTTTGAATAAAAACTTGAAGCAATAACATAAGGAAGACGCAAAAAGCTATGGGATTGAAATAATCATTTCCGATAAAAATGTCTAATAACCAATATGCGCTTAATCCAATAAGGATAAATTCAGGTAAAATGAGTAAATATTTTTTCATAATCGTTCTCTTAATGTACAGATAACGAAAAAAAAGGTGAAATTATTATAATAACTTATCAATAATCATTTCTTCTGAAATACCTTCGGCATCAGCTTTATAGTTTTTGATAATTCTGTGACGTAAAATTCCGGTAGCCACTGCTTTGACATCTTCTATATCTGGAGAAAATTTTCCGTTGAACGCAGCATTGGCTTTAGCTGCCAATATTAAATTTTGTGAGGCTCTTGGACCTGCACCCCAATCGATGTAATTTTTGATATAATCGTTAGACAACGGATTGTTAGGTCTTGTTTTACTAACTAAAGTAACAGCATATTCAATAACATTATCAGCCACAGGAATACGGCGAATTAGATGTTGGAAATCGATGATTTCTTGCGCTGTAAACAATGGATTAATAACTGGCTTATCGTCAGAAGTAGTACTTTTTACAACTAGGACTTCTTCATCATAAGTAGGGTAATCCAATTTTATAGCAAACATGAAACGATCCAACTGTGCTTCAGGTAATGGATAAGTTCCTTCTTGCTCAATGGGGTTTTGAGTAGCTAAAACAAAATAGGGTAAATCTAATTTATAATTCTGACCTGCAATAGTTACCGCTCGTTCTTGCATCGCTTCGAGTAATGCAGCTTGTGTTTTAGGTGGCGTTCTATTAATTTCATCCGCCAAAATAATATTTGAAAAAATAGGTCCTTTGATAAATTTGAACTGTCGACTTTCGTCTAAAATTTCACTACCTAAAATATCTGAGGGCATCAAATCGGGCGTAAATTGAATACGTTTAAAATCCAATCCTAACGCTTGCGAAATAGTATTTACCATTAAAGTTTTGGCTAATCCGGGAACACCAATCAATAAGGCATGTCCACCCGAAAATATGCTAAGTAATATTTGGTCAACCACTTGGTCTTGACCCACAATTATCTTTGAAATCTCTTTCTTTAGTTCTAATCTCTTTTTTACTAAATCTTGAACAGCGGCTACATCAGACATTGTATGGAATATTTATATTAGGTATTTATTTTATTTTTTCAACCAATTATTGGTAAACAAACAATCTTGGTATTCTCCATTAATTTTAATATAGGTTTCTTTAATTTTCTCATCACTCCACTTGGCAATGGCTTTGATTTGTTTTTCTTTTAAGGCCAAATCTTTAATTTTAATATAATCCTTTGCATAGTCCGCTAAATGCTCATCTATTCTGTTAGTGACTGTAATAATTTTATATTTTTTCCCTGTTCTCGGGTCATCATCCAAAATAGGTGGTGTGATAGCATTATCTTTCAAATTTGATACTTCGCTATACAAGCTTGGATCCATTTTTGTCAACTCAAAGTGGGTATCCTGCGTTCTAGGATTAATTAATATTCCACCATTAGCTCGGGTTTCTTTTTCGTCAGACATGGTTCTTGCTGCTTCAGAAAATGAAATTTCGCCGCTTTCAATTTTTTTCTTGATAGTTATAATTTTTTCCTTTGCTTCTTTCAAGGCTTTATCAGATACTTTTGGCATCATTAAAATGTGCCTCAACTCTACCTCTTGTCCTTTAATTTTTTCTACCATGATAATGTGATAGCCATACTCTGTTTCGAAAGGTTCTGATATTTCTCCTTCTGCAAGACTAAAAGCAACATCTTTAAATTCCTTTACAAACTGTGTTTTCCTATTGATTTTATAATAACCACCGCTTGCTGCAGAACCTTTATCATCTGAATAAATCACGGCACGAGTCTTAAAACTGGAACCTGCCAAAACCTCCGCCTTAATTTCTTTTAATCGATTAACAACACGTTGCTTTTCTTCTTCGGTTACTTTGGGTGTAATTACGATTTGGGCTACTTCCATTTCAGCTCCAAAAACCGGTAAATCACTAAAAGGAATAGCTTTAAAGAAAGTACGTGTTTCCTCAGGGGTTATTTGAACAGCATCAGTAATTTTTTTCTGCATTTCGATCGTGAGTTTATTCATCTTGATGATTTCAAATAATTCATTTCTGAAATCTTCCTCATTACTTTTTTTGAAATAACTAATCACTTTTTCCATTGAACCCAGTTGCTCCACCATATAATTCAACTGATCATTCATTTTCTCCTTAATCTCTTCATCTCTAATAACGATACTATCTTGAATGGCTTGATGAGCATACAATTTATCTTCTAATAATTTCCCCAACATTTGACATCGTGTAATATCTTTTATGGATTGATTTTGACTTGATAATTCTAAAAAGGCTTTGTCAATATCAGAGTCTAGTATGATATAATCGCCAACAGTAGCAATAACTCCATCCACTTTAATTTTTTTTCCTGTCTTTACAGTATTGGCTTTGGTCTTTACCGAATCTTTGATGATTTCTTGCGCTTGTGTAAAATTTACAAAGCATAAAAGCAGCAGCGTAACCTGTGTAATTTTACTAAGGGTATATTTCATAGTCTTTATTTTTAATGGCATCATCTGTAATTTCTTTTTCAAACTTTTTAATCAATTCTAATTTTCTTTTGTTTACAATTACTTCCCGCAATGTTGGTTTTATGAATTCAAAAGGTGAAATTTGGTTTTTATCAATTACGTTCGTGATTTTAACCAAGTAAATATCATCTTGAACTGTCTTTTCAACCTTCTTCCCTGAACTAATAAATTCGTCTCGATTGTCTGGCGTTATGAAGGGTAACTTTGAATACACTTGGTTCATATCTACCCAAACCGTGTCGTTTAAAGCGTAACTCTTGAACTGAAGTGCATAGGTATCCCAAAACTTCTTGTCTTTTTTATTGTAATCAAAAAATTTACTTTTTATAGTTCCAAAACGGGGATTATTTTTTGCCAGATTAATGTATCTTAGTCTTACTAAAGTTCCGTTTGTTTTGAAATTTTCTTTGTTCTCGTCGTAATACTTTTTTAACTCTTCATTTGTAACCAAAGTATCTACGGTGTTCATAACCAAACCTTCCAAATAGGCTTTTGTGTACAAATCAATTTTGTATTGTTTGATTAGCGCATTGAACTCTCCTTTTTTAGCATCGCTTAAATTTCGTTCAGCTGCGTCAATCAGTAATTTTTGAGTTGCCCATCTGTTTATAAAATCACGAACAATCAGCAGACTGTCTTCTTTAGATGTTCCAGCAGGCACTAGAGTAGCAATATCATTTTGATACAAATAAGATTTCCCTACTCTGGCGATTGATGCCTTTTTTTGTTCTGGTTGAAAATAGGAACAAGAACAAAAAACGAAAACAATTAACAAACAACTTTTCCTCACCATTCTATGGTTTCAACTGCCTTTTCACACGTTCAAAAACATCCATATTGACTTTTACAGTATACTCCTTTTTTAGGTCGTCTACCCATCGTTGCTCTAAATATTGCTGGTAATCATTGGTGATTTTACCCTTGCATTCTTCAAAAGTTTTAACTCCAGCAGGAAGCACTTTCTCCACTTGAGTAATAAAATAGTACTCTCCTTCTTTGAAAATATCTGAAACACCAACCTCAAATTTCATTCCCTTGGGCAATGTATCGCTACCTTCTTCAAACAAACCTGATTTAACCATAATATTAACAACATTATCAACATTGAGTGTTTCTTTGATTTTCGCCAAATCAGTCTTTTTCTTAATTAAAGCAAGTGCTTTTTTCATTACATCCATTTTAGTAGAAGAGAAAATATTGGCCTCTACTCTATTTTTCCATAAATGTTCTGATTTATGTTCGTTATAAAAACTTTGCAACCCAATAGTGTCAGTTTTGGCACGTTCCCAAATTTCTTTTTCCATCAAGTCAAACAATAACAAACCGTCACGGTATTCTTCCATCACATTGGCAAAGTCAGGAAATTCAGTCTCTAAATTATCGTCGTAGAAAGCGGTTAATTGTTCGTCTAAAAATCGCTCATAGAGAGCATCCACTAGCTTTGGAACCGGCTTAATGGCAATCCCTGATTTTTGTTGTTTTTCTATATATTCTAAAAATGTTTTACCCTCAATTTTCTTGGTGCCGTTTATATTCAATAAAGTAGCTGTAAAATCTTTAGTATTAGCAGGTAAAACCCATTTGTTTTCATAAAAATCGTTAGTTACGAGCTTAGCCAACAACCCATATTGTTTTGAATCTCTTTTGTAGCTATATTTTTTTCTCAATTTTTCGTTTAAGGAGGTCACTAACTTTTTAGATCTTTCGTCTTTACCAATTTTAGTCTCCAATTCCACTTTCATTTCAGCCATAGTTTTAACTGGATGCTTTTCTATGAGCTTGACGATATGCCATCCAAACTGCGATTGAATGGGTTTTGAAATTTCGTTTGGAGTATTCAACGAGAAGGCTGCGTTTTCAAATTCTTCTGAACTCAATTGCCCCGAACCAAATTTATTCAAAACACCGCCTTTTGATGATGAAGACTTATCTTCTGAAAATTGCTGTGCTAAATCCTCAAATTTTTCTCCTTGCTGAATTTTTTTATAAATGTCGTTAATCGTGTTTTTTGCTTTCTCTTGGTCGGTGTCCTCTGGTTTTGGATTCAATATCATGATATGCGCCACAGTAATTTCGCCACGATTTTCTCTAACATCATCGACTTTTAAAATATGGTAGCCAAAACGAGTACGGGTAATTTTTGAGATTTGTCCTTTTGGCGTGTTATAGGCGGCATTTTCAAAAGCATAGACCATTCTGAAAGCGGTAAAATACCCCAAATTGCCTTTGTTTTCTTTGGCAGATGGATCTTCAGAATATTGCACCGCCAAATCCCCAAAATTATCTCCCGCTAAAGCTTTTTTTCTGATTTCTTCTATTTTTTTATATGCTTTTAAAGTGTCTTCTGGCGTTGCGTTTTCATCTGCTAGGATTAAAATATGCGAGGCTTTGACTTCCTTTTGTAAACGATTATAGCCTTCAGCAATCAGTGCTTCTGTGATTTTAGTATCGTTAAAATAATTTTTAGCAAGTTGCGAACGATAAGTTTTTAACTCATTTTGATACCTTGTGCTGTTCTCCAACCCTAATTTGTAGGCCTTGTTTACTTTTAGTTTGTAGCCAATAAAAAGTTCAAGATATTGTCCTAAATCTTTTTGTGACTCGTCTTTAACTAGGTCTAAATTCTTTTTATAAACCCTTGAAAATTCATCGGAGTAATAGGGCTTTTCATTGATAGTAAACAATACTTCTTTGGAATTATTTTGAGCACTAGTGGCGCTAGCAACTAAAATAAAAAGCGCGAAAAAAAACTGTTTTACACTCATAGTTTTATAAATTCAATTAAAAATTTAATACTTTATTATTCGTTTTGATATTCAATCAAAAATACTTTGGTTTATTAACTTTACAATCAACAAAAGTAACAATTCAAACACATTATGCAACTATCCAGTCTACTATTAACAAAATTTTATTAACACCACTTTAACGAGATTTCACTAATGAAAAATCAGAAATGGATTTGAATAGTGGATTATTAGGAATTAGTAGTATTTTTGCAAACTATTTAGTAAAAATCATGAGTTTTTTAAAAGAAATACAACGGCGACGTACCTTTGGCATTATCTCGCATCCTGATGCAGGTAAGACCACTTTGACTGAAAAATTATTACTTTTTGGTGGAGCTATTCAAGAAGCTGGCGCTGTTAAAAACAATAAAATTAAAAAAGGCGCTACGTCCGATTTTATGGAAATTGAACGTCAAAGAGGAATCTCCGTTTCTACTTCAGTATTAGCTTTCAACTACCGAGATAAAAAAATAAATATCCTTGATACTCCTGGTCACAAGGATTTTGCGGAAGATACTTTTAGAACATTAACCGCCGTTGATAGCGTTATCGTGGTGATAGACGTAGCTAAAGGTGTTGAAGAACAGACTGAAAAACTAGTTGCCGTTTGTAGAATGCGACATATCCCAATTATTGTTTTTATCAATAAATTGGATCGTGAAGGAAAAGATGCTTTTGACTTGATGGATGAAGTAGAGCAAAAACTGGGATTAAGTGTAACGCCTTTAAGTTTTCCCATTGGAATGGGCTATGATTTTCAAGGAATATATAATATTTGGGAAAAAAACATCAATTTATTTAGTGGCGACAGTCGTAAAAACATTGAAGATACCATTGCTTTTTCTGATATTGAAAGTCCAGAATTGGAAAAAATTATTGGCGAAAAACCCGCGATTAAACTGCGTGATGAGTTAGAATTAATTTCAGAGGTATATCCTCAGTTTGACCGTGAGCAATACCTTGCTGGCAATTTACAACCTGTTTTCTTTGGTTCAGCGCTGAATAATTTTGGTGTGAGAGAATTGTTAGATTGTTTTATCGAAATAGCGCCATCGCCAAAACCAAAAGAATCGGAAACAAGACTAGTAAAACCCGAAGAAGAAAAAATGGCGGGCTTTGTTTTTAAAATCCACGCCAATATGGACCCAAAACACCGAGACCGATTGGCTTTTGTAAAAATAGTTTCGGGCACTTTTGAAAGGAACAAACCCTATATGCATGTTCGATTAAATAAAAACCTAAAATTCTCCAGTCCAAATGCTTTTTTTGCAGAGAAAAAAGAAATCGTAGATATTTCGTATCCCGGCGATATAGTAGGATTACACGATACTGGGAACTTTAAAATTGGTGATACCTTGACTGAAGGCGAAATCATGAGTTTTAAAGGAATTCCAAGTTTTTCTCCAGAACATTTCAGGTATATTAACAATGCCGACCCTTTAAAAGCTAAACAATTAGATAAAGGTGTGGATCAGTTAATGGACGAAGGTGTGGCACAACTATTCACACTAGAAATGAACAACCGAAAAGTAATTGGAACAGTTGGCGCACTGCAATACGAAGTAATTCAGTACCGATTGGAACATGAATATGGAGCCAAGTGTAGTTATGAAATGTTTCCAGTCCACAAGGCTTGTTGGGTAAAACCCAATGACGCTAAAAGTGAGGAATTCAAAGAATTTAAACGTATAAAACAAAAATTCTTGGCACATGACAAGTACGGACAACTAGTATTTTTAGCCGACTCAGAATTCACTATTCAAATGACTCAAAGCAAGTTTCCGAATGTTAAATTGTTTTTCACCTCCGAATTTGATTAATTAAACAGAAAATCAAGCTAAAACTTTTCGTTTCAAAAAAGGATTGTTATATTTACGGCCTGAATATATTGTAGTTATGAAAAAAATTTTAAAAATATACCTATTTACCACTGTGTTATTGTCTGACTTTATTTTATTTGCTCAACCAGGTGACGATGATGGTGGTGGTGGATTAGAAGGCGATGACCCACAACCAGCGCCAATAAACGGCAAATTATTGCTTTTGGCTGCGATGGGTATATTGTTTGTTATATATACTTTCAAAAAAAATAGAAGAACCGTTTAGTTAAAAACATATCTTACACGAACCATTCCAATCCAAAGGGAATGGTTTTTTTATGACCTAATGTCTCCCAAAAAAAATACTCCCCAATTTCTTGAGGAGTATTCTATTTCTTGAATGAACTTCTATGCCTTAAATGGTAAAAATAGAAAACCTATCGTACCACTTTCTTAGTCACTACTACGCCATCTTCTGAAGTGATTTGAACTAACAATACTTCATTAGCCATTCCCACTGTCAAAGTAGTTTGAGATGCGTTGATATCTTTGCGTTCTAACAATAATCGTCCTCTGATATCAAATACTTTTACCGATGCCATAACTACATTGCCCGAATTGATGACAAAATCATTCACTTCGTTTTTGTAAACAATCACTTGGTTGGCATTGAAAGTTGGATTATCTGTGTTAAGTGCTGATTGATACACCACTTCAAAACGGTTATTGAATGTTCCAGCTTGTGAGGTGAAAGTGTAGTTACTTGCGGTTAAATCATGAACCGTTGTGGTCAAGTTATCCTTCAAATAAATAGGTTGCGTTCCTGCTGAAAATCCTCCAGCGGTATGGTCAATCGAAATCGTATAGTTACCCGCCGTGACCGCTTTATAAGATAATGGTACAATATCGCTTGCATCAAAATCAGGTCTTCCTTGGATAGCATATTCCTCTGTTCCTATCAAACTGGTTAAATAAAACTCATTGTTGATATTGGCTCCGTCTATTCCTCTATCAAAGCCAAGCGTTCCTTCTGAACTATATCCAACTGCCATTTGGCTAAACACTCCAGTTGCGTCGGTTAAATTCAACCAATACAAGCCATTGTTTACCGACTCGATAGTATCAGCGTTTCTAAAGAATTGGTCTGCATTAGAACTTCTTCTCATGCTATTTGTAAAACTTAAGTTTGTACTACTTGTTGCTTCTACAATAAATCCTTGTCCTACATTAATAACCCAGTTTTGTTCTTGTGAACCACCAGTAGGAAAGAATCCTGTTCCGGTATCTCCACCAGCCGCACCATTGGCTACATAAGCTGTTTTAGTCAGTGTAGCATAAGAAGTTGCCGCATTATCATTTGTCTTTCTCCAAAAATATAATGTACCAGAAATTGCTGCATTATCATCGATAAAATTATGCACATTAATTCTTGATGGATAGGGGTTTCCAACAGCATTAAATCCTGTTGTCATTGCAAAGGTTAAATTACCATTATTTGGAATTCCAGTAAACTGACCGTTCCAAACTGCAGGAGCAGTTGGATGATTCCATGGCATTCTTATAAGATATCCTTTTGCAGTGGCAAACTGAACATTATTACTATCCGTTCCATTTACTCCATTTGCATCTAATCCTGTAATTGCAAAACCTAAACTATTACTATAAACATTTGTAGCAGTTAAATATTGATAAAAACGAGTTGAGAAAGTTAATGGTGAAAAGGCGTACAATCCTTGCCCAGTTACTGGCGATGACCACAAAGTATAATCCAATCGTTTTAATGCAGAAGAATTTCGTTGCACTACTATATTTCCAGAGTTGGTGAGTGTATTGTTTTGTAATAAGTTCGAATTATTGTTAAAAGTAAACGTACTTCCTGCGTCAACCGTTACTCTTCCTTCTAAGGTAACATTAAACCCAGAAGCGACAGTCACAGAAGCGTTATTAGTTAATCGTAATGAACAACCTGCAAAATTAGCGCCTATAGTTCCTGTACCACCATCAAAAATTACTGACTTACTTGCCGTCGGTGTTCCATTTGACCATGTTGCTCCACCATCGGTAGAGGTTGTTGTATCAATGGTTACTACTGCCGAACCACTGTTTCCTGTTCCGACACAACCATTAGCATCTGTTACTGACGTTATAGTATACGTTGTGGTACTTGTTGGTGCTACCGAAATGTTAGTACCACTTATATAGCTACTAGCCGTTCCTCCAGTATATACCACCGTGAAAGGCGATGTTCCACCTGTAATAGCCACTGCAATATTGGTTGGACTTCCAGAACAAATGGCAGCAGACCCAGAAATTACTGATGCGGTTGGTCTTGAGTTAACCGCCACACTCGCAGTGGTTGTACTGGCTGTACAGCCATAAATATTAGTTGCGGTGACCGCATAAGTTGTTGCCACTATAGGAAAAACACCTGTTGGATTTTGTATAGAAGAAGTAAATCCGGATGGTGTAGAGGTCCATGAATACGTTAACGGGCAAGTTCTAGAATCAAAAGTTATTCCCCAGGAGTTAATAGTCCCAAAGTCATCTGCTGCATCATCAACTACTCTTAATGTCCAAGTACCTGTCGCCGCTCCTGTTAGTACAGAAAATGCTTGCTCAGGGGCAAAAGTTCCATTGATGGTAGAGTCACCTGTTGGTAAAGCTGCCCCAGCTGTTTGAAATGTTGCTGTGTAATTATTCCCATTACCACCATTGTCTGTACTCAATTCAATTTGAGAACCATTTGGAGCAATTAAAAAGATATCCAAATCGGCATTCCAAGTGTGCGTAATATTAACTGATACTGTGGCAATAGCACTTGCAGTTGCACAAGTAGTTGGAATAGTTATGGTTGAACTTATACCGTTTGTATCATTATCCGGAATAGCTAAAGCTGGTGAAGTGGTACGTGAAATCGCATCAACAGGAGTATTATCTCCACTAGACGTTAGATTTACAGAGCTTCCTATACAAATAACACTATTACGAGCAACAGCAGTAACATTTGTTGGTTTAGGACTAATTATAAGACTATTAGCACTTGTAAAAGTTCCTGCACTTGTTACAACGGATACCGAACCAGTAGTATTAGAAGTAGATAATGTTGCCGAAATTAAGGTGGCAGAATTTACAGTTTAGCTCGCCACATTCACTCCATTCACTCTCACAGCAGTAACACCAGTGAATCCTAAACCTGTTATTGTAATTGTTTCTCCTTCACATACCGCTGATGGTGAAAAATCACCTACACGTGTTTGTATTGGCACTAATTCTCCTGTAGATAATAATATAGCTGGAAAATTAGTACTTCCGTCAAAAAACTGTATTTGGTTTAACTGACTGTTTGTTAACGCCGTATTTGTACTTCCAACAAAAAGCTTTGGATTTGTCCCGGAAGCAGCAGTGCCATTGTAGCCTCCCACCCAACCGGTTATAGTCAGCATTTTATTGGATGTCCATGATGCTGCATTACTGTTGGCAAATGTTAACGTATGATTACCTGTTCCTAAAATAATATTTGAATTTTCACTCAAGGTTAAAACACCTACTGTATCCGAAAAACCAGCTGTTGCACCAGATCTGTATGTACCGCCGTTTAAATTAATGGGAGAAGTATTGCTGATTCTGTTGGCTGCATTAGGCACTAACACCGTTGTTCCTTCAATAGAAAGATTATTTGTTACAGTGATATTTGCATTCAATGTTTTCGTACCACTGTTAGAAGTAGTTAAATTATTGTAGGTGTAGGCACCTACATTTTGTGCACCACTACCATTATAATTAACGGTTCCAGCTGATGGAACTAATGAACCACCTGACATTGTTCCGGTGCCACCTATGTTTAACACTCCGGCACCACTAAATCGGATGGCATTTCTTGCCGCATTCCCGTTCATTGTAATATTTCCGGTCACATTTACTGTACCGGTTGAAATTGTAATTTCTGAATCAATAGCATCATCAGACGTTGTAGCAATTGTAACAGAGGTACAAGTCAAACTTCCACTTCCTACATTAACAATCTTATCATCGCCACCAGCACCCGCTCCTGTTCCTGCATTAATAGTTATAGCACCATTAACGGTTAAAGAATTTGAACCACTAATGATAAGTGTGCTATCCTCGTTTCCTCCTGCAATAGTTAATACAGCACAAACTTAATTAAGATTAACCGTAACATCATCATTGTTATCAATAATTACGGTATCAACGGGACTTGGTGGACCGGAAATTATTCGATAAGCTTGTGATGTTTGGTTGCTTCCGGCATTAGTAGTTAACGTTAAACTAGTATTGCTATTGATAGCTGCGACAGTTCCAATAGCATTACCGTTTGTTCTTTGAATTACAGAACCAACCGTCAACTCAGTTAAAAATAGAGTACCACTTCCTGTTACAGTTGTTGAACCTGTTGAACATGAAATCGTACCAGATCTTGTGATGTTAATATTGACCCAAGTGGCATCGGCATTCCAGTTGCCATTGGCACCACTAGTGACCGTACCAGATTGTGCCAAAGCTAAATTGGATAGAAAAAAACAAAACAGTATAAAAACCGTTGATCCTAATTTCGAATTGCGTAGTAGTGTATTCATATGAAGATTTTGTGTTTTATTGTATTATAAATCATTCCGTTGCGAATGTAAAAAATAAACATCATTGCGTAACAATAAATCTGTTTAAAGACATAAAATAACGATAAAAATGAATATTTTATTATAACTTATAACTGTCAGACTGTATTTCACTGGTATACACGATATTTAACCATACAAATAAAGTAAAACTAAAAGTAGTAACCTAATTTTTTGTCGTTAAAATACGTTTTTCATCGATGAAAAGCATAATTAAAATAAAATTTGTAATATTTGAAGTGAATATTTTATAGCATTTTGATGAAGTTTTTAATAGCGAAAAGACTTGTTTAAAAGAAATTAGTTTTAAATTTTTTATCGGTTAGAATGATTACAATAAAAAAAACTCTCGAGTGATTGAAAGGTTTTCTTTGTCATAACAAACTTTTATTACGCTTGCCCAGCCGGACCAAAATTCAGCGGAATTTGAGGTTGCTCTGTGTCTTTTATCTCGCCATTAACTTGTTCAAATCGGTGAATATTTTCACCTAGTGCTTTCAGAAAACGTTTGGCATGTTGAGGCGTTAATACTATTCTTGATTTCACTTTTGCTTTTGGTGTTCCAGGCATAATGGTTACAAAATCAACTACAAACTCTGAAGCTGAATGGTTAATAATTGCCAAATTAGAATAAATACCTTCCGCTGTTTTTTCATCGAGTTCGATGTTGATTTGTCCTGGTTGTGGAGTGTTATCGCTCATTTGATATGAAATTTTAAATATTAGATTTTAGATATTGAATTTGTCATTGAAATTGCAATTGACTTTTGCCATTAAAAAAAGCCACTAATTAAAAATTCACATGAAATTTAAAACTAGTGGCTTTTATTTATCGCTAACCCTGTTTCCTCTCCATTGAAGAGGGTTAGGGTGAGACTTTAATAGATATACTCTTCTTTACTAGCCATAATCTCATTGTAGTCTTCCTTAGAACCTACAATAGTGTGGTCATAATCTCTCATACCGGTTCCTGCTGGAATTCTATGACCAACGATTACATTTTCTTTAAGACCTTCAAGTGTATCTACTTTACCAGCTACTGCTGCTTCGTTTAACACTTTAGTCGTCTCTTGGAACGATGCCGCAGAGATAAATGATTTGGTTTGTAACGACGCTCTCGTAATACCTTGTAATACAGGTGTTGCCGTAGCAGTAATGACGTCGCGAGCCACCACTTGATTTTTATCATTACGTTTCAATAACGAGTTTTCATCACGTAATTCACGTGGAGAAATGATCTGTCCTGGTTTTAACACTTCAGAATCTCCTGCATCTTCTACCACTTTCATCCCGTATAATTTATCATTCTCAACGATGAAATCAGCCGTGTGTATCAATTGCTCTTCTAAAAATAACGTATCTCCTGGATCTTCTACTCTTACTTTTCGCATCATTTGACGTATTACTACTTCAAAGTGTTTGTCATTTATTTTTACTCCTTGCAAACGATACACCTCTTGAATTTCGTTTACTAAATACTGTTGAACTGCAGATGGTCCTTGAATTCTCAAAATATCATCTGGGGTGATAGCACCATCAGATAAAGGCACACCGGCTTTAACGTAGTCATTTTCTTGAACTAGGATTTGACTAGATAATTTTACAAGGTATTTCTTAATTTCACCAAATTTAGATTCAATGATAATCTCACGGTTTCCTCTTTTGATTTTACCAAAAGTGACAACACCGTCAATCTCAGAAACTACAGCTGGATTAGAAGGATTACGAGCTTCTAACAACTCCGTAATTCGTGGTAAACCTCCCGTAATATCACTAGCTTTCGAAGAACGACGAGGAATTTTCACTAGGATTTTACCTGCTTTAATTTTCTCTCCATCTTCTACCATCAAGTGAGCTCCAACTGGTAAGTTATAAGAACGGATTAATTCACCATCCTTTCCATAAACCAATAAGGTTGGGATTAATTTCTTATTTCTTCCTTCTGAAATTACTTTTTCTTGGAAACCAGTTTGCTCATCAATCTCTACTTGGAAAGATTGTCCTTGTTCTAAATCTTCGTAAGCAATTTTTCCTGTAAATTCAGAAACAATTACACCATTATATGGATCCCACTTACAAATAGCAGCACCTTTTTCTACCACGTCACCATCTTTCACATTAATGATAGAACCATAAGGAATATTGTGCGTACTAAGTAAAATGCCAGTTTTAACATCTACTAATTTTAATTCAGTTGAACGAGAAACAACGATATCTACCTTATTACCATCTGAATCTTCGCCTATAACAGTTTTTAAATCTTCGATTTCTAATTTTCCACCAAAACGAGCCACAATAGTAGACACCTCAGAAACACCACCTGCAACTCCACCAACGTGGAATGTACGCAATGTTAACTGTGTACCTGGTTCACCAATAGATTGTGCTGCGATAACTCCGACAGCTTCTCCTTTTTGGGTCATTTTTCCAGTAGCTAAGTTTCTTCCATAACATTTTGCACAAATACCTTTGGTAGCTTCACAAACTAAAGGTGAGCGAACTTCCACTTTTTCAATTGGAGACTCTTCTATAGCTTTAACAACTGCTTCAGTAATTTGCTCACCTGAATGAATCAGTATCTCATTATCCAAAGGATTAACGACATCATGTAAAGCAACACGTCCTAGTATTCTTTCACCTAAGGTTTCAACAACTTCTTCATTTTTCTTCAACGCAGAAACCTCAATTCCTCTTAATGTTCCACAGTCTACAGAATTAACAATAACGTCTTGCGAAACGTCGTGCAATCTTCTAGTTAAGTATCCCGCGTCGGCCGTTTTCAAAGCAGTATCAGCAAGTCCTTTACGCGCACCGTGCGTAGAAATAAAGTATTCTAAGATAGAAAGACCTTCTTTAAAGTTAGAAAGAATTGGGTTTTCAATAATTTCACCACCACCAGCAGTTGATTTTTTAGGCTTGGCCATCAAACCACGCATACCAGTTAATTGACGAATTTGTTCTTTAGAACCACGCGCTCCAGAATCAAGCATCATATACACCGAGTTGAACCCTTGTTGGTCTTCTCGAATGTTTTTCATGGCCAACTCAGTCAGCTGTGCATTAGCAGAAGTCCAAATATCGATAACTTGGTTGTAACGTTCGTTATTGGTAATAAGACCCATGTTATAGTTCAAGGATATTCCTTCAACTTGTTCTCTTGCATCGGCAATCAATTTATCTTTTTGCTCTGGAATTCTGATATCACCTAATGAGAAAGATAATCCACCCTTGAAGGCAAATTTATATCCCATATCTTTCATGTTATCAAGGAACGCAGCCGTTGTTGGAACATCAGTCACAGCAAGGATTTTTCCAATAATATCACGTAAAGATTTTTTAGTTAATACTTCATTGATATAACCAGCGGCTTGCGGTACTACTTCGTTAAATAATACTCTACCAGCAGTAGTTTGAATGATTTTATATACTAATTCTCCATTTTCATTAAAATCCTTAGCTCTGATTTTAACACGAGCATTCAACTCAAGTCTTCCTTCATTCAAAGCAATATTACATTCTTCTGCAGAGTAAAAAGTTAATCCTTCGCCCAAAATTTTATGATCCGGAGTTGACAAACGTTCTTTAGTCATGTAGTAAAGACCCAAAACCATGTCTTGAGAAGGTACCGTAATTGGCGCTCCATTCGCTGGATTCAAAATATTGTGCGAGGCCAACATTAATAATTGAGCTTCCAGAATAGCTTCTGGTCCAAGTGGCAAGTGAACCGCCATTTGGTCACCATCAAAATCCGCGTTGAACGCCGTACACACTAATGGGTGTAATTGGATAGCTTTCCCTTCAATTAATTTGGGTTGGAAAGCTTGTATACCCAAACGGTGTAACGTAGGAGCACGGTTTAGTAATACTGGATGACCTTTGATTACATTCTCTAATATATCCCAAACTACTGGCTCTTTTTTGTCAATGATTTTCTTAGCTGATTTTACTGTTTTAACAATTCCTCTTTCGATTAATTTTCGAATAACGAATGGTTTGTATAGTTCAGCAGCCATATCTTTTGGCAAACCACATTCAAACAATTTCATTTCTGGTCCAACAACAATTACCGAACGAGCCGAATAATCCACACGTTTTCCTAACAAGTTTTGACGGAAACGACCTTGCTTTCCTTTCAATGAGTCAGAAAGTGATTTTAATGGTCTGTTTGATTCTGTTTTAACAGCAGAAGCCTTACGTGTGTTGTCAAATAATGAATCTACTGACTCTTGCAACATACGTTTTTCATTTCTCAAGATAACTTCAGGAGCTTTAATCTCCATCAATCTCTTCAAACGGTTATTTCTGATGATAACTCTGCGGTATAAATCATTCAAATCAGAAGTGGCAAAACGACCACCATCTAATGGTACCAATGGACGTAATTCTGGCGGAATAACTGGTATTACTTTCAAAATCATCCATTCAGGACGATTTTCTCTATTTTTGTTAGAATCACGGAAAGACTCAACAACTTGAAGTCTTTTTAATGCCTCTGTTTTGCGTTGTTTAGACGTTTCATTATTTGCAGCATGACGCAATTCGTATGAAAGAGCATTCAAATCAGTTCTAGCTAGCAAGTCCATGATACACTCAGCACCCATTTTAGCGATGAATTTATTTGGATCATTATCATCTAAATACTGATTTTCCATTGGAAGCGTATCTAAAATATTTAGATATTCCTCTTCAGTTAAAAAGTCTAAGCGGTGTAATGATTCGCCTTCTGAATTCACAGCAATACCAGCTTGGATTACCACATATCTTTCGTAATAGATAATCATGTCTAATTTCTTAGATGGCAAACCTAGGATATAACCTATTTTGTTTGGAAGCGAACGGAAATACCAAATATGTGCAATAGGCACAACAAGGTTGATATGTCCTACTCTATCACGACGTACTTTTTTCTCGGTAACTTCAACACCACAACGATCACAAACGATTCCTTTGTAACGAATTCTTTTGTATTTTCCACAAGCACATTCGAAATCCTTAACAGGACCAAAAATTCTCTCGCAGAAAAGTCCGTCACGCTCTGGCTTGTGAGTTCTATAATTTATAGTTTCTGGTTTTAAAACTTCACCTCTTGACTCAGCCAAGATTGATTCTGGAGAAGCTAAACCGATTGAAATTCTATCAAATCTCTTGATAACATTTCTTGCATCCTTATTATTTCTATTATTCATCATAGTTTTTACTATTGATTTATTTCTACTAATTGAACTTAGATTTATGGTTTTTGCTTTTCTAAAAAAACTAAACCATTAAGTTACTACCTCGAATTACTTCTCAAAACTTCAAATCTCTTTCACTTTGAAGTGCTAGTTATACAATTTAGTACAGTATAAAAAATCGGAACGGTTTACGGGTATAAATCTTTAAAAACTTGTTTTTGAAAAAGTAACAATATTCAGTCACAGTTTTCAGTTATTTTACTTTAAACTGCGACTGTGACTGGTTACTAATTTATTCTTCTAAACGAATGTCTAATCCAAGACCTTTCAATTCATGCATCAATACATTGAATGATTCTGGTAATCCTGGCTCTGGCATAGTTTCACCCTTAACGATTGCTTCGTAAGTTTTAGCTCTACCAATAACGTCATCCGATTTCACGGTCAAAATTTCTCTAAGCGTGCTCGATGCGCCATAAGCTTCAAGTGCCCAAACCTCCATTTCTCCAAAACGTTGACCTCCAAATTGCGCTTTTCCTCCAAGAGGTTGTTGCGTAATCAAAGAGTATGGTCCAATAGAACGTGCGTGCATTTTATCATCAACCATATGTCCAAGTTTCAACATATAGATAACTCCAACAGTTGCTGGTTGATGGAAACGTTCGCCAGTACCACCATCATACAAATAAGTATGACCAAAACGTGGAATTCCTGCTTCATCAGTCAATTCATTAATTTGATCTAAAGTAGCACCATCAAAAATTGGTGTGGCATACTTTCTACCTAATTTCTGACCTGCCCAACCTAGAACAGTTTCATAAATCTGACCGATGTTCATACGAGAAGGTACACCAAGTGGATTTAATACAATATCCACTGGAGTTCCATCTTCTAAGAATGGCATATCTTCATGACGAACGATACGCGCAACGATACCTTTATTACCGTGACGACCCGCCATTTTATCACCTACTTTTAACTTACGTTTTTTAGCGATGTATACTTTTGCCAATTTCAAGATACCTGCTGGTAACTCATCTCCAACAGTGATTGTGAATTTCTCTCTACGTAATGCACCTTGAAGGTCATTCAATTTGATTTTGTAGTTATGAATCAAGTCATTCACCAAAGTATTAGTTTCTTCATCAGCAACCCATTGTCCTTTTGTTAAATGAGCAAAGTCATCAACAGCGTTCAACATTTTCTGAGAGTATTTTTTACCTTTTGGCAATACTTCTTCACCCAGGTCATTCATAACACCTTGCGATGTTTTTCCGTTAACTATAGCAGTAAGTTTCTCTACTAATTTGTCTTTTAAATCAGCATATTTAGTTTCGAATTCCATTTCTAAAGCCGTCAAATCGTCTTTATCTTTGGTACGTTTCTTTTTATCTTTTACCGCTCTAGCGAATAATTTTTTATCTAAAACAACACCATGTAAAGAAGGAGACGCTTTTAATGAAGCATCTTTTACATCACCTGCTTTATCACCGAAAATTGCTCTCAATAATTTCTCTTCTGGAGTTGGATCTGATTCTCCTTTTGGAGTAATTTTTCCAATTAAAATGTCGCCAGGTTTCACTTCGGCACCAATTCTAATCATTCCATTTTCATCCAAGTCTTTAGTTGCTTCTTCCGAAACGTTAGGAATATCATTAGTTAACTCTTCGTTACCTAATTTAGTATCTCTAACTTCCAGTGAATAATCATCAACGTGGATAGACGTGAAAATATCATCACGAACTACTTTTTCAGAAATTACAATCGCATCCTCAAAGTTATACCCTTTCCAAGGCATAAAAGCAACTTTTAGGTTTCTACCTAAAGCCAACTCTCCGTTTTGTGTTGCATATCCTTCACAAAGTACTTGTCCAAGTTTCACTCTGTCACCTTTTCTTACTATGGGTTTCAAGTTGATAGACGTACTTTGATTCGTTTTTCTGAATTTGATTAATTGATATGTCTTCTCATCTGGGTCAAAACTTACCATTCTTTCTGCTTCAGTTCTATCATATTTGATGGTAATCATGTTAGCATCAACATATTCAACAGTTCCGTCACCTTCAGCATTAATCAAAACTCTTGAATCCGATGCTACTTGACGCTCTAAACCAGTTCCAACAATTGGCGCTTCAGGACGTAACAGTGGTACAGCCTGACGCATCATGTTTGATCCCATCAACGCTCTATTCGCATCATCATGCTCCAAGAACGGAATTAAAGAGGCCGAAATCGATGCAATTTGATTTGGAGCAACGTCTGTATAATGAACTTGACTTGGATCAACTACCGGGAAATCACCTTCTTCACGAGCAATAACTTTATCAGCAGTAATTTTTCCTTTAGCATCCATTTGAATGTTAGCCTGAGCAATCATTTTTCCTTCTTCTTCCTCAGCGCTCAAGTATATAGGAGTAGCATTTAAATCTACAACACCATTAGTAACTTTACGATATGGAGTTTCGATGAAGCCCATTCCGTTAACTTTAGCGTATACACCAAGTGACGAAATCAATCCAATATTTGGTCCTTCCGGAGTTTCAATTGGACAAAGTCTTCCGTAGTGCGTATAGTGAACGTCACGCACCTCAAACCCTGCTCTTTCTCTTGAAAGTCCACCTGGTCCAAGGGCAGATAATCTTCTTTTGTGCGTAATCTCAGCCAATGGATTGGTTTGATCCATAAATTGAGACAATTGGTTTGTACCAAAGAAAGAGTTGATAACCGATGATAATGTTTTAGCATTAATCAAGTCGATTGGTGTAAACACCTCGTTATCTCTAACGTTCATTCTCTCACGAATGGTTCTAGCCATACGAGCTAAACCAACCCCGAATTGTTGAGATAATTGTTCTCCAACAGTTCTAACACGTCGGTTTGACAAGTGATCAATATCATCAATCTCAGCTTTAGAGTTGATTAATTCAATCAAATATTTTACAATAGTAATGATATCTTCTTTGGTCAAGACTTGCTTTTCCATTGGGATATCCAAACCAAGTTTTTTGTTCATTCTATAACGACCAACTTCACCTAAGTTGTATCGTTGGTCAGAGAAGAACAATTTATCTATAATGCCACGAGCAGTTTCTTCATCAGGCGGTTCTGCATTACGCAATTGTCTGTAGATGTGCTCAACGGCTTCTTTTTCAGAGTTGGTTGGATCTTTTTGTAACGTATTGTGAATGATGGCATAATCACCTTGATTAGCATCTTCTTTGTGCAACAAAATAGATTTTACATTGGAATCGATGATTTCCTCCACATTATCTTTGTCGATAATAGTATCTCTATCGAGGATGATTTCGTTACGTTCAATAGAAACAACTTCACCAGTATCTTCATCTACGAAATCTTCATGCCAAGTGTTCAATACTCTTGCAGCTAATCGTCTTCCAATATACTTTTTAAGTCCTGTTTTAGATACTTTAATTTCCTCGGCAAGGTCAAAAATCTCAAGGATATCCTTGTCTCTTTCGAAACCAATCGCACGGAATAAAGTAGTTACAGGTAATTTTTTCTTTCTATCGATATAAGCATACATTACGCTATTAATATCGGTAGCAAATTCTATCCAAGAACCTTTGAAAGGAATTACTCTGGCAGAATACAATTTAGTACCATTGGCATGGAACGATTGACCAAAGAATACTCCTGGCGAACGATGCAATTGAGAAACTACCACACGCTCAGCGCCATTGATAACAAAAGTACCGCTAGGAGTCATGTAAGGAATAGTACCAAGATAAACATCTTGAACAATAGTTTCAAAATCTTCGTGTTCAGGATCTGTACAATATAGTTTTAATCTCGCTTTTAAAGGCACGCTATAAGTCAAACCTCTTTCTATACACTCTTGAATAGTGTAACGTGGTGGATCAACGAAATAATCGATAAACTCTAATACAAAGTTATTTCTTGTATCGGTAATTGGAAAATTTTCCATGAAGGTATTGTATAATCCTTCGTTGCCTCTCTCATCTGATTTCGTTTCCAATTGGAAGAAATCTTTAAAAGATTTTACCTGAACATCCAAAAAATCTGGATATTGTGGTATGTTTTTAGTAGAGGCAAAATTCAATCTTTCAGTCTGATTTGTTATCATCAATGGACAAAATTTTGATTAAAAAAAAGTAATTTTTTGTGTGAAACACTGTTTAGTTTATACTTTCTTTTTATAGTCAATACATCTTTAAAAATTATTCAAATTTGTTCTTTGGCAAATTTTCTTTCTTCGTATTGATTAAAAACTTTTTCGTATTTAAACTTATTATGATAATAAAACTATATATAATTTTATTATACGAAAAATGGTTTAGGTCTCTGAGTGCTTAAACTCAAGACCTAAACCTAGTTCTAAAACTGGAGTTGGGTTATTTTAACTCAACTACAGCTCCAGCTTCTTCTAAAGATTTTTTCAAACCTTCAGCTTCTGCTTTTGTAACTCCTTCTTTGATGTTTGATGGTGCACCGTCAACTAAATCTTTAGCTTCTTTTAAGCCAAGACCAGTTAATTCTTTTACTGCTTTTACAACAGCTAATTTAGAAGCTCCAGCTTCTTTCAATACTACTGTGAATTCAGTTTGCTCTTCAGCAGCTTCACCAGCACCAGCACCACCAGCAGCAACTACTACAGCTGCAGCAGCTGGTTCGATACCATACTCATCTTTTAATATTGTAGCTAAATCGTTAACTTCTTTTACAGTAAGGTTAACTAATTGTTCTGCGAATTGTTTCAAATCTGCCATTTTTTCTATCGTTTAAAATGTTCTTTAATTATTATTTTTTTAGTCTGCTCTAATTATTCTGCTGTTTCGCCTTTTTTCTCTGCATTGTTTAATAAAGCAGAAATAATACGTTGAGCAGGAGATTGAAGTAATCCGATGATTTCTCCAATAACTTCTTCTTTAGATTTCAATGATGCCAAACTATCCAAAAGATTGTCTCCGATGTAAATTTCACCATTGATATATGCTCCTTTGAAAGCAGGCTTTTCTGATTTTTTTCTAAAGTCCTTAATGATTTTGGCAGGTTGATTTGCAATGTCTGCAATAAAAATGGAAGAGTTTCCTTTTAATACAGATGATAAATCACCATAATCATTACTTGAAGCTTCCATTGCTTTTTCAAGCAAGGTGTTTTTAACCACTTCTAATTTAATTCCAGCTTTGTAACAAGCTCTTCTTAAGTTGGAAGTTGTTTCAGCATCTAACCCAGAGGTATCAGCAATATATACAATATTACTTTCAGCCAACTTTGCAGTTAAATCTTCTATCGCGATTGATTTTTCTTCTCTTGTCATAATAAAATTTGTTTAACTACCAATTATACTGCTTTAGGATCTAAAGCAATAGCAGGACTCATAGTACTAGACAAGTGAATAGACTTGATGTAAGTACCTTTGGCTGCAGTTGGTTTCAATTTAAGTAATGTTTGAATAATTTCATGGGCATTGTCTACAATTTTATCAGCTTCAAAAGAAATTCTTCCGATACCAGCATGAACAATACCTGTCTTGTCTACTTTAAAGTCGATTTTACCCGCTTTAACTTCTGCCACAGCCTTACCAATTTCCATGGTTACTGTACCAGTTTTCGGGTTTGGCATTAAACCTCTCGGACCTAACACACGGCCTAACGGACCTAATTTACCCATGATAGCAGGCATAGTGATGATAACATCAACATCGGTCCAACCATCTTTAATTTTTTGAAGGTAATCGTCCAATCCTACATAGTCAGCGCCAGCAGCTTTCGCTTCTGCTTCTTTATCTGGAGTTACTAAAGCTAAAACCTTAGTATCTTTTCCAGTACCATGTGGTAGTGTTACAACACCTCTTACCATTTGATTTGCTTTTCTTGGATCAACTCCTAAACGAACAGCAATATCTACTGACTCATCAAATTTTGCAGAAGCAACCACTTTCAATAAAGACGAAGCGTCTTTCAATGAATATAATTTGTTCTTTTCAATTTTTGAAGCAGCCTCTTTTTGTTTTTTTGTCAATTTTGCCATTTCTTACCTTATTTTAGAGGAGAATCTCCAGTTACAGTTATACCCATAGATCTAGCTGTTCCAGCAATCATGCTCATTGCAGATTCTATCGTGAATGCATTTAAATCGACCATCTTGTCTTCAGCGATTGCTTTAATTTGATCCCAAGTTACTTTTGCAACTTTTTTTCTATTAGGCTCGCCTGAACCAGATTTTAATTTAGCAGCATCCAATAATTGAATTGCAGCAGGTGGAGTTTTAACAACAAAATCGAATGATTTGTCTTTGTACACGGTGATTTGTACCGGTAACACTTTGCCAGGTTGATCTTGGGTTCTAGCATTAAATTGCTTACAGAATTCCATGATGTTAACACCAGCAGCTCCCAGAGCAGGTCCAACCGGTGGCGATGGGTTCGCAGCACCTCCCTTAACTTGTAGTTTAACTACCTTACTAATCTCTTTAGCCATTGTTTTTAAAAATTTGCAATAATCAGTGGAAGCAGACTATTGCGGTTTATAATAGTGTAACAAATTATACTTTTTCAACTTGCATAAAAGCTAATTCTAACGGTGTTTTTCTTCCGAAAATTTTCACCATCACTTCTAGCTTACGCTTTTCTTCGTTGATTTTCTCAATAGTTCCATTGAAACCATTAAAAGGTCCATCAACAACTTTTATTGTTTCTCCAATTATGTAAGGAATGTTTTGTGTGTCTGTATTTACAGCCAACTCATCCACTTTACCTAACATTCTATTTACTTCAGATAACCGTAAAGGAACAGGATCGCCACCTTTTACTTCTCCTAAAAAACCAATAACACTTGTGATTGATTTAATGATATGAGGTATCTCCCCAGTCAAATTAGCTTCAATCATAACATAACCTGGAAAATACACTTTATCCTTAGCTATCTTCTTTCCATCCCTAACCTGAACCACCTTTTCGGTTGGTACAAGAACTTGTGAAATATAATCAGCTAATCCAAGACGATTAATTTCGGTTTCGATATAAGCTTTAACCTTATTTTCTTGACCGCTAACAGCTCTAACGACATACCATTTTTTAACATTATTATCAGCCATTTCAAAGAATTTATGGTTTTAACCAATTAAAAAATCCTGCAATTGATTTGGCGAAAAGCTCATCAACGCCCCACGTTGCCAAGGCGAAAATTATCGAAAAAACAGCTACTGTAATTGTGAGTTTTTGCACTTCGGCCCACTCAGGCCAAGTTACATTTGATTTCAATTCCTCAAATGCATCTGATATATAATTAACAATTTTTGCCATTGTAAATAGTTTGTTTTGCACGGGCGGGAGGATTCGAACCACCATCAACGGTTTTGGAGACCGCTATTCTACCCTTGAACTACGCCCGTATCATTAAAAACCAGTGTCGTTAAAAAACGACACTGGAATATTTATTTCCCGCAAAGGATTAATCTAAAATTTCAGTAACCTGACCTGCACCAACTGTTCTACCACCTTCACGGATAGCGAAACGTAATCCAATATTTAATGCGATTGCACTTAATAAAGATACTTCAATTGTTAAGTTGTCTCCTGGCATAACCATTTCAACACCTGTAGGTAAAGTAATAACTCCAGTTACGTCAGTTGTACGTACATAAAACTGTGGACGGTAGTTATTGTGAAATGGAGTGTGACGACCACCTTCTTCTTTTTTCAAGATATAAACCTCAGCCTTGAATTTAGCGTGCGGCTTTACAGATCCTGGCTTACAAATAACCATTCCTCTTTTGATATCTTCTTTAGCAACACCTCTTAATAAGATACCTGCATTATCTCCAGCCTCACCTCTATCTAAGATTTGACGGAACATTTCAATACCTGTAACTGTAGAAGTTAATTTCTCAGCGCCCATACCAATGATTTCAACTGGATCTCCTGTATTACAAATACCTGTTTCGATACGACCTGTAGCAACAGTTCCACGACCAGTAATTGTAAATACGTCTTCAACTGGCATCAAGAAAGGCTTTGCAACATCTCTTTCTGGCTCCTGAATCCAATTATCAACAGCTTCCATCAATTCAAGAATTTTTGGCGTCCAAGCTGGGTCATTATTTAATCCTCCTAAAGCTGAACCTTGAACTACAGGGCTATTATCACCATCATAATCGTAGAATGATAATAAGTCTCTGATTTCCATTTCAACTAATTCTAATAATTCTGCATCATCAACCATATCCACTTTGTTCATGAATACAACGATTCTAGGAATACCTACCTGGCGACCTAGAAGGATGTGCTCACGTGTTTGTGGCATTGGACCATCAGTGGCAGCTACAACTAAGATAGCACCATCCATTTGAGCAGCACCTGTAACCATGTTTTTTACGTAATCAGCGTGACCTGGACAGTCAACGTGTGCGTAGTGACGATTAGCAGTTTCATACTCAACGTGCGATGTATTAATAGTAATACCTCTTTCTTTTTCTTCTGGAGCATTATCAATTTGATCAAATGATTTTGCTTGACAGTAACCTGCATCAGATAACACCTTAGTGATTGCTGCAGTTAAAGTTGTTTTTCCGTGATCCACGTGCCCAATCGTTCCAATGTTTAAATGGGGCTTGTTACGGTTAAAATTTTCTTTTGCCATTTTAATTAATTTTTAATCTTAGTTATATATTAGTGTTCAAATTTTACAATTTTGAGCCAACTACGGGAATTGAACCCGTGACCTCTTCCTTACCAAGGAAGCACTCTACCCCTGAGCTAAGTCGGCAGAGAAATTTTATTTAAAATTGTTTAAAAGTTTAAAGTTGTCTATTACTAATTAAACCATTTAAACCTTTAAAAAATTAACTTCATTTTGTGGGGAGAGCAGGATTCGAACCTGCGAAGACGTAGTCAGCGGATTTACAGTCCGCCCTCGTTGGCCGCTTGAGTATCTCCCCAACTTTTCTCATTGTTAAACCCTTTATTTAGAGCCGGCGGAGGGACTCGAACCCACGACCTGCTGATTACAAATCAGCTGCTCTAGCCAACTGAGCTACGCTGGCATACACAATAAAAAAAGCCCGCTATTTCTAACGGACTGCAAATGTATGATATTTATCGTGTAATCAAAACATTTTTTTAAAAAAAATTAAATTATATATGTGTTCTGATTTTTTCCTTTCTTTTAAGTAATAATCGCTCCAACGATTCGGAAGCTAATTCTACTCCTTCTTCAAATGTTTTACATTGTTTTTTAACTATGAAATCATCTCCTGGAACGTGAATTTTGATCTCCACAATTTTATTTTCTTTCTCACTTGTCTTTTCTACTTTTAAAAAAACATCAGACGAAACTAATTTATCATAATATTTTTCCAATTTCCCAAGTCGATCTTGAATGAAATCAACTAATTTTCTGTCGACAGTAAAATTTACTGCATGAACATTTACCTTCATATTCAAATTTTTAAGGGTTAAACATTTTTAGAATTACTTTTTATTTCTTGGATGGGCATTACCATAAACTTTTTTAAGTTCTGCTAAACTACTATGAGTATAAACTTGTGTGGATGCCAAACTAGAATGTCCTAACAGTTCTTTAACTGAATTTATATCTGCTCCATTATTGAGTAAATGAGTCGCAAACGTGTGCCTCAATATATGCGGACTTTTTTTTACTTTTTCGGAGACATTACTAAAGTAGTAATTAATTAATCGATACACAAATGAATCCGTCAATTTAACACCCTTTACTGATAGAAAAAAATACTCTTCATCAGTAATCTCTTGTAAACGAGTTCTTTCCATTAAATACATTTTTAGCTGTTGTACTACAACTGGAAGTAGTGGTATAATCCTTTCTTTGTTTCTTTTTCCTAGTACCTTTATAGTACTATTTTCGGTATCAACATTATGAATTTTTAACTGTATTAACTCTGCCCTTCTTATTCCTGTTGTATAAAACAACTCAATAATTGATTTGTCCCGGATTCCATCATAATCGGCTGTGTAATGAATTTGGTTCAAAACTAAATCCAGCTCTTTTTCCGAAAAGGGTATCTGCAATATCTTGGGTGACTTGAGCGCTTTATGTTTCAAAAACGGGCTCGACTCTATTTGCTTTGTTTTTAACAGAAATTTATAAAACGATTTTAAAGAAGATAATTTCCGATTAATAGAAGAATTTGAAAGCGCATCTTCAGACATTGCAACTATCCATGCTCTGATTTGCGCATAATTTACTGTTAACAGATTACTATCATCAAACTGACTTGATAAAAAAACTTCAAAAAATTCAATATCACTCACATAAGCTGTGACAGTATGGATAGAATAATTCTTTTCTCGAAGCAAATAATAATAAAACTTTGTTTTAAAATTTTCCATAAAAAAAACCGCTGACATCAAAGTTAACAAACTTTAACGAACAGCGGTGATATCAAAACGGAATTTATCTATCCTTCGATATTATCCCTCAAGTTCTGAATGTAAGCAGCTTTTTGAATCTGCGCTCTTCTAACGATTGAAGGCTTTATAAAAGCTTGACGCGACCTAAGTTGTCTTACAGTTCCGGTTTTATCGAATTTTCTTTTGTAGCGCTTCAATGCTCTATCGATGTTTTCTCCGTCTTTAATTGGTATAATTAACATTTTTGGACCTCCTTTCTTTAAAATTAGACTGCAAAAGTAATAATTAATTTGAATTATCAAACTAAAACATAAAGAAAAAAAGAAAAATGGAATCTTTATGATTAGTAATAGAAAAAGCCAAGTTGAATTTCGTGCTCCTTGCCTTTTTTCTATAATCCTTCTTCTAAAACATTCTTTCTACAGATTATTTCACAGCTGGTTTATAATTTTGTTTATCAATAATCATCTTCGATAAAATCTCTCTCAGAATTTCGGATGTTCCGCCGCCAATTGGTCCTAAGCGACTATCTCGTAGTAAACGCGCCAGTGGATATTCTTCCATGTAACCATAACCACCAAGCATTTGCAAACAATTATAAATAGCTTCATCAGCCACTTTAGTTGATTTTAATTTAGCCATGGTAGCTTCTTTAACTACATATTCTCCTTTATTAAGTCGCGCTACAGCAGCATAATTAAAAATTTTGCAGTGTTCCACTTCAGTTGCATGATCAACCATGGTATGGCGTAACGCCTGGAATGTGTTTATTTTTTTACCAAAAGCCTCACGCTCCGACATATATTGCAGCACATAATCGATAGCATATTCAGCTCTAGCATGGGCATTGATAGCCATGATTAATCGTTCCAAAGCAAAATGTTGCATGATATAAGGAAAGCCTTTTCCTTCCTCTCCCATTAAGTTATCTAACGGAATTTCAACATTGTCAAAAGATATCTCAGCAGTATCACTTGCTCGCCAACCCAGTTTATCTAACTTAGTTGCTGTAACACCTTTTAAATTGGTGTCCATCAAAAAAATGCTAATTCCTTTATTTCCTAAATCTGGACTAGTTTTTGCGGCAACAACATAATAATCAGCATATACACCGTTTGTTATAAAGGTTTTTGAACCGTTAATGACATAGCAATCACCCTTTTTTACTGCTGTAGTTCGTAAACCTGCCAAATCACTACCACCAAAAGGCTCTGTCAAACACAACGCACCTATTTTATCTCCTGCGATACTTGGCGCCAAATAATCTTGCTTTATACGCTCATCACCTTCTGCATTTAAATGTGTCATAGCCAAATAGGCATGTGCCCAAATAGCTGCAGCGAAACCCGACGATTTAATTTTTTGAAGTTCTTCTAATAATACAACCGTGTAAAATAAATCTAAGTTCAAACCTCCATAGGCTTCGGGGTAATTCAACCCAAAAAAACCCATATCGCCAAACTTTTTCCAGATAAAGCGCTCAATAGTTCCCGTTTTTTCCCATTTTTCAATATGTGGGACTACTTCTTTTTGCAAAAAATCTTGCAAGCTTTTCCTAAACAATTCGTGTTCCTCTGTAAAATATGTTGAATTCATATAAATTAGACTGTTTTTATTAGCAATTTTTTAGAATTCCAAATATAAGGCAATAATTTTAATTTTATCAACAGGAAAATCTTTAATTTTTGACAAATCCTCAATTTTAATATCACCATTCATACTCCTATAAATGACAATATTTTTGGCTAATGCATATCTGAAAAAAGGAAACTGAGATAGTTCTTTTATAGAAGCAGAATTAATGTTTATCCTCTTTATACCAGTGATAGATTTCACTTCAAAATGAGTATTGAGTTTATCCAAAACTTCGGGCGATAAACCCCATATATCATTCATTTGTTGCATACTAACAAAGCTGCCATACTTCTCTTTTTCGTTCAAAATTCGGTCAGAGATTTTATCCCCAATACCATTGATTTTCATCAAATCTTCTTTAGTCGCCGTGTTGATATCAAGAACAGTAATAATTTTTGACTTTGAAAAATCTTTCTTTGGAAAAGATTGAAAATCATTTCTCTTATTTTTTACCCACTCAGGAAATTTAAAATACGGAGAAATAACACTTAGTAAAGAATCGGAAACTCTAGTCACCGCTTGAAACTCGGCAGCTGAATTGACAAATTTGTTTTGTTTTCTAAACGCTATTAATCGGTCAATTTCATCTACTGACATTCCTAGTTTATATCCTTTAAAGTCCGTTATAAAGTTGGGATTGAATGGATAGATTTTAGGTTTGTATTGCCTTTTATAAAGTTTCAGACTATCAATAGTCCCCTTTTGAGAAAGCCACAATTCTTTATCCTTGTTTTTATTTGCGCCACTGCCAAAATCCATAAAAAAATAAAGCGACTGCAGAGCAAATAGCAAAGTAAAGAACAATAAAATTTCTATTCGTTGACTTTTAGTGTAGTGAATTAAAGTGTTTCGCATAAAAACGCAACTTTCAAAAATTATAAATCAAAAACTGAGGTTCTTTTTCCGCGAATTAAATCTTTTAATTTAAGCCAAAAAGCTAAAGTTAAATACACCCCAAAACCTAATCCCGCGGTGACAAAAGATATGTAAATAAAAAACAGTCTAACATCTGAAGCACGCATACCCAAGCTATCTGCTAATCGAGAGGAAACATGAAAACCGTGTTTTTCGAAAAAATATTTTAATTGTATAATGGGTGACATAAGCTAAAATATATAATTAACTATTCTTTTTATTAAAATGAAATTAATTATAAAATTACACTTTTAATAATTGAATTCCAATAGCACACTGCAAACATTTGCTTTTATTACAATATTCATTTTTTAAAGTCAATAAAGATTGTGTGTCAAACGCCGATTTTGATTTACATCCGAATTGCGAAAACTTATCTATAATAGCATTTTTTTCAGCAGGAATCGTATAAAATAATTCGAGTAAATCCTCCGAAATTTCTTTACCCAAGCTTTTAGCATAAGCATACTTTATGGGCGCAATAGTATTAATGAGCAATAAATCGATAAAAGAATTTGAAAATTGCTTTTTCTTTTTTGGACTTTCTTTATCAAATTGATAATGGGTTTGCCAATAGTCAGATATTGAAATTGAAAACATCTTATAAAATTGTTCCACGTCTTTAGTATCAATAAGTTTTGAAAATAAATTACTTTCTTTATGGTACAGCATGGCCAATTGCGCTAGTCTTATCGTAGGAAAGTTATCCGGACGATGTTTAAAAAACTGAACAGGCTCAATAAAGATTGTTTCTAATTGATGTTTTTGAAGAAGATAATCGAAGCGGGCTTTTAATGCTTTGGCATACAAATCTTCGGGTTCCATTGGCAATAAATCAGCACGACCAAAAAATAATGCTTCCAAATTTTCAACTTCAAATCTTTCTTTGCGTAGTACTGCAAATGGAATAGACTTCGCCACCTTGAGAAAAATTTCTCCATTAGTATTTAAACCAAAATTCTTAGCCAGCATATAAAAAAGAACTGCTTCCCAATCATTCGCTGTTTCTTGTAAAAGTTGTTCGATAGAAAGTGATTTTCGCTCTAGCCGTTCAAAAAACAATCGTTCTTGCCAATTTTTAATAACAAACTCATCAACCGAACCCAATTGGTTTTCGCAATAAATCCAGCTCTTGGACGAAGTCAATTCTTGGTAGTTGCGCACTACTTCTTTTAAAACATAATCCTTCAGCTCTAAAACTGGCAATTCTGAGTTATCTTTTCTAAAAATAGGTGTATCGTGTTCCCAAACCACATGAAGTATCACACTGTCGTATGCTTCATCTTTCTCGTGATGGTGCAAATACCAATCCGAAGATTTAATGTGAATTTCTACATTGCCTGCCCACTTCTGATCACCAATTATAATTTGTGCATTAAAAAAATCAGGTCCGGAAAGTTGTAAATACTGCCCACAGTTTATCACAGTCAGCAATTCTCCTGAAACCGTTTTTAGGTTGGAAAAGCTAAACTTCTTATATTGCCATACATAATGAAGAAAATCTTCTTTCACGATTTTAATTTTATAGGTCTAATTTATAGAAATTACTGAGGTTTACAATTGTTTTATGAAAAAATTAGTGTTAATTATCTCGATATTCCTTTACGGAAAAACCTTTTCGCAGCATTTTAAAATTACTTATTTGCGAAGTTCTAACGGAAATTTGATCGAAAATCAAAATCCAATATTGATTTTCACTGATGAAAATTACACAAAATTAACTACTGAATATCTTCCTAATAAAAAAAACACCTATCCTGAAGAATACACTACAATCAATAGAAGCACTAATTTTCTCAAACAATTTGCCATCTTAAATAGTTTAAAAGCTATTTATACCGTAGACAGTATTTCGCTGGGCAAACAAACTTTTGAATATACCGATGAAACAAAATAAATTCTTGGCTACAATTGTAAAAAAGCAAAAACTGTAGTCAATTCAAATACTATAGAATTATGGTATACTAACGAATTAAAAGTAAAAGGCTCGCCAACCATTTTAGGACAAAATCTAGGATTAGTATTAGAAATGGTGCGCAACGGAAATTATATAATTGCTGCCACGAAAGTCGAAAAGATAAAAAGATTACAAACCACAGAAATAGAAGCAAAAGAGGTAGACGGATTAACATACAAAGATCTGCTGTGGAAAAGTCGGTTCACTACTATTCCTGTTTTTAAAGACCAAATCATCAACTTTTCAGATGCTTCTAAATCAAATGACACCATTTTGCGATTTGCTAACGGAACTATCGCCGTTAGGAAAATTAAATTTCCTGAAATACCTATAGGAAGCCAAATTTTTGCAGACATCACTGAACAATCCAACGGCGATGCCTATGATAGAACTGGGTCGTTTTTTATCATCCCAACAGAAAAACCGCTGTCTTTTTTAGATGCATTACAAAAAGGAATTAAATCGGTACCCATTTATACTAATGGAAATGGAAAAGAATATCAAGGCGTAACTATAACAGAAAACTACAATCCAATTGTAGAATTAATGCGCTTTTTCACGCCTTTTGGAGTAAAACAATACAATTCGCTTCAATTAAAAGACAAAACTTGGCAAGAAAATGTATACTACAGACAGGATATTTCTGAAATAAGAACCATGCTTAGCAATAAAGAAGTTTGGTTAGGTATAAACATTGGTAACTATGATAAAGGTGGACATAAAGTATCAGCAAATATCACTATTCATAATGAGGAAGAAACTAAAGCAAAGCCAACTCAAATTATACCGCTATTTTGCACTACTAATATCATGGAAATGGCTGGACAAGAATATGGAACGATGTTTAACTCGGATAAAGGACTATTAGTGACTTTCAAATTAGACAAACCGATGAAGAATGTAAAGTTACGTTACATAACCACAGGTCACGGTGGATGGGAAAATGGAGATGAATTTGTACCAAAAAAAAATACGATTGTAGTAAACGGAAAAGAAGCATTCAGTTTCATTCCATGGCGTCAAGATTGTGGTTCATATAGATTATCAAATCCAGCATCTGGAAATTTTCCAAACGGCTTATCTTCCTCTGATTATAGTAGAGCCAATTGGTGTCCAGGCACGGTGACTAATCCAATATTTATTGAATTAGGTAACTTAGAGGCAGGAAATCATACCATTCAAATTAAAATTCCACAGGGTTTAACGGAAGGTAGTAGTTTCAGCTCGTGGAAAATTTCGGGTGTTTTGATTGGGGAATAAAAAAAAGTCTCGCTACTGCAAGACTTTACTTTTATTTTATCGAACCTATAATATCATACTTTGTAATGATGTGATGCTTTCCGTTGCCCAAATCAACTAAAACAGCCTGATTTTCTTTAGTAAACAGTTTAGAAACTTCTTCAATAGGTGTACTTCGTTGTACGATTGGGTATGGTTTACCCATTACTTCTTTAATCGGTTTATCGGCTACATTTTTATCGGTAACATAACTTTGAAATAAATCGGTTTCATCTACAGAACCTACAAAGCCATGAATATCAATCACCGGAATTTGCGATATTTTTAATTTTCTCATTCTGTCTATGGCATGGGAAACCAACTCTTCTGTACGAACAGTAGCTAACGGCTTATCGAGATGATCCTTGATCACGTCTTCTGCTTTTGTAATTTCTTCATCTAAAAATCCTCTTTCCCGCATCCAATCATCGTTAAACATTTTCCCAACATAACGACTTCCACTATCGTGAAACAACACAACCACGACATCTTCGGGTTTAAAATGCTCTTTCAATTGTTGTAATCCTTTCACACAAGCGCCAGCAGAATTACCAACAAATATGCCTTCTTCAAGTGCAATTCTTCGGGTATAAACTGCTGCGTCTTTATCAGTTACTTTTGTAAAACCATCAATAAGTGAGAAGTCAACATTTTTAGGAAGAATGTCTTCTCCTATTCCTTCTGTGATATAAGAATAGATTTCGTTTTCGTCAAAAATTCCTGTTTCGTGGTATTTTTTGAATACAGAACCATAGGTATCAATTCCCCAAATTTTAATGTTTGGATTTTTTTGTTTTAAATACTTAGCAACGCCTGATATTGTGCCACCAGTTCCAACACCAACCACAAAATGAGTTACTTTTCCATCTGTTTGTTCCCAAATTTCTGGACCTGTTTGCTCATAATGTGCTACAGCGTTACTTGGATTATCATATTGATTCACATACCATGAATTAGGGATTTCGGTTCCTAATCTTTTAGAAACAGAATAGTACGAACGTGGATCAGTGGGTTCAACATCAGTAGGACACACAATTACTTTGGCACCAACTGCTCGAAGAATATCCATTTTTTCTTTGGATTGCTTGTCGGTTATAACAAAAATACATTTGTATCCTTTGACGATTGCGGCCAAGGCTAATCCCATACCTGTGTTGCCTGATGTTCCTTCGATAATGGTTCCGCCCGGTTTTAATCGTCCATCAGCTTCTGCGTCTTCAACCATTTTCAATGCCATTCTGTCTTTTGTAGAATTACCAGGATTGAAGGTTTCAACTTTAGCTAATACCAAAGCGTCAATACCTTCAACTACTTTGTTAAGTTTAACTAATGGTGTATTGCCAATGGTTTCAAGGATATTTTTTGCATATTTCATTCCTGTTTAATTTTTTTATGGTGTCATACCGTCGCAAGCTCGGGTCATTTTTTAAAATTGCGGGTTTCGGGTTGCGAGTTTACTATTGGACAAATGTACTGCTATTTCAAAACTTTACAAATAATCGAATAGATTATCGTATAACCCTGATGGAAGTAGAAATCCTTTTTTAAACTTTTTTTGTTTAAAAAAGATTGTAACGAACAGCAGGAAATGCCAATCTTAGAAACGCCGAACGCGCTGTTTCTATTGGAAAAAATTCCACACGAGTCCGAAACGAATCATGAAATCTCGATAGGGATAATTGGGTGCGTTATAGTATCTATTGCCTGTAAACCCTGAATTGAAATGTTCTGCTTTTAAAAAAATTCGCGTTTGTCGAATTCGAGCATTAATAAAAAAATCAAGCATAGGGAAATCACCAATTTTTACTTCGTTTTGAACAAACGCTTCGGTAATTAGAGGATTATAATCATTGACGTAATATTTTGAAAAATAATTAAATATAAATCCTGTTTGTAAAAACATCGCTTTTTTGAAGACATAATCAGAAAAGTAAAGGGTATTTCTCGTGAGTAGTTGCGGCACATTGAGGATGTCATCGTTTTGGTCCACTTGCTGATAAAGAAACGTATTGTCGAGCGCAAATTTGCCCCATTTAAATTCCCTACTCACTTTCAGGCTAACATAGTTTATAGTTTCAGCATATTGTTTGGGCGAAATTAATTGCGTTCTATCAGGAGATGCATCCTGACTAAAATACAAATAGTCGTCATACGAGCTAAGTTGTAAAGTGGCATCAACCCATTGTGTTTTGGCTGTAGCCTCTAAAATATTGATTTTTTCATTATTGAAATTATTAGACCAATTATAATTTATGTAGCTACTTTGGCTCAAATTATAGATATGATCGGGAATTTTATTCAACATTTGATACTGAAAAAGAAATGAATTTTTTTCATCAAGTTGGTATTTTAACTTTGCATCGACATTTGACAACGATTGATTAGTCACTGAATTAGAATACAAAAATGTTCCATTCCATTTGTTCTTTCTGTACTCATATTGTCCGCCAATAGTGTTAACTTCACCACTTATGGCATTGGGAACAACACCGGAATCTAATACTAAAATCTTGTCATAATAAAAGTTATAACGAAAATCTTCAACAAAAAATTGAAACTTACCTAGTAAACTATTGTCGTAAATGGCACCCACTTTATTGTATAGTTTGTTGTACCGTGCCTGATCGTTTATACCACTTGTCACAAACGCCTCTCCGAAACGTAATATTTCTTCATTACCCACTCGAGAAAACAGTGTTCTTTGATTGTACTCATAATACTTATTCTCATAGGTAAACTGATGCGAAAGTACTAAAGCACTTTTATTATCTGAACGATTAAACTTGAAATTATGATCGAGAAAAACACGATTGCCCTTCATGAAAGACCTGGCATCCGTGAGATAAACTTCTAAACGCGCTCTATTTTGAAATGTTACATCATTGCCTTCAAAATCATCGAGATTTGTTATACCACCATTTTCTCCGTTTAGTATATCTTGCCCTGTAAAATGAAAATTTAAAAAATACCTGTTATTTGAAGAATGATAGCTGGTTGTAAATCTAAAATTACCTGCGCTTGATAGTTGGTTAATATATTTTCCTAAAGACCGCAAACCTTTATAAGCAATAGACACATTTAGCCGCTCTGAAATATTTAAAGCAACGAGCGCATCAATAGATTGGCCTTGTCCCATTACGGTCTTAAAATACAACTCAGTTAATGGCGTGGCAACAGAAAAATAATTGATATCGTCAACCTGTAAATAATTAAAATGCTTACCAGAAAATCCTATATCAGGGAATGCAGTATAGTTTTTAAGGCTATTGTCTAGCACAGTATAAGTTTGCCCTTCATTGGCAAAAGGCAAAAGTCCAAAAATATCCTTTCTCAAATAGTTATATTGATACTCTTTTTTAATGGTAAGCGATGTATCAACAAAAGTAGTGTCTTTTTGTAAAGTAATAACTCGATACTGATCAAAAGTGGCTTTTGGTGCAATCTTTACTGGTTCATCAGTTGAGGCATTGTCTCGCACGGAACCATTATTTTGAACTTGTGATATTCCTGTGGATAGTGTCAATAAAAAAACAACTATGATAATGTTTCTCATTAGTATAATTTACACCACAAAAATACACAAAACAATTTGGAAAAAAATCAATAAAAGCCATTCCTAGTCAATAACAAATTTGTGAACTAAAAAAAATAAATTTACAATTTCACAAATTTCTTTGTAACGATAGATTGCTCAGTTTGAAAAGTAATAAAATAAACGCCATTAATTAATGAAGATATGTCTAGAGAAGATATGTCACTAATTCTATCAATGCTGTAAACTTCTTTACCTGCAACATCACAAATAGTTATAGATGAAACTTCTGCTTCATTGGCAATTGAAAAATTTAAAATATCTTTTACGGGATTTGGGTAAACAAATATTTTGTCTGAATTATTAAAATCAGTCATATTTAAACTTAAAGCATTATTACCATTAGCAATTAAAGAAAAATTTTGAACTCCTCCTTGCAAAGTGCCTTTATGCTTTACTTCGATGGTATATACACCTGGCGGTGCGTTAAAAATTTCAACCTTTTCAACATTATCTACGTTATTGTCTGAATTATTTGTTGCTTGAGCTAGAGGATCATTAAAATCGAGCTTCCAAGGATAATAAGTTACCCCATCTTTTAAAATTTTTAAATCCAAGTTGTTTACTAATCGAGCGGTTCTATTATCTACATCATTTGAAGCATTAGGAACTCCGGTAGGATCTGTCCAACATATAGTTGCAGCTATATTTTGCGTTGCTGTTATAGAAATCTGCTTAGTAAACACCTCACCATTATTTAAAGTCTCTTCGGAAAGGATAGCTGTTGTACCCCTTCCTGATATAATTTTAACTGCTTCCTCCGCATTACCTAAACCCCAACCAAATTCATAATCAGGACCTGGGTTCATACCACACTCTTTAGCAGAATGACATATTAAACCTCTAACTGTCGCAGCCCTCATAAAGTTAGAAGGATTTAAATTATTATAATGTTGCTGTAGTAATAAAATCATGCCAGTTATAGCGGGAGTCGCCATTGATGTACCTTGCAAAGTAGCATATGATGTATCTGTAAAACTAGTACACGAGCTCACACCAACACCTTTAGAAGAAATATCTGGTTTGATTCTTCCATCATCTGTTGGTCCAAAGTTACTAAATGCAGACATTGTAACACTAAAATTATCGCTATAAATTGGTACATCTTCAACAGCAGCAACAACAATACTGTTTTTCGACACACCTCGACCAGAAATCAAATCATACCCACCCTTATTTACAACTTGAGGCAATGAAAATGAATTGCGGTCATTGCCTGCGGCAATAACAATTTGATAGTATGGAAAGGCATTTGCTAACTCATCCATCTGCACTGCAAGAAAATCATAAGCACCAAAACGGGCGCTTGTTATACCTGTGGCTATTAACCCATAGGAATGATTTGAAACTAAATATCCCTCTGAACCAAATGTTAGCATTTCTAAATAATCATCAGTAAAGCTGTAAGTAATTGCATTAGCATTATACGCCATACCTCTTCTTATAGGACTTACACCTCGCGCTATAATTGTTCCAGTAACATGAGTAGAATGGTCGCTGAGATTAGAATTAACATCACCGCCGTAAATAACTTTACCGCCCGACAATTCTTGATGAGACTCCCTAACTAATCCACCATCCCAAACACCAGCTAACATTCCAGCACCAGTAAGATTCAAACCTAAACCACCGCCAGGGTACAATCGGTTTATTCCTAAAGAAATTGCAGAACCTTGATTATTAACTGAAAAAAACAAAGGAGAACCATTATCAATAAATTGCAAAGAATTATTCTCGCTTTCTATAAAAAAGTTATTCTCTTTATATTGCTTAATGAGCTGTTTTTGCACAGAATAAAACGACTCCGCTTTACTGTATAATTCAGCAATCTTACCAAAATCATAGTATGATTTAATCCTTTCACGTTCTACAATAGTTTGAGCAAAACAAGAAAAAGATAAAAAGAAAAGTAATAAAAAATTTTTCATAGCAAAAATAGTATTTATTGTAAACTGAACAAATATATAAAAATGACAGCAAAAAAAAAAGCTATCAATACGATAGCTTTTTTAAAAAAGTTTATTTCAAAATTAATATCCAGGATTTTGTGGAAAACTCGCATCAGCATTTATTTGTGACTGAGGAATTGGCAAAGCCCACTTGAAGTTACCAGCAAATTCAAAGAAAGAAGGATTTCCACCTGGGAAATTTAACCCTGATGGAGCATAATCCGCTGGATCACGATCAAAGCTATTCACACCAGCCTCAACATATAACCTCTTAAGATCAATAAAACGATGACCTTCAAACGCTAACTCTTTTCTTCTCTCATCTAATATTGCCTTCCATGCTTGTTGCGCAGACGTTAATACCAACTGAGCTGGAGGCGTTGTGAACCTTCTATCTGTAATAGTTTTTAACGCTACAGCCACTCCTGTAAAATCTGAAGCAGCAGCGCGACATTCTGCTTTAATTAAAAACATCTCAGATAATCTTACCTGAATAAACGCAGGATTAAATCCATTATTTGCAGTTTGTGCACCAGCACCACCGTGCTTAAATGGTACTAAAATATCCGATGACCTTACCGTTGGCGAAGTAGCATAATTAGGGTCAATCAATGAGCCTGCAGTCCCACCAGCGGGTCTAACAATTAGATCTCTTCTTCCATCTGAACCAGGCGCATTATTTAAAAAATTATACAACGACCTTGAAACCTCGTAAAAAGGAGAACCATTTCTAGCATTTGCAACCGAAACCCATCCATTATGTAAATTAGAGCCTTGTGCATTTTGTACATTAGTTCTAGCAAACTTATAAATTACCTCTAAAGTAGGAGCAGAAGTATGCGAATGGAAAACAGAAGGCAACTGTGCTCTTGTAGATAAAGTAATACCAGAGTTATTGATAACCTGATCAGCCCAAATCTCCGCATTTACATAATCCTTTTTGTACGCATACGCTCTAGCCTTCAAAGCCCTTGCTAAATTAAGCGTTGGAAATAAAGAATTATTTGTCACAGCGGGTAAAGTGTTGTTTGTATACAAGTCAATTGCATCATCTAAATCACTATGTATAAGCTCATAAAGTTCACCTACAGTAGCACGCGGTGGTTTCTCATCGAACAAAAACGTACGATTAGCTAAGATACCAGCTAATGCCGCATCATTTGTCATATCTGTAGAAAAATAAGCTATAATCTTTAGATGCGCTAAAGCTCTCAAAATTTTAGCTTGAGCTTCAATTCTTTTCACCAAATCAGCATCAGCAGGGAAATTAGTGGCAACTTTTTCAACGTTCTCTAAAACTAAATTTACTCTAGCCATAGCATTGTAATTTCTTTGCCAAATCACGTCTGGTGAAGCAGATGTTGGAACAACAAAAAACAAATAGTAAGCATCAGTTCCAGCGACACCTTGACCGCCATTATTAGCACCCGGCGCTGCCTCGTCTGTAAATATAGAAGTAAAGGTATACTCATCTCTGTTTGTCAACACATTTTGAGCGTTATTCAAGATTCTATTTAAATCTGCAGCAGTTCTTGTTGCTTGTTCTTCAAATGCTACACCAGGTAAGAAAGGATCAAGCACATCTTCGTTACATGATACAATCACAAAACCGAAGAAAAAATAACTAATAATTTTTTTCATATTTTTTTTTTTTAAAATTTAACATCAATTCCGAAAGTATAAATTCTTGGTGTAGGATACTGATAGAAGTCAGAAGTTCTATTACTTTCAGCATCAAAGCCTTTCCACTTAGTCACTGTAAATAAATTTTCACCTTGTAGAGTAAATGCAAGAGAACTAATAAACGTTTTACTTAAATATTTAGAAGGCAATCTGTAACCTACTTGTGCATTTCTTAATCTTAAATAAGAAGCATCTCTTAAAAAACGATCTGAATCACCAGTAGCAGGCAAATTTGTAGCATCCAAAGAAGGCACATTAGTATTAGTATTTGTTGGAGTCCAAGCGTTCAACATCTGACTACTATTTACAAACTGACCTATGTTTGCAACATCAAACAAATTCTCTTCATCTTGATCAAACCTCCATGTATCTAAAACATAAGTAAAGGTTGTTGAAGCAAAAAATCCTTTGTATTCAAAATCAAAGCCAAAACCACCTTGATAAGTAGGAATAAAATTCTTACCAGTCGCTTTTCTATCAACAGATGTAGGGTTTTCAGTTGGATTACCATTTACATCAGCAAAAAGTAAATTACCATTAGCAGGATTAACTCCAATATAATCATAGACAAAGGCTTCTTGCAAACTACCACCGTTTTGAGTTATGAAGGTATAGCCAGCAGTATCAGTAGTAACGATACGCCCATTATTTGTTAATATTCCATCAACAGAATTTTTATTGTAAGAACCATTTAAACGAACTGTAAACTGGAGGTTGTCATTTTTCACTAAATCGTAAGCTAAATTCAATTCCAAACCACGATTTGTAAGATCGGCATCAGAATTTCCTCTTACAGTATCTGTACCAAACGAAGCAGAGGTTGGGATACTAATGTAACTATCAACTGTTGTTCTGTTGTAAAATTCAATGCTACCTCTTAATTTTTTAAACATATCAAAATCAAGACCAATATTAAATTGCTCTGTGGTTTCCCACTGTGTGCGTGGAAAAGCAAAATTAAAATTATACCCCTGCTGACCATTATAAGCATTATTCCCTAAAGCAAAAGAGTCAATGAAAAGAGGAGGCTGAACACCAGCAAAAGCGGTACCATCTACAATACGCTGGTTACCAGTAGTACCAATTGAAGCTCTAAGTTTCAATACATCTATAAAGTTAACGTTATCCATAAAAGCCTCTTTATCAAGATTCCATCTAGCACCAACAGACCAGAAGTTACCCCATCGGTATTGAGCAGCAAATCTCGAAGAACCATCTCTTCTTATTGTACCGGATATACCATATTTACCGTCAAAATCATAATCAACTAAAGCAAAATAAGACAACAAATCAGTTCTAATATTGGAAGCACTAGCAACAGGACCATAAAAATCGTTTGCAGCGTTATCAGCAACATAGCCAGCTCCAGTATTTGGCACGAAGAAAATAGGGTCTAAACCTCTTTGTCTCTGATTATCAGTATTAATTCTCGCGTGATTATATTCGTAATTTAAAGATGCGTTAATTTTGTGCTTTCCGAATTGCTTATTATACTCTAACTGGTACAAATTGTTGAAATTAAATTCTCTCCTGTTATTAATGTCCTCAAAACCATTAAAATTTCCACCTTCGAAGGTAGGTATACCCTGGGTTGATGAGAAGAGTAAAGCATTGAACGAATCTGGAAACTCAGATTGAAAAAATCTATTGGTTTGCAATAAACCATTTAATCTGGTGCGAATCGTAAAGTCATTTGATAACTTATAGGCGAATTCAGTAGCTACATCGAAACGCGCTTCCTCTGTTAAATTTGCATATTTCTTTAATTTGTCTATCAACATGAAAGGTGTTGCCTCAAGACCAGGCGTATTGTTGAATAAATCAAGTGTCCACACAGAACCTTGGTATTCATCTGGACTATAATAAGGCAATGATAAAAACGCACCGAGTACATAGTTTCTATTAATCGCACCTTCACCAAGGTTGGTAGCTTCATTATTTTTCGAATACCCAAAACCAGTAGCAACTTGGTAAGTAAACTTTCCATCTGCTGTCTTCCCACCAGTATTATTTCTAAAATTAAACCTTTGTAAACCTGTAGTATCTAATATACCGTCTTGATCAGTATACCCTATAGAGGTGAATGAACTCATATTTTCTGAAGAGGTTTCAAAACTAAAGTTATGATTTACTGTATTAGCTGGTCTAAAAAATACATCAACCCAATCAGTATCTGTTGTTATGGCATTAATCTCTTCATCAGTCAAACCAGCACCTCTACCAAGTCCAAAAGCACGTTCAATTCGCAATTGTTCATTTGTATTAGCATAATCATATTTTGGCGTTTGTAATACTGCCAATCCGTAGGTAGAAGAATACCTAAAAGATGTTTTTGAACCACCAAGGGCTGGTCTTTTAGTAGTAATTAAAATAACACCATTAGTACCTCTATTACCATATTGAGAAGTAGCAGAAGCGTCTTTCAAAACAGTTACACTTTCAATATCGTTAGGGTTAATAGATCTAAAATTATCCGCATTTGTTGGAAAACCATCAATAACATATAATGGATCGTTATTTCCGTTAAAAGTACCTATACCTCTAATAACTACTGATGAACGAGCACCAGGCTGACCTGTAGAGGCTGTAATATTCACCCCTGCAAGCTGACCTTGCAATGTATTCAGTACATTGGCATTCGGACGGTTTTCGATAGTTTTTGAGTCAACCGTCTGTTCAGCAATTACACTACGTGATTTAGTTGTAGTTCTATACCCCTGAACAACAACTTCATCAAGAGCAACTCCATCAGCTAAGGTTACAGAATAATTATTCGCAGCACCCACAGTTACTGCTTTGTCTGACATTCCCACAAAAGAGATTAGCAAAACCTCTCCTGCTTTTGCCTTGATGGAAAATTTACCATCAAAGTCTGTTTGTGTACTACGAGTTGTTCCTTTAACAACAACGTTAGCACCAGGTATTGGTCCTGTTTTATCAGAAACAACTCCCGTCACAGTTTTCTCTTGTGCAAACGAAAACTGCATTGAAAACGCTAACAAAAGCGTAAAAATCCATTTGAACTTCGATCTCATATTATTTTTTTTTGAGTTAGTTATTATGCAAACTTCTTAATTATTTCTTAATTAACCAAATATTAACAACTAAATTTTTGAATATAATAAAGGTGTGATAATGTTTTGGTAATATTTGCCTAACTTAAACTATTGATACAAAAAACTTTATTAGGTTGCGTATTTTTTTAATTTTAACAAAAAAAATAATCCTTTCAATAATATATGCTACAAAATAAATTTTCAATTTACCAATATGAATGTGGTACAGACGAAGCTGGTAGAGGATGCCTCGCTGGTCCAGTAACAGCTGCCGCCGTGTTACTTCCAGATGATTTTAAACTAAGCATCTTAAATGACTCCAAACAACTTTCTGAAAAAATGAGGGAACAAATAAGACCTGTCATAGAAAACAATGCGTTATGCTTTTCGGTTAGTCATATAAGTCATACCATTATTGACGAAATCAATATTTTAAATGCATCCATAAAAGCTATGCAAGAAAGTATTGCAAAATTGAAGCCCACACCTAATTATATCATTGTTGATGGCAACCGGTTCAAAACTATTAACAATATTCCTTTTTCAACTATTATAAAAGGTGATAGTAAATTTATGAGCATTGCAGCAGCTTCTGTTTTAGCAAAAACCTATCGTGATGAGTACATGAATCAAATACACGAGGAATACCCAATGTATAATTGGAAAAAGAACAAAGGCTATCCAACAGAAGAACACCGGGAAGCCATAAGAAAATACGGTGTTTGCAAATACCACAGAATGTCTTTTAGATTATTACCCGAACAGTTAAAACTTGATATTTAACCATAAAGTTAACGCTACACAAAAAAAGTACCTCTCAAGTTCCAACCTTAAATAACCTTAAATTTCTTTTATGGTAAAAAATTAAAAACTTTGTGAACTTTGAGATTCCTTTGTGCTCTTCGAGGTTAAGAATAAAATTCAGCTTCAAATAATTCTGAAAAATGGGTGCGAATTTTTTCTTTCACTTCATTTTCATCAATAGGTCGTCCAAGTTCAACATGCAGCGAAGTAACCGCTTTCCCTTTTATTCCGCAAGGAATGATATTGTCGAAGTAGCCCAAATCAGCATTAACATTCAAAGCAAAACCATGCATCGTTACCCAACGAGACGCTCGAACTCCCATCGCACAAATTTTTCGAGCAAAAGGCGTACCAACACCAAGCCAAACTCCAGTTTCTCCTGCGCTTCGTGCGGCATGAAGGCCATATTCCGCTAAAGTAAGTATTATCACTTCTTCTAGAAACCTTAAATACTTGTGAATATCGGTAAAAAAATTTTCTAAATCCAAAATAGGATAACCAACAATTTGACCTGGACCATGGTATGTAATATCACCACCACGATTTATTTTATAAAAAGTAGCACGTTTAGCTTCCAATTGTTTTTCAGAAAGCAACATATTAGTCATATCACCACTTTTCCCCAAAGTATATACATGCGGATGTTCCACAAAAAGAAAATAATTCGGCGTATCAACAGTAGTACCTTCTCTCCTATTCTGAATTTTTAAATCAACAATTGCTTTAAATAATTCTTCCTGATAATCCCATGTATCTTTATAATCTTTATTTCCTAAATCTTGCAGTTGGATTTTCTTATTCATAAATAAAAGAGTAGCGACGCAAAGTTATAAACTTTAAAGCAAAATCATAACTACAGTAACAACAGTTTGTAAAAAATGAAGTTAGTGTATGGCTAGTGTATGAGTTATATATGCCGAGTGTATGGCTAATGTATGTCAGAAGTATGCATAAGGTATGGATGATGTATTAAAAAGGTAAAAATGATTTACTAAAAAGCAGCAACCATCGTACAAAAACTTTTAAACTTTTAAACTAAAACCTATCTTTGCACGCTTAAATACAATACTATGCAACTTTCGGAACAAGAAATCATAAGAAGACAAAAACTAAACGCATTACGCGAATTAGGCATTAACCCTTATCCTGCGGATTTATTTCCCGTTGACCATACATCAAAACAAGTTAAGGAAAGCTTTGAAGAAGGAAAGAAAGTGATTATTGCAGGTCGTATGATGAGTGATCGCGACATGGGGAAAGCTTCTTTTGTAGAGTTACAAGATAGCGAAGGAAGAATTCAATTGTATTTTAACCGTGATGTGCTTTGCCCTGGTGAGGACAAAACATTGTACACTCAAGTTTTCAGAAAATTAACCGACTTGGGCGATTTTATTGGCATTGAAGGGGAATTATTTTTAACCAAAGTAGGGGAAAAATCAGTAAGAGTAGATAAATTTACTTTTTTAAGCAAAACATTACGTCCATTACCATTGCCAAAGAAAGATGAAGAAGGTAATGTTTATGATGCTTTTAATGATGCCGAATTGCGCTACCGTATGCGTTATGTAGATTTGGTAGTAAATCCACAAGTGAAAGAAGTGTTTATCAAAAGAACCAAATTATTCACTGCCATGCGTAACTTTTTTAACACTGCAGGTTATATGGAAGTAGAAACTCCAGTATTACAATCTATTGCGGGTGGAGCTGCGGCGCGTCCGTTTATAACGCATCACAATGCCTTAGATATTCCATTATATTTAAGAATTGCTAACGAGTTATACCTAAAAAGATTAATTGTAGGTGGTTTTGATGGTGTATATGAGTTTTCAAAAAATTTCCGTAACGAAGGAATGGACAGAACACATAATCCAGAATTTACAGCCATGGAAATTTATGTGGCCTACAAAGATTACAATTGGATGATGGAGTTCACCGAAAACTTACTGGAATACTGTGCCAATGAAGTAAACGGAACAACCGAAGCAACATTTGGAGAACATAAAGTCAACTTCAAAGCACCTTATGCTCGCATTACAATGACAGATGCTATCAAGCAATTTACTGGTTTTGATATTTCAGGAAAAAATGAAGCCGAATTATTTGCAGCAGCAAGAGGAATGGGAATTGAAGTAGACGAAACAATGGGCAAAGGAAAATTAATCGATGAGATTTTTGGAGCAAAATGTGAAGCTAACTTTATCCAACCAACCTTCATTACAGATTATCCCAAAGAAATGTCACCGCTGTGTAAAGAACATAGAGACAATCCTGAATTGACCGAACGTTTCGAGTTAATGGTTTGCGGAAAGGAAATTGCCAATGCCTACTCTGAATTAAACGACCCAATTGATCAACGCGAGCGGTTTGAAGCGCAACTAAAATTAGCAGAGCGTGGTGATGATGAAGCCACTCAGTTTATAGATAACGATTTTTTAAGAGCACTAGAATATGGAATGCCACCAACATCAGGTTTAGGAATTGGAATGGATCGGCTCATTATGTTCTTAACCAATAACGCTTCTATTCAAGAAGTGCTTTTCTTCCCGCAAATGCGACCAGAGAAAAAGCAGTTGGATATAACCGAAGATGAAAAAGTAATCATTGGGTTGCTAAAAGCGGAAAACAATCAACAATTATTGCAACTAAAAGAAAAATCACTCTTAAGCGGCAAAAAATGGGATGCCGCAATGAAAGGACTATCAAAACACGGATTGATTAAAGTAACAGTTGAAGGCGAAAACAAAACTGTTGTTTTGAATTGAATAAGATAACGGCTTTTTTTATTTTTAAAAAGTTACTTAGCGGATTAAACCTTTTTATTTTAGTTTAGTCCAATTACTAAATAAACTTAAATAATACAATCATGAAAAAATTAGTAGTAATTCTATTTCTAGCTGTTGGAATAGCAGCAATCGCACAAGAAAGAGGAACGAAAAAACCTATGGGTGGCAAATATGCTTCGCTATCCTCAGATGAGAAAGTGGAACTTCAAGTAAAAAGATTGACAAAAGAATTAAACTTGAACGAAAAACAAACTAGTGAAGTAAAAGTAATTGTAATAAAAGAAATCGAGAAAAGAGAAAAAGCAAAGGCTGAAATGGATGCATTTAAAGCAAAAAAAAGAGCTGAAATCCAAAAAGATAGTATTGCTAAAAGAGGAGAGATGAAGAAAATATTATCTGCTGAACAATTTGCCAAATGGGATAAAATGAGAGAGGAAAACAGAGAAAAAATAAAAGAAAGAGTCTCTCAAAAAAGAGGATTAAACAGATAATTTACATCTGATTTGTAGAAATTAAAAAATAAATTTTGCATTCTAATTAAAATAAGGTAGATTTGAAATTATTTATAAACTAAAATTTATTACAATGAAAAAATTAGTAGCTATTTTAACTTTGATACTTGCGTTTTCAATCAATGCAAATGCTCAAGACAAATACGAACCAACTTCTAAAGAAAAAGGAACTAAAGAAGCTGCAATGTTAACAGAGTTATTAGGATTAAGTGACACTCAAAATGCTGATTTCGCTAGACTATTTATTCAAAAACACACTATTTTAGAAGATAAATCAATTACTGCTGAAAGAAAGCAGGAATTATCTAGAGTAATTGAAGCTAAGATCAAAGCTACACTAGATGGAAATCAAATTGAAAAATTAGAGAAAAATCCAGATTTGTTCAAGAAATTAATAAATTAAATTCTGTTATACCATCAATAAAAAAGTCTCGATATCTATCGAGACTTTTTTTATAAAGTTTTCGCTACTTTAACGATGGCGTTGATAGTAAAGTCTAAATCTTCATAAGTCAAAGCATCTGTTATAAACCATGACTCATAAGCCGAAGGAGCAATATAAATTCCCTCATGCAATAATCCGTGAAAGAATTTTTTAAAGGTTTCATTATCGCCATTTTTGGCCGTTTCGAAATCTACAACTGGATTTTCGTCAAAGTGCACAGAAATCATGGAACCCACCCTGTTAATTGTAAAAATAATATTATTATCTTCAAGTGCTTTTCTAATACCATTCTCTAAATAAGAAGTTTTTTCGTCCAACCGGGTAAATACTTCCTTGTCGTTATTCAATACTTCAAGCATAGCCAATCCTGCGGCCATAGCTAAAGGATTTCCCGATAAAGTTCCTGCTTGATAAACAGGTCCAACTGGAGCTAAATAATTCATAATTTCGTGGCGCGAAGCAAATGCTCCTACAGGCAAACCACCACCTATCACTTTTCCAAAACAAACAATATCTGCATTGACATTATACAACTCTTGAACGCCACCTTTGGCTAGACGAAAACCAGTCATCACTTCATCAAAAATCAACAAACTATCATTTGCATCACAAAGTTCGCGTAATGCTTGCAAAAACCCAGGTTTAGGTGGAACACAACCCATATTTCCAGCAACCGGTTCAATTATGATGGCAGCAATTTCATTTTTATTGGCATCAAATAACGCTTTGACACTTTCCAGATCATTATAATTGGCTAGTAAAGTATCTTTTGCAGTTCCTTGCGTTACTCCTGGACTGTTCGGTGTTCCAAATGTACTCGCGCCACTTCCAGCTTGAATTAAAAACGAGTCGGAATGACCATGATAACAACCTGCAAACTTGATAATTTTATCTCTGTTCGCATATCCACGTGCCAATCGAATAGCACTCATGCAAGCTTCAGTTCCTGAATTCACAAAACGAATTTTGTCAATGTTAGGAACCATCGAAATTGCCAAAGAAGCTATTTTAGTTTCTAATTCTGTTGGCATTCCAAATGAAGTTCCATTTTTAGCTCTATTAATTACAGCATCAACGACTGGTTGATAGGCATGACCTAAAATCATTGGTCCCCATGAGTTAATGTAATCAATTAATCGATTATTATCTTCATCATAAACATAAGCACCTTTGGCACTTTTTGCAAAAACTGGGGTTCCACCAACGCCTTTAAATGCCCTAACTGGTGAATTGACACCACCTGGAATAACTTCTTCTGCTTCAATAAATAACTGACTGCTCCTTTGATAAATCATATCTAAAATGTGTTTTTTAAAATGAGATTATATTATTTAACTAGTAGGCTTTGGCCTAGTGATAAAGTAGTATCTGTTAAATTATTTTTCTTTTTTAATTCTTCAATGGAAATATTGAACTTTTTTGAGATAGAATAGAGCGTATCCCCTTTGACTACGGTATATACTTCAGTTTTACTATCATAAGCAATAGGCTGTGAATTAACTATCGGATTATACTCTTTTTGCAAAACTTCCGCATCATATTTACCTAATTGATAGCGTTCTATCAGTCCAATTAATTTTTCTGGATACTTAGGATCTGTGGCATAACCTGCAGCCTTCAAACCTCTTGCCCAAGCAACGTAATCGTCATTTCCTAACTGAAAAAGTGAAGAATATCGTGGTCTACTTGTTAAAAAATAGGAATGGTCGCGAAAAGAGTCAGCAGGATCACTATACTTTCTGAAACACTCATTTTCGGCATCATCGGTATATCTAATACTTTCGCCCGTCCATTCTTTATGACATTTGATACCAAAATGATTGTTGGCTTGTACACTCAACGGACCAGTTCCTGCTCCCGACTCTAATATAGCTTGACCAAGAGTTATGCTTGAAGGAATTCCTGTTTTAACCATGTTATCTTTGGCAACTTCTTTATATTTTTCAATATAAGCTAACACCATTTGAGTAGTAACTTTTACTCTGGTTGTCGCTTCTAATACGATAGATGAATTATCCTGATTTGAAACTGATACTGGTAGTTTTTGGGGTTCTACATTAGGTTTCTTTTGACTTGTAGGTTTATAAATTGGTTTTCTAGTCGCTTGTACTACTGGAGTTCCAGACTTTCTTGGATCAGGTTTTGAAGTTCGCACCACAGCATTATTGGTTCCACATGATGAAACAAAAATGAGGATAAATAATAATAAAAAATGCTTAAACATTGATGTTAATTTCAATTTGGTTTTTTTGTTTTAATAAATTGTTCATTCCAGCAATTCCTTGCAATCCGCCAGTATGTAATAATAATATTTTTGAATTATCAGGAAACCAATTTTTTTCTATTAAATCCATAACACCAAAAACCATTTTTCCAGTGTAAATTGGGTCTAATGGTATTTTATATTTCTGATTAAATTCATTTATAAAAACTATTAATTCCTCAGTAACTTTTGCATAACCTCCAAAATGGTAATCAGTTATTAATTTCCAATTACTATTTTTTGCAAATTTACGAATATCTTCTGTTAGAAAATCACCTTTTAATGCTGGAAATCCCAAAACTTGTTGACTAGGTTTTGAACAATTTATTATGCCAGAGATAGTGCCTCCAGTTCCTACAGAACAGCAAACAAAGTCAAATTCCGTGTCGGCATTAATTAAAATCTCTTCACAACCTTGGATGGCTAGTTCATTTGTGCCGCCTTCGGGCAACAAATAAAAATTTCCAAACTTTTCTTCTAATCTAGTTATAAATTCTGGTTTGATTTTATCGTTGTAATTTTCTCTTGAAACAAATTCAAAAATCATTCCGAAATCTTGCGCTTTATGGAGTGTTGGATTGTCCGCAATTTTGTCACACAACTCTTCGCCTCTTATAACACCAATAGTCTTAAATCCAAATTCCTTACCTACAGCTGCCACTGCTAAAATATGATTGGAAAATGCGCCACCAAAAGTCAACAAAGTTTCTTTGTTTTCCGCCTTTGCTCGAAGAATATTGTATTTTAATTTCCTATATTTATTTCCGGAAATAAAAGGATGTATTTCATCCTCTCTCTTAATAAATAGAGAGTAATTAGGATGCTCTAGTTGAATTTTTTGATTATAACTTTTCAAAAATAAACTTTTTGCAAAAGTACGATATGCATCATTTTAATATGCTAAAAATTGATTTAATTCACTTTTAGAATTGAAAATTAGTTGGAAGAAATAATTATTTTTTGAACCCTTTTTTTGTTATCCGCTGTAAATACTTCAACTAAATAAACAGATTCTGCTAAACCACTTGTAGAAAATTGATAGCTGTTTTGAGAACCTAATCTTTGTTTGTCAAAAATTTGTTTACCAGTCAAGTCATAAAGTGTCACCGATTTAATTTCTAATAAATTAGGATTGTGAACTGTAACCATTTGATTGGTGTTGTTTTGAGTAATCATTAGATTGGATTTAACATCATCATTAGCACTCAAATTTGAATTTTTGAAAGTAATCTCAAAACGGTTATTGTGTAATCCTGTTGGCAAATTAATATCAAAACTAGCATTTTTTATATCATGATAAATACCTGTGTTGTTATCGTATAAATAGACATTATCAACGTCAAAATTTACAAATTCATTTACTTTAATGGTAAAAGTAAACATACCATTAGTTGCATTTTTAAAACCAATTGGAAATCTTTTATTTTCATCAAAACTAGTCGTTGAGTGAACATAAAGTTCATTGTTTAAAACCAAATACATGTCTGCTATAATATCAGCTTCGGCTGCTGGGAACTTTGAGTCAGCTAAATCAACTCCGTCAATAGCATTTGGAAGAAAACAAACTGCAATTTGTCTCACTGCTAAATTATTCAGTGATGTATTTACAATAAAATGTGGTGTTGGCGCTTTGCTTATTTGCGTGTAATCGATACCTGCAACATTTGGAATATCATCAAAAAAACCATGATCTGCCGTTTGAACTTCATTCGAGCTTCTTTCAAATTGTGAGTTGTTTGCTACACCTTCCCTGATATAAAGGCGATAGGAATTTCGCATTTGCACTGTACCATTAGCCGCACCTCTTACCATAAAACCTTGCCCAATTGGAGAAAATCTTCTTTGATATATATTATTAGGACTGCTAAAAGCAGAACCTTGAATTCCCGCTAAATCATAAGTATAAAAAGTGGCGGGCGTATAAACACTTGTAGAACCATTGTAAGTACCATATCCACCTCTATATTGAGCAATATTGTGAGAATTCACAGTTTTATCGTGCTCCCAAAAAAGTGCTGTACCGTCAATTGCAGCGTTCAACGGATCGGTCAAAAAAGCATTTAAATCAATTGCTGAGCTGTATGGATTTCCTGTTAAAGTAAAACTATTCAACCCTACATTTATCGTTATATTACCATCGTTGGGCTTTCCTCTAAAGTCATAACGCTGTGCACTTCCGGGGTTATTAACCGCTACTTCACCTACATTTGTGGCATCAGACCCACTTGTTCCTTTCATGGTAAATCCTTGCCCAGCTTGTATATCTGTATTGGCTTGTGAATGCACCCATTGCGCATAATTTGTTGAAGACAAAAATCTCCATATCCAATAGGTTGCAATAGATAATGAACCCGAACCAGAAACGCCATTAAATGAACCTGACATTGTCGCTGGTGTTGAAGCAACATTTGTAGTAGGAACATGTAACATTGTTATACCAAAAGGTTCATTTCCAATAGATGTTGATGCGTTTCCAACTGGCGAACACCAATAATTATAAGCAAAATTATTTACAGTCCCTTCTTGAAAAACAGACAATCTTCCTGTTCCTCGGTTTGAAGACGAACCTGTAGCACCTTGAAGCAGTTGCCCTTGATTTCGCAAATAAAAGTTACTATTTGTACCATTAAGTTCTACGTTACCTGTTACATAAACGAAGCTGTCTCTATTAAAAACGTAGCTATTATTACTCACATAAAGTTGAGCTTGTAATTTACAGGTAATTAGAAAAATAAAAATAAAAATAAACTGTAACTTCCTCATTTTGAAATAATTTTGACAATTGTAAAAGTAGAAAAATAAACTTAAACAAAAAATAATTATTTTTTAATAAATTTAAAATGATTAAGAAAAAATCTATTCTTCAAAAAGTTTAGATTTTTTTCATTTGCATAAGCTTCTCGCTCAAAAGAAATATTAATGTAGGCTAATTTCAAATTTCCATATTGAAAAAAACGAACTAAAAACTCCAAACCATACCAGATAATAAAAGGAATGATTAACAACTCTAACTGCTGCCGAATATGAATTCTTTCATGGTTCAAAATTACTTTATTATTCTTCAAATTCGGGTGTGCCAAAATTACAAATGGAAAAATAGTAATACCTTTATATCCTTTCGGAACTAAATATTTTGAAATGATTAACACCATTTTTTGATAAAGTCTATAAATTTGTAATATGAATGACCAAAATAACGAAAATAAATTAATTGAAGGTGAAGATTTTTATCTAACACCCGAAGGCTACCGTTGTTTTACTGAAAAATATCACTTGAAACGTGGCTATTGTTGTAAAAGTGGCTGCCGACATTGTCCCTATGGATATGATAAAAAAACAGGAACAATAAAAAAGTAATCGGTATTCAGTAGCGGTATTCCATTAAAAAAATATAAAATAGTACAACATACAATTAAAATGACTTTTCAAGAACAAATACTACAAGGAATTCCAGCGGTTCTACCGAACCCAAAACCTTATGAAGTTGAAATAAATCATGCACCAAAGCGAAAAGAAATACTTTCAGAAGAGGAAAAAAAATTAGCCTTAAAAAATGCTTTACGCTATTTTGAACCAAAACATCATGCCGAATTACTTCCTGAATTTAGAGCCGAATTAGAAACCTACGGAAGAATTTACATGTACCGTTTGCGTCCTGATTACAAAATGTATGCACGTCCAATTTCAGAATATCCTGGAAAATCCGAACAAGCCAAAGCCATCATGCTCATGATTCAAAACAATTTGGATTATGCCGTGGCACAACATCCGCACGAATTAATTACCTATGGCGGTAATGGAGCCGTTTTTCAAAACTGGGCACAATACCTATTAACCATGAAATATTTGGCAGAAATGACCGATGAGCAAACCTTAGCTATGTATTCCGGTCATCCTATGGGACTATTTCCTTCGCACAAAGAAGCGCCGCGAGTTGTAGTAACTAACGGAATGGTTATCCCAAATTATTCAAAACCTGACGATTGGGAAAAGATGAATGCCCTGGGCGTTTCACAATATGGACAAATGACCGCTGGAAGCTATATGTACATTGGTCCGCAAGGAATCGTTCACGGAACTACAATCACTGTTTTAAACGGATTTAGAAAAATAAAAAAATCTCCAAAAGGTGGATTGTTTGTCACTTCAGGACTTGGAGGAATGTCTGGCGCGCAACCAAAAGCTGGAAATATTGCAGGTTGCATTACCGTTTGCGCCGAAGTAAATCCGAAAATTACACACATTCGTCATTCACAAGGTTGGATTAATGAAGTGATTGAAGATATTGACGAATTAGTTCCGAGAGTTAAAAAAGCTCTAGAAAATAACGAAGTCGTTTCCATTGCTTATTTAGGAAATGTAGTCGACGTTTGGGAACGTTTTGATCAAGAAAATCTGCATATCGATTTAGGTTCCGATCAAACTTCGCTCCACAATCCTTGGGCTGGAGGTTATTATCCAATTGGATTTACTTTCGAAGAATCCAATGATTTAATGGCTAATAATCCTGATAAATTTAAGGAAGAAGTTCAAAAAACATTACGCCGTCATGCGACAGCCATCAATAAACATACAGCAAAAGGAACGTATTTCTTCGATTACGGAAATGCCTTTTTATTAGAAGCTTCTCGAGCCGGAGCCGATGTTTTTGCAGAAAATCACATCGATTTCAAATACAACAGTTACGTTCAAGATATTATGGGACCAATGTGCTTCGATTACGGTTTTGGACCTTTCAGATGGGTTTGTGCCTCAGGAAATCCCGAAGATTTAGCGAAAACCGATAAAATTGCCTGCGATGTATTGGAAGAAATGATGAAAAATTCTCCCGAAGAAATCCAACAGCAAATGGCAGATAACATTCAATGGATCAAAGGTGCGCAAGAAAACCAATTAGTCGTTGGTTCTCAAGCAAGAATTCTTTATGCCGACTCTGAAGGAAGAATCAAAATTGCAGAAGCGTTCAATCAAGCCATTGCACGTGGCGAAATTGGATACATAATTTTAGGTCGCGATCACCACGACGTTTCCGGAACCGATTCACCTTACAGAGAAACATCTAATATCTATGATGGTTCTCGTTTTACTGCCGATATGGCCATCCAAAACGTAATCGGAGACAGTTTCCGTGGTGCCACTTGGGTATCTATTCACAATGGTGGCGGTGTTGGTTGGGGCGAAGTAATCAATGGTGGATTTGGTATGGTTCTTGATGGATCTGCAGAAGCGTCAAAACGTTTAGAGTCAATGCTTTTCTGGGATGTGAATAACGGAATTTCCAGAAGAAGTTGGGCAAGAAATGAAGGAGCCATTTTTGCAATAAAAAGAGCTATGGAGACGCAACCTTTATTAAAAGTTACCATCCCAAACATAGTAGATGATTCGCTATTTTAATCTAAATTTTATAACCATGAAAAAGCTATTTCTTCTTTCGTTTTTCGTAGCGCTATTTTCATCCTGTAGCTCTATAAAAGTGTACTCCGATTATGATAAAAAAGTAGATTTTACTCCCTATAAAACTTTTGCTTTTTATAAAGCTGGCATAGATAAAGTTGAAATATCCGATTTAGATAAAAGAAGAATTTTAAATTCTATTGATGAAGTTTTAACAGCAAAAGGCTTTATCAAAAGTGAAAACCCCGATTTGCTCATCAATTTTTTCACCAAAGAAAGAGAACAAGTTGACGTAAACCAGTTCAATATGGGTTGGGGTTGGGGTTGGGATCCATGGATGTGGGGTGGAAATACTGCCATAAATAGGTATGTTGAGGGCACATTATTTATTGATTTAATTGACGCGAGAAAAAAAGAACTGATTTGGCAAGGAGAAGGAATTGGCGTTTTAACAAAAGACCGAGATAAAAAAGAGGAACTTATTAAAGAATTTGTAACTAAAATTCTGCAACAATATCCGCCGCAGAAAAAGTAGGCAGTGTTAAGTAACAGTAAGCAGTTTAATCTAGACTTGAATTAAATTGTTTCTAAAGTATTTAAACCGTAACTTGTTTGTTACGGTTTTTTTTATGATTTTTATCACACTTTATACTGCTAAGATTTGTAAATTTACCAACACAACAATTTTAGATTTATGGAGGCAAATTTTGAGAGCAACCCTTTGATAGATAGATTACCAAAGCATTTAAAACAGTTTATTAAACCGCAAGATTACTCAGATTACACACCAATAAATCAAGCGGTGTGGCGTTATGTAATGCGTAAAAACGTGGATTATCTTTCTAAAGTTGCCCACAATTCTTACCTAGATGGTTTAAAAAAAACCGGTTTAGAAATTGACAACATTCCAAACATGTATGGCATGAACCGAATTCTGAAAGAAATTGGTTGGGCTGCAGTTGCTGTTGATGGTTTTATTCCTCCCAATGCTTTTATGGAATTTCAGGCTTACAATGTTTTAGTAATTGCATCAGATATTCGTCAATTGGAACATATAGAATATACTCCAGCACCCGATATTATTCATGAAGGCGCAGGTCATGCCCCAATTATTGCTAATCCAGAATATGCAGAATATTTGCGCCGTTTTGGTGAAATTGGGTGTAAAGCCATTTCTTCGGCGCGAGATTATGAACTTTACGAAGCTATCAGATTGTTATCGATTCTAAAAGAAGCTGAAGATACACCAGAAGAGATAATTAAAAAAGCGGAAGCACAGGTAGACTTTCTTCAAAACAACATGGGTGAACTTTCTGAAATGTCTCGTATTCGTAATTTACATTGGTGGACTGTAGAATATGGTTTAATCGGAACAATTGATAATCCTAAAATATATGGTGCGGGATTACTCTCGTCTATTGGTGAAAGTGCTTGGTGTATGACCGATAATGTGGAGAAAATACCCTATGATATTTCGGCTTCAAACCAAAGCTTTGACATTACCAAACCACAACCTCAACTATATGTAACTCCTGATTTTGCTCATTTAAGCCTAGTTTTAGAAGAGTTTGCCAACACTATGGCATTAAGAACTGGAGGATTATCGGGAATAAAAAAATTAATTAAATCCAACGCGATAGGAACTATAGAATTGAGTACTGGAATTCAAATTTCAGGATTGTTTACCAACGTAATTGAACACGAAGGCAAACCAGTATATGTTCAAACTACGGGAAAAACAGCACTGTCCTATAGAGAAAAAGAATTGGTTGGCCATGGAACACAGTATCATGTTGAAGGTTTTGGTTCGCCAATTGGAAAATTAAAAGGTATAAATTTGGCCATAGAAGATATGAGCCCGCGAGATTTGAGAGCCTACGACATTTATGAAGCCGAAAAAGTAACTTTAGAGTTTGAAGGCGATATTATTGTTACGGGTGAAATCATTACGGGTTCAAGAAATCTTCAAGGTGAGATTTTATTAATTAAGTTTAAAAACTGCACCGTTACTCACAAGGATAAAATACTTTTTCAACCTGAATGGGGAATCTATGATATGGTTGTAGGTAAAAAAGTGATTTCTGCTTATTCCGGTCCAGCTGACGTGAATAGTTTTGATATGATAAATCACATACCCTCAAGTCACACCATCAAGGCCAAAAAATCGGAACAAAGAGAGGAATTAGAAAGACTATACCAAAATATCCGAACTATTCGCGAAGGAAAATCGGCTCAAATAACCTTAAAAGAAGCGTTTTCAGCCGTGAGTGCAAACCATCCAAACGATTGGTTGCTTGCTGTTGAAATTGCCGAATTAGCAGTAAGAGATAACAATCATGATTTCCTTGGAAAAATACTCAATCATCTTGAAAAAGTAAAACAAAATCGTCCTGAAGTGGCTCATTTAATTTCGGGTGGATTAGAATTATTTTTAGAAAAAGCAACAATTTAAAACATATGTAACTTTTGTTACTGCATACTTATTGACACCTAATTACTTTTGTTAAAAAAATAATTAATTATGGGACTATTAAGCATGTTAGGATTAGGAAGTAAATCAGAAAGCATTCAGGATTTTGTAAAAAAAGGTGCTGTTATCATTGACGTAAGAACCACAGGAGAATTTCAAGGTGGTCATATCAAAGGTTCAAAAAACATTCCACTAAATACTATCGGCAATCAAATTGACACTATAAAAAAAGCAAACAAGCCAGTAATCGTTTGTTGTGCCAGCGGGATGCGAAGTGCTCAAGCGGCTTCTATTTTGAAATCAAATGGTATTGAAGTAATCAATGGTGGTGGATGGCAAGGTTTAGCAAGTAAATTGTAAAAAATAGTAATCCCAAAAGCTTACTGTAAAAGTGCTATTTAACGAATTGTATTGGATTTCTATGTTTTAATCAAGTAAGTATATAGATTGATTAATTTTCAAAATCTAACGTATTCTTTTGTACGTAATTTTATTCATCTTACTTTTCAACTCTCTAGATGGCTTATAATTTATTTTGGCACCTTTGATATTCGATTTTCCTATAGCGTCTGCAGTTGCTGCCGGAGTACCCAACAAATTCAGTTGAAAGGTACCTAAACTATCTATTCTAACAATTTTTCCATCAGATAATGCTTCACCAATAACCTCGCTCAAAGCCATTATTACACCATAGCAATCGGGACGACTAATAGTACATCTACTTGAAATAATTTTGGCCAAATTATTAAGATTAACCTCGCCTTTACTAACAGCGCATGGATAATAATTAACTTCTGGTGGCGACACTAAACTGTTCTTCTTAGGGATCATTTTAAATTGTACAGACATATAAATAAAGTTATTAGGGTTACATTTTCTACTAGTCTTTACAAATATATAAAAAGATATACATCTTTTAACTAAAAGAAGTACATCTTTATAATGAAAGTCCTATATCTTTTTACTAAAAGCAGTACATCTTTTATTAAGTTCATCATTACAATTGTATTTTAGTTAACGGACTAAAAGAAAAAGAGCTATAACGAGCTATAAAGAGAAGTAATAATTTAAAATTGAATATGAAAAAACTTCTCCTGTAATTTGATAATCTTACTGTTTAGTGATTGCAAAAATAATTTATGAGAGGTAGTTTCCGAATTAAAAGGTCGATGAGCTAGTCCTTTTTGAATAGTCTCGACTTCATTCATAATCGAATGACTTTCGGTAGAAATAGTAGTTTCAGTAAAGCACTGCCAGATATAATTAATTGCCGTCTGGTTTGGATGTAACATATCTTCCGCATAAAAACGATAGTCTCGCAGTTCGTCCATCATGATTTCGTAGGAAGGAAAGTAATCAGTGTTCAGTTTCCAGTGTTCAGCATTCAGCAAAAACTGTAACGAAGTAATTAAATGTGCTTTACTTCTTTGGTTTTCTACAAAACCATCTTTGATGTGTCGCACAGGTGAAACGGTAAAAATAAAATGACAATTGGGATTAATTTTTTGAACTAAATCAATTGTACTTTGAATGGATTGCTGAATTGTTTCTACTGAGAGAATTTCTTTGTCAAATAGACTCTGAGGCATTTTATGACAATTGGCCACAACTTCTTGAGCAGATTTCAATCGGTAAACCCAAGCGGTTCCGTAAGTAATTATGGTATGTGTGGCTTCAATTAACTGATTATGGACTTGTTGCGTTACTTGATTTAAAATTTTTAAGAATTCCTCTTTATTTGGATTTGATAATTCAGAATGTACTTCATAGCAATGCCAAAGTTCGTTGTGAAAGAAAATATCTTGTTCGGTAAAGGGCTTTTGGTTTACAACTCTTTCCAAAAGCTTTTCAATAGAAACTGGATTAAAGATAATTCCAAACGGATTGACGGTATTCTGAAATTTGAAGTACGCCAACTTTTCCCCCATATTTTCTGCAAAACAGGAGCCTAATAACACTATCTTGGATTGATAATTAATAGGCTTTTTTGAAAATGCTATGGGAACTTTGGTAGTAAACTGCATCGCTTTTTTATTTATAAACAAATATATGGCATTCTATTTAAAAATTGAAAACCCTTTCCTTGACAGTGGAAAGGGTTTTCGGGAAATAGTGTTTGATTTTTATTTATTTGAAATATTGAAAACTATACTGATAAGATCCATTTGAACGCATGGTGGAAAACATTTCAACTGGATAATTGTTTGAGTTATAATTTATGGTAAATGCCACTTGACTGTCCATAACACCCGAAGTTAGGTAGGTGTTTTGCTGAATCATGTTGTGCTCATAACCAAATAAACCATTTGCAATAAATGCATACAATTTGATAGCGTCTAAACCTGTCACATTCCGCATCGGATGATTTGCTGTATCATAACTGTAAATTACGCTTGATGAAAATGAATTTGAAAAAAAGTCTTTTTGACTTACCTCGCCATTTTGGAAATAAAATTTTTCTGAAGTATCAGAAATTGTATTTTGAGCGTCGACGGTTCCGCTAAATCCTGTAGCAGTAACGCTTCCATCTGAGTTGTAGGCGTAAACCGTTCTAAAACCATAATTTAGGCTTGGTTCTACTTTTACAACTTGAGTTAATCTCTTGTTGACATCATAGGTAAAAACCGTAGTCGTTGTATTTTGATTTAAAGCATTAAAACGTTTGATTTGAGTAATTAAGTCACCAGTGTAAAAGTATTTATCATAACCACTTCCATCTGTCTGCGCTTCAATTTCAAAAGCCACTTTTGTCAATTTTGTCCCATTGTAAGAAAATGTATGAACGGATTGCTGACCCAAACTAACTCCTGTTACTTTACTTAATAAAACTACATTTGGTCCATCATTGTCGCTAGAACAAGACGTAACTGTTAGCATAAAAAGGAAAACAGGTAATAAAAGAAAGAAAACTTTTCTCATTATAGCATTTTAGGTTTATAGTGCAGATTTACTGGGGTGTATTTCTTAACAATCCAAAAGTAAACCACTACTGCTTAACGCAAAAAAAATTTCGATATTTGGTCAATAAATCTGTTATTCGGCAAATTTTGAACGCTTTTGAACCGTTTGTCGATACAAAAAATCCCCTTAATCGATAGATTAAAGGGATTTATAAAGGCTTTAAAAAAAGTTATTTTATAAAATCAAGTGCTCTTTCTAGCGACTCTTTAATTCCGGCAACATTCTTCCCTTTACCAGAAGCAAAGAACGGTTGTCCTCCACCATTCCCGTCGATGTATTTTCCTAGTTCACGAATTATATTTCCGGCATTTAATCCTTTTTCTGCAACTAATTCTTTCGAAATATAGCAATGAATATTGGGCGTGTTATCTTCAACAGAAGCTAAAAAGACGAAGGCATTTGGTTTAGAAGTACCAATCGCATGAGCCAAATCTTTCGTCGCACTCATTGACAAATCTACTCGTTTAGCCAAAAAGTGAATTCCATTTACATCCTGAAAATCGGCTACAAAAGCATTTTTCAATCCTTCTACTTTTTCTTTCACCAACTGTTCAATCTGCTTTTTAAATTTCGCATTATCATCTTGCAATGAAGCAACCGATTTTAAAACATCTTGCGGATTTTTCAAAGCTGCTGCGATTTCTGCCAAAATACTTTCTTGATTTTTGTAGAAATTTTTCACCGCGTCACCAGTAATGGCTTCGATACGACGAATTCCTGCGGCAATGGCGCTTTCAGAAATGATTTTGAAATGCCAAATATCTGCTGTGTTTTTTACGTGAATTCCTCCGCAAAGTTCTTTGCTTTCGCCAAATTCAATCATGCGCACATTATCGCCATATTTTTCCCCAAACAAGGCCATTGCGCCTTTATCTAAAGCTTCTTTAATTGGAATATTTCTGTGTTCTATTAATTGCAATTGCGCTTCGATTTGAGCATTAACACTTGCTTCTACTTGACGCAATTCTTCATCAGAAACTTTAGAAAAATGTGAAAAGTCGAAACGCAAATAATTTGGATTCACCAACGAACCTTTTTGCTCCACATGTGTTCCTAAAATAGTCCTCAAAGCCAAATGCATCAAATGTGTAGCCGAATGATTTTTAGAAGTCGATGTTCTTAAATCGGTGTTTACTTTGGCCACAAAACTCGCTTCGATATTTTCTGGAAGTTGTTTTGCAAAATGCAATATTAAGTTGTTTTCTTTTTTCGTATCAATAATATCAATGGCTTCGTTAGCAGAAATCAACGTTCCTTTGTCACCCACTTGTCCGCCACCTTCTGGATAAAAAGGTGTGTTGTCTAAAACGATTTGGTATAAAATTCCATCTTTTTTAGAATCTACTTTACGAATACGAGTGATTTTAACTTCGTTTTCGGCTTGGTCATAACCAACAAATGTTTCTACATTTCCTGGAATTAAAACCGACCAATCTTCGGTTGAAACTTCTGAAGCTGCGCGTGAACGGGCTTTTTGTTTTTGCAATTCTGCTTCAAAATCGGCTTCGTTATAGGTATATCCTTTTTCTTTTAGAATTAACGCTGTTAAATCTTTTGGAAATCCGAAGGTATCGTATAATTCAAAAACTTTGGCACCCGAAACTTCTTTTCCTGATGTTTCGGCAACCACTTTATCCAACAATTGTAACCCTTGATCTAATGTTCTCAAAAACGAAGCTTCTTCTTCACGTATTACGTTGGTAACCAATTGTTGTTGCGATTTAATTTCCGGGAAAAATTCGCCCATTTGGTTTGCTAAAACTTCCACCAATTTATTGATAAAAGGTTCTTTGGTGTTCAAAAATGTAAATCCATAACGAATGGCGCGACGTAAAATTCTGCGAATTACATAACCCGCACCAGTATTGGATGGTAATTGTCCGTCAGCAATTGCAAAGGCAACGGCACGAACATGGTCAACAATTACACGAATGGCAATGTTAGTTTTCTCCTCGACTGCGCTCGGAGTGACAGTATTATCTAAATATTTATATCCTGTAATTTGCTCTACTTTTTCAATTAAAGGTGTAAAAACATCGGTGTCATAATTGGAAGTTACATTTTGCATTGCCATACACAACCGCTCAAAACCCATTCCGGTATCAACGTGCTGCGCCGGTAATTTTTCTAAACTTCCATCAGCTTTTCGGTTGAATTCCATGAAAACATTGTTCCAAATTTCCACCACTTGTGGATGATCGGCATTGACTAAACTTCTTCCTGAAACTGCAACTCTTTCAGCCTCGGTTCTTAAATCGATATGAATTTCGGAACACGGACCACACGGACCTTGATCGCCCATTTCCCAAAAGTTGTCTTTTTTATTTCCTAAAATAATTCTATCCTCGGGAACATACTTTTTCCAAATATCGAATGCTTCTTGGTCAAACGGCACATTTTCGGCAGGATTTCCTTCAAAAACTGAAACGTATAACCGGTCTTTGTCTAACTTCAAGACTTCGGTTAGAAATTCCCAAGCCCAATCTAGAGCTTCTTTCTTAAAATAATCACCAAACGACCAGTTTCCCAACATTTCAAACATAGTATGATGATAGGTATCAAAACCTACATCTTCTAAATCGTTGTGTTTTCCTGAAACACGAAGACATTTTTGGGTATCGGCTATTCTAGGACTTTTTGGGGTTCCGTTTCCTAAAAAATATTCTTTGAATTGTGCCATTCCAGAGTTGTTAAACATCAAGGTTGGATCGTCTTTGAGCACGATTGGCGCCGATGGGACGATTAAATGTCCTTTTGATTCAAAGAAATTGAGATAGGCTTTACGAATGTCTTGTGATTTCATTGTTTACTAGTTTCAGGTTTAAAGTTTCAAGTTTATAATTGAAAACTGATGTTTTAAAAAAATGGTTTGTCGTTTAGCCCTGATTGAAGCAAGTATCCTTTTTGTCTTTGGATAGACCGCTATTATACTGCGCTCGATGTGACAAAAAGATACTGCGAAAAGCAGGAATATGGTTTATTGAAAATGCCCAAACGCTTTGCTCCTTCAAACGATTTACGAAAGAATTTGAAACAAGTTCAGATTAAATTGAAACATTTGTTAAATTTGTTCGTATAACCATTGTTTTTAAAACTCGAACAAAAATAGTATAAATTAAAAGATGGCGAAAAAAGTAAAGTATTATTTCGATACCGAAAGTTTGGCTTACCGAAAAATAAAACCTAAACTCTCTAAAAAAGTGGGTTATGTTGCTTTGTTCTTGCTTTCATCTGGATTGTTTGGTTTTTTGTGTTTTGTGGCGTTGTTAAACACATCCTATCTTGAAACGCCGAAGGACAGATTGCAGGCGCGCGAAATTGAAACCATGAAATTGCGATATGCTATTTTGAATAAAAAAATAGAGGAAGTCGAAGTAGTTTTAGCCGAAGTTGAGGATAGAGATAATAGTATTTATAGAGCTTATTTTAACACTTCGCCTATTCCAGCAGAACAGCGAAAAGCAGGTTTTGGTGGCGTAAATCGATATAAAGAACTGGAAGGATTTGATAATTCAGAATTGGTGATTAATACTTCCAAACGTGTTGATATTGTATCGAAACAGTTAGCTATTCAGTCGAAATCGCTGGATGAAATATTGAAATTAGCGAAGGATAAAAACAAATTATTGGCTGCTATTCCTGCTATTCAACCCGTAAAAAATGAGCAGTTGAAACGGATGGCTTCGGGTTTTGGTTATCGGAGTGATCCGTTTACTAAAGCTAGAAAAATGCATCAAGGCATGGATTTTACAGCACCAACTGGAACGCCCATTTTTGCAACAGGCGATGGCGTAGTTAAACGAGCGGATAACACTGTTTCTGGCTATGGAAATCATATTGTTATTCAACACGGCTATGGCTATGAAACGCTTTATGGTCATTTGAGCAAATACAAATGTAGACCAGGACAACGGGTGAAACGTGGCGATATAATTGGTTATGTTGGTAGCACAGGTCGAAGTGAAGCGCCACATTTGCATTATGAAGTGCATAAAGATGGAAAGCCTGTTAATCCTATTAATTTTTATTATGGAAATATTTCGGCTGCTGAATACATCGTTATTTCAAAAATGGCAAATCAGGAAAATCAGTCGTTGGACTAGAGTGTGCAGTTTTCAGTCACAGTTAACAGTTTTTAAAAAGCAACAACTATGCAGATAGAATTAACAGAAGGAAAAAGATATTACAGCATTGGCGAAGTGGCCAAAGCATTTGATGTAAATGCATCGCTAATTCGTTTTTGGGACAAAGAGTTTGATATTTTAAAACCGAAGAAAAACGCAAAAGGCAATCGAATGTTTACACCCGAAGATGTGAAAAATCTGCAATTGATTTATCACTTGGTTAAAGAACGTGGATTTACGCTTGAAGGCGCAAAAACGCATTTGAAAGAAGGTCAGAAAAAGACGTTAGATAAATTTGAAATCATCAATAAATTAGAAGCAGTAAAAGCACAACTGACTGCTATAAAAAATCAGTTGTAACAATCAAGCAAACTTAAAAACTAATAATAAACTTTAAATTGAACAAAAATGGATTTTAAAAAATTTTTACCTTGGATTATTGGAATTGGATTAATCTTAATCGTTGCTTTTTGGGTAATTGGTATTAATAATACTGGTTTGAAAAAAAATCAAGCCGTAAATAAAGAATGGGGGAATGTAGAAACAACTTACCAAAGAAGAAATGACTTAATTGGCAACTTAGTAAACACTGTAAAAGGTGCTGCTGATTTTGAAAAAAGCACATTGACTGCTGTTATTGAAGCCAGAGCAAAAGCAACTTCTATAACTGTTGACCCAACCAATGTAACTCCAGAACAATTAGCTGCTTTTAATTCGGCTCAATCGGGAGTTTCTTCTTCATTATCGAAGTTGTTAGTATCTGTTGAGCGTTATCCTGAATTAAAGGCAAATCAAAATTTTCTAGATTTACAAAGAGAATTGGCTAGTACTGAAAACCAAATTTTAACAGCGAGAACCCGCTTTAATGAGGCTGTACAAGATTATAATAGCTATGTTTTGGCAATCCCCCAAAGCTGGTTTCTAAGCTACCCTGAGAAGCCTTTCTTTAAATCTGTAGATGGCGCAAACAAACCTGTTGAAGTAAAATTCTAGTATAAAGCGATGTCAAAAGTAGAAAATTTTCTTACCCAAGAAGAAGAACAAGAAATTGTTGAAGCTATTCGCGTGGCTGAAAAAAATACTTCTGGCGAAATTAGAATACATATAGAAAAAGAGACTTCCCTTGCCACGTTTGATCGAGCAAAGGAAGTCTTCCATTTATTAAAAATGGATGAAACCGAATTGAAGAATGGGGTTTTGATTTATTTGGCAGTTACCAATCATGCATTTGTAATTTGTGGTGATAAAGGTATAAACGACGCTGTACCCGCTGATTTTTGGGACTGCACACGTGATGTTATGGTCAACCATTTTAAAGAAGGAAACTACAAGCAAGGACTCATTGATGGTGTTTTACGAGCTAGTGAACAACTTCAAAAATACTTTCCATATGAAGATGGTGACACCAACGAACTTTCAAACGAAATATCAAAAGGATAAATTATGAAGTACGAAGTACAAATTACGAAGTACAAAGGAATATTGAAACTCCTTTTGGTTTTTGCACTATTCAATTTTTTGCCTGCTTTTTCCCAATTTACTATTCCGGAAATTCCAAAACAGCAAACTTCAGTTTATGATTATGCCAGTGTATTGAGTTCCCAAGAAAAAAAACAATTAGAAGAAAAACTAATACGCTATTCAGATAGTACTTCAACACAAATTGTTGTTGCAACAATTTTGAACCTAAAAGGCGAAAGTATTGATGTAGTTTCTACAAATTGGGCACAAAAATGGGGAATTGGTGATGCCGAAAAAGACAATGGTGTTTTCATACTAGTTTCAAAAGAAGACAGAAAAATTAGTATTCGTCCAGGATACGGATTAGAAGACAAACTTATTGCTGCAACTTGCGGACAAATTATCGATTATGAAATTGTTCCTGAATTTAAGGCGGGCAGTTATTATAAAGGTTTAGACAAAGGTGTTGACGCAATCATCAATGTTATAAAAGGAAAATATAAAGCTGAACCAAAAAAGAATAAAAAAGATGGTAAATTCCCAATCATCCCGTTAATAGTTATTTTTATTGTAATTATAATTATCATTGCCAATAGCAAGAAAAATGGCGGTGGCAACTCTGGAAACAGAGGTGGCGGAATGGATTTAGCCGATATTATCCTTTTGAGCAGTCTTGGTCGTGGATTTGGTTCCTCTGGTGGTGGTGGATTTGGCGGCGGTTCTTCTGGTGGCGGTGGATTCGGTGGCGGATTTGGCGGTGGTGGATTTTCTGGTGGTGGTGCAAGTGGAAGTTGGTAAAATTAATAAGTGTATTTGTGATAAAGTATCTATTTTGTATAAAATTGTTTTTGTTTGGAGTTGCATCTTTTTGTCAAGAAATAGATTTTGAAAAAGATGTTATTTACTATACTGATTTAATAAAAACTGATCCATCAGCTAATAATTATTATTTTAGAGGTTATACCAAGTACAACCTTAAAGATTATGAAGGCGCATTGGAGGATTATGATAAAGCAATCGAATTAAATCCTGATAAATTTGAAGCCTATTTTAGTAGAGGAATTCTCAAAGAAAAACTTAAAGACTACACAAATTCCATTGAAGATTACACAAAATGTATTTCTTTAAATGACAAATCATCCAAAGCCTATTTCAACAGAGCTTATACAAAATCTCTAATTGAGGATTATAAAGGTGCGATAGAAGATTATTCAAAATGCATTGTTTTGAGCCCTGATAATTCTGTAGCCTACTTTAATCGAGCAATACTTTATAAAATCTCATCAAAATTTGAACTTGCCATTAATGATTTCGATAGTGCAATTAAAATTAAGACTAATTTTATTGACGCTTATCAGAACAGAGCGGTTTTAAGAGCTCAATTAAAAAACAAAGATGCTATTCTTGATTTTAACAAAGTGATTGAACTAAATCCAGAAAATGGTGAAAGTTATTACAACAGAGCTGTTTATTGCATCAACTTCAAAATAGAAGGTGATTATTGCAAAGACTTGAAGAAAGCTTTCCAGTTGAATTACTACCCTGCTATGGAAATTTTAAGTAACAAGTGTAGTAAATCAAAGTAAAGATAAGTATTTCATTTCAATCCTCTTTTTATTCCATAAACATCATATTGTCATTCTTCTTTTTCCCAGCAAACTTTTCCATTTTATAGGTTAAAGAAAACATGACATAACGCTGTAAAACAATATTTTCAGCATCGATAATAGCCGTCGGTGTTATGGTTCGAGTGTTGTTCAAATTTTGATTTAAAACATCATACACTTTCACTTTTGCTAACAATTGGTCTTTAAAAAAGTTATAACCCAAACTCACATTCCATAAATAAAAATCTTTCTGAAAACCATCAGCAATATTGGAATTATAGGTATATCCAAAATCGGAACCAATTACAAATTTCTTCGGAAAATAAGAGGTAATTTCGAGCTTGGCATTGTGTAAAAAATTAATGGCATTATCAATGACATAATTCTTAAAGTCGGTTTTAAAATAAGTATAGCGATAACTTGGCGCAATGGTGATTAACTCATCAATACTCCAGGTTAGATTTACTCTAGGATTGAGTTGTAAGCCACGAGACTCAAACAAAACGGCATTTGTCAATCCTTGTTCAAAGCTATAGTTCACATTTATTCCTGAACTAAAACTTAATGTACGTTTTTCTTTTTTGAACGATTTATTCCAATTCACTCCAAAATAGGAATTATGTGTCACATCTACATTTTGAAAGGTAGTGGTAGCTTTAAAATTTGCATCAAACACGGTGGAAGAAACCACTGCATTATTACTCAAATTAAAACCTGAAAAGATATAATATCCCGAGCGAGATTGATAATCATAATTATTGAAACTAAAGTAAAGATTGTGTCTTTGAGTGGGCTTTAACTCGTCATTTCCAATTAAAGTGCTCAACGGATTGGACAGATTTTCTACTGGTAAAACTTGGTTGGCTTGTGGTAATTCTACGCCATAATCATAAAAAGAATAAATCGATTTCGATTTTCCGATAGTATGACTGATGTATCCTTTTACTCTTGGAAAAACATAATTTTTATTTCTATCGGTATTTACGCCTAAATAGTTTGAATTGGCATTAAAAGTGATGAATTCGGGACCAAAATTGATTCGTCCATTAGTTTTTGATTTACTCAAAATTAAACCTGTCGATGGGAAAAAAGTAGTAGCTCGTGAACCAGTAGTATTAGACTGAAAATCGTTAAAATCGTCATATTCATTTGTTCCTAAATTAAAATCAAATGTAGCCAACTGGTCAGTCACTTTTCGAATGGTAACCTCTGAAGTCAAACTTAATCGCAGTGAATCGGTTAAGGGTTCACCAAATCGAGCTTCAAGTTTCACAAAATTATTGGTTCCGGTATTCAACTGATTTTGATTTCTGATATCGTCTGGCGTAGCATCAGCAAAAAGCGTAGCCGAATTAGTATTTAAAAAGTTATCGTTTTTTGTAATCTTCGATTCTAAATTTAACGAAAGTCCGCGGTTTTTCTTTTTAAATCTTTTGCTGTAACTGGCATCTATTTCAAAATTTGAATTTTCATTATCGCTAAAATCAGTATTCACACTTCTATTTAATTCTTCAAAAAGCTCATTTGTGGTAATTTGATTGCGCGATGATCTATTTTTTGTAATGCTATTTTGAAAACGAGGATTAAAATATATCGTTGATAACGAGTCTATCTTTACTTCAAAATCCAAATTTAAATTATGCCCGTTGCTAGTATTCAATGTATTTGCGGTAGAGTTTGTGAAGGTTTTTCCTTGAGGCAGTAGATTTATGCGCTCCGTTCTATTCACATTTTCAGTTTCGGCATTAGTAAAATAATAGCTGCCACTTTGGTCAAATTTTTTAAAAAATTTATCTTGATAATTAACTCCTATCAAATTAGAACGCGTAATTCCGCGATTGCCGCCACCAAACGACATATTGTTAATGCCGAAAGAACCCGAGTCATCATCAACATAGATAGAAGTATTTCGACCACCACCCATATTGTCAAAAATTTCATCCATCGAAAAACCTATCGAATTAATATTGTTAGAAGAAGCCAAAACACTAATTTTCTGTTCTCCTTTAAAATAATTGAGCAATAAACTCGACTCGTATCGATCTTGCGAACCATATCCACCCATTATTTTTCCGAAAAACCCTTTGTTTTTATCTTCTTGGATAGTCAAATTAATGGTTTTTTCTTCTGAACCAGCAGCATCGCCTGATATTTCTTCGGCTTTAGTTTTTGTATCAACTACTTGCACTTTCTCTATGATTTCCGCAGGAAGATTTTGAGTAGCAATTTTTCCATCTTTCCCAAAAAATGGTTTTCCATTGACAAGTATATTGTTTACTTCTTTACCGTTCACGGTGATTTTTCCTTCGGGCGTTATTTCTACACCTGGCAATTGTTTCAGCAAAGCTTCCACATTAGCATCGGCACCAACTTTGAAAGAGGATGCATTGAACTCGAGCGTATCTTTTTTAATTCGAATAGGCGGAATTTCCGATTTAATGACAACCTCTTTCAATTCGTTAGTCATTTCTTTCAGTTCCAATGTGCCAAAATCTTTATCCGCCGAAAAATCATCTACTAGAATAATATAATCTTGATAACTGATGTATGAAATTTTAAGATTAACGGGATTGCTGTTTTTCCTAACTTTTATGGAAAACATTCCTAGTTTATTGGTGATAGTGTAATCTACAACCGAAGAATCTTTAACCGAAGTTAGATAAACAGTGGCAGATTCGATAGGTAATTTGGTAGTTGGGTCGACAATTTTTCCTTTCAAATTGACGGAGTTTTGAGAAAAAAGAAAAGAACTACAAAATAATAGGCAAACAACAGTTAAACATCTTGGCATAAAATAAATAATAAAAAGTGTATAATTTGATTGAAATTCAAAAGTAAGAACGTGTTTTTTCTGACATTATTACTTTGTTATTAAAATAATATTTTGTTTAACATTATTTTAAAATGACTAAACATTATCTTTGAAAAAAATTAATGTTATGAAATACATCATTTTTACTACCGTGTTTTTAGTGCTTTATATTGTTTTATGTCAGTTTGCCGCAAACTATGCCTTGCTGATGTCACTTTTTATTGCAGGAAACGGATTGATTATCCTTACTGTCTACAAAACCTTGACAGAAAAGTATACTACCAAAAAAGTTTTTAACGATTGGTACGAAGACAATCCGAAGAAAAACAAGTAGTTTACTTTTATTTTTCTCTGATATAAATGTCGATTGGAACACCCGAAAAATCCCAGTTTTCGCGAATTTTATTTTCTAGAAAACGTTTGTAGGGTTCTTTCACGTACTGTGGTAAATTGGCAAAAAACACAAACTGAGGTGTTGGTGTGGGTAATTGCATGCAGTATTTAATTTTCACATACTTACCTTTTAATGCTGGCGGTGGATAGGCTTCAATTAATTTCAACATAAAATCATTGAATTTTGAAGTTGAAATTCGTTGTTTTCTATTTTCAAAAACTTTTACCGTTTCTTCTAATGCTTTTAATAAACGTTGTTTAGTCAATGTGGATATAAAAATAATGGGCACGTCAGTAAAAGGTTGCAACTCTTCGCGAATTTTATTCTCGTAGTCGCGTGTTGACATGGTATCTTTTTCGACTAAATCCCATTTGTTGACTAAAATAATTACTCCTTTTCTATTTTTTTCGGCAAGCCAAAAGATACTTTGATCTTGACCTTCAAAACCACGCGTCGCATCAATCAATAAAATACAAACATCTGAATGTTCAATCGCACGAACGGAACGCATCACCGAATAAAATTCTAAATCTTCTTTTACCTTCGCTTTTCTCCGAATTCCAGCTGTATCTACAAGATTAAATTCAAACCCAAAACGATTGTATCTTGTATCAATAGAATCGCGTGTTGTTCCAGCAATATCGGTAACAATATATCTATCTTCACCAATCAAGGCATTGATAAAAGATGATTTTCCTGCGTTTGGACGACCCACAACACAAAATCTTGGTAACGCTTCTTCTTCCTCTGATGTTTCTGGAAGTTCAGGTAACACTTCTACCAATTTATCTAAAAGTTCTCCCGTTCCGCTACCGCTAATACTGGCGATAGTAAAATATTCTCCTAATCCTAAATTATAAAACTCGATGGCGTCTTTTTCTCGCATCGAATTGTCTACTTTATTAACTGCCAAAAGTATTGGCTTGGTCACTTTTCTTAAAAGCTTTGCCACTTCAGCATCCATCGGAGTAATTCCTTCTTCTACATCTACTACAAAAATGATCGCATCGGCTTCATCAATTGCTAATTCAACTTGACGACGAATTTCAGCTTCAAAAACATCATCCGAACCTTTGATGTAACCACCAGTGTCAATCACAGAAAATTCCTTTCCGTTCCATTCGCTCTTTCCATAATTTCTATCACGAGTAACACCACTAACCGAGTCAACAATCGCTTCTCTTCTTTTGATTAATCGATTAAAAAAAGTTGATTTTCCAACGTTTGGTCTTCCTACTATGGCTACAATATTATTCATGATATTTTTAAAATAAGGTGCAAAGGTACTATTAAAGAACACAATATCAATTTTTTTATTAACTTAGTATAGTTTAATAATCAAAGTAAACAGCAATGGACACCACTAATGAAATTAGATTACGTCTCCGTTTTTTTAAAGACGTGGAAGAAAATATTGATGTAATAAGACAAAAATTTATCGACTATCGAAAAGTAATTTCTTCTGATTTCTATATTAAAATAAGAGAAAATTACATTCAGTTTACCATTTCGGGAGAAAAACAGCACTATTGGTCACCACATTTAACCATTGTATTGGAAGAAATGGAAGGCAATGAAAAAAATGCCACCCACATTAGAGGTTTGTTTGGACCAGCACAAACCATGTGGACTTTTTTTATGTTTTTACATTTTTTTGTAGCCGGAACTTTTCTGCTATTTGCCATGTTCGCTTACTCCAATTATACCTTAAAAGAGCCCATGATGATGGATTTAGTTGTAATGTTTATCATGGTCATCGTTTGGTTTTTACTCTATGTCATTGCTCGACAATTGCGTGAAAGAGGCCATGATCAAATGAATGATTTGGAAAACGAATTCGAAAAAATTATGGCAAGTTAAAAGTTATTGGTTATAGCCAAATCGTCTTAATTGATAAGCATTACTTCGCCAATCTTTGTTGACTTTTACATACAATTCGATGTGGATTTGTTTTCCAAAAAACTTCTCTAAATCTTCACGAGATTGCATTCCTACTCTTTTCAAAGCAGCACCTTTGTGACCGATGATAATTCCTTTTTGCGTATCGCGTTCCACCATGATTACAGAACGAATTCGGATAATTTTTTCGTCTTCAAGAAACTCTTCGGTTTCAATTTCTACTGCATATGGAATTTCTTTATCGTAGTTCAAAAGAATTTTTTCACGAATGGTTTCATTTACAAAAAAACGTTCGGGTTTGTCGGTCAAAGCGTCTTTTGGATAATAAGGTGGAGAAACAGGAAGTAATTCCAATATGCGCGCAAAAACTTCTTTGACATTAAAATTTTCTAAAGCAGATATGGGATAAATTTCTGCATTAGGAACTTTTTCTTTCCACAAAGCAATTTGTTCTTCTAGTTCTTCTTGGTTGGATTTGTCTATTTTATTTAAAAGTAATAAAACTGGGATTTTTGAATGGATTATTTTATTAAAAAAGGCTTCGTCTTTTAATTCCTTTTCGCCTATTTCAACCATATAAATCAATACATCAGCATCTTCAAAAGCCGATTTTACGAAATCCATCATTGATTTTTGCATTTCGTAAGCTGGTTTTATAATCCCTGGTGTGTCTGAAAGGATCACTTGAAAATCTTCGCCATTGACAATACCTAAAATTCGGTGACGTGTAGTTTGAGCTTTGGACGTAATTATGGATAATCTTTCCCCAACAAATGCATTCATCAAGGTTGATTTACCCACATTTGGGTTTCCAATAATATTTACAAATCCTGCTTTATGTGACATGTATTTTGATTTAATTGGTGCAAAGGTAGTCATATCAGTTCAATAGAGGAAATAAAGATTTTTTGCATTTTTTGTTGCATTTCTTGATATTCATTGTATATTTGCACTCGAAACATCGCGGGATAGAGCAGTAGGCAGCTCGTCGGGCTCATAACCCGAAGGTCACAGGTTCGAGTCCTGTTCCCGCTACTAAGAAGCTTCAATTGAAAGATTGGAGTTTTTTTATGTCTATACTTTTCAGTAAAATCAATACTTCTCTTGAAATCAGCCATTCTAATAAATCTCATAAATTAATAAAGCGAGGCATACAATTAGGGTTGCAACTTTTTAAAATTGGGTTGCAAAAAGGCTAACATTTGGGTTGCATATCTAAATTCTATGGGTTGCATATCTAAAATTTCAATAATAACTAATAAACTATCTAATGACAACACAACCAATTAAAATATTGTTTGTGATTTCTGCTACAAGAAAAAACAAAAAAGGATTAGTTCCATTAGTTTGCAGAATCACATATCTAGGTAAAAGAAAGCCATTTGCAACAGGCATATTTGTTAATCCAGATAATTGGAACAACACATTACAAAAAGTAGTTCCTCCTGATGTAGAGAACACTCAAATAAACACTCAACTGAGCCTGATTAAACAAGAAATTAATCAGGCTTTTTTATTTCTACAAGTTCAGAATGATGATTTTGATGTAGATGATATTTACCTAAAGTATAAGGGTGAAGATGTAAAACCTGCAAAGTCTTTAATTGAAGTTTTTGAATTGCATAATTCAAGAATGGAAAAGTTGATAGGTAAAGAGTATTCAAAATCTACACATTCAAAATTTATTGAAGCCAAACAGCACACTGAGGATTTTCTGTATTACACAACTAAAAAGCGTAATATACAGCTAGAGGATATAAGTTTAAAGTTTTTACAGGATTTTGATTTTTATCTTAAAACACAAAAAAACTTCAAACAAATAACCATCAATAAAAGCATACAGAGAATATCTAAAATTATTAAACTTGCTTTAGCTGAGGGTTTTTTAGTAACAAATCCCTTTATTTTGTACAAGCCCAAAAAAGTAATCAATAACATTACTTATCTTACCCCTGAAGAATTATCTAGCTTAGAAAATTACAAGTTTTCACAAAAGAGATTAGAACAAGTGAGAGATATGTTTGTGTTCTGTTGTTATACAGGTTTACCCTATCAAGAAATGGCTAGTTTAAAAGCTAAGCATATTGTAAAGAAGTTTGATAACAAACTTTGGATTGATATGTACAGGCAAAAAACAAAGAAACAATTTGCTTTGCCATTACTCCCAAAAGCATTAGAGATTCTTGATAAATACAAATCAGATAAAGAGCTGTTGCCAATAATTTCTAATCAAAAATTTAACTCTTACATTAAAGAAGTAGCTGAGATAATTGGTATTGAAAAGAAACTTACACACCATATAGCTCGTAAAACATTTGCAACAACAGTATTACTCTATAATGATGTGCCAATGGAAATTGTGAGTGAATTATTGGGGCATTCAAAGCTATCTACCACACAAGAGCATTATGCTAAAGTGGTTCAAAGAAAAGTTAGTGAACAAGTTGCAAACCTTTCTGATAGACTAAACAAATAGATTTGATAAATAATTGTGTTGTAGTATATTTACAGCACAATTATTTATTACTGATGGCTTTACCAAACATACACTTTCAAGATTTTCCAATAGAATTTAAAGAAATAAATCCTCAAGATTTTCCTTTATTTAATGTTGATGATAAAATAATTATTGAACCTAATAGATTAGGTTGGATTAATGAGCAATTGCAATCTAACATAATTCTAGATGAGAAAAATACTGTTGTTGTAAATGCAGCAGTAGGTCAAGGTAAAACCTATTCAATTATTGAGATTGCCAAAAGGTATTATTTTGATAAAAATCAAGAATACTTAATCTTTATTGCTTCACCTTTTGTAAGTCTTGTTGAACAGTATTTTAATGATATTTCATGCGAACAAATTCCAGAAAACAAAATTTACAGATATGAGTATATTGGTCAAGAAAACAATATATCATATATTGATAAAAAAATACATATCATCACAGTAAATGGTTTGTTAGGTAATCCGGGAGAAGATGCTTTTATTAATTCCCAAGCTAAAAGAAAATACCTTAATGATTTAGCTAGGCATTGTAAAGCAAAAAACAAAAAGGTAGTTTTTATTTATGATGAAATCCATGATGCAATTCACAACTTTAAAGAAGAGTTCATTTTCAATCTATGGAAATGGAAAGAAGTAATACACAAGAATTTTATCATAAGTGCTACATTCAATGAAGCTTCAAAGATTGTAATAGAATATTTAGCTGAATTAACAGATAAAAATATACAAATCATTGAGTCAAAAAGAACAAGGATTCCAAAAAATCAAAGTGCTTTGTATTTGCATTATAACCCTGCCAAATATTTTAAAAATGACAATGAGCAAATTGTAGCAGTTGTACAAGACGCATTGGAGAGAGGTAAAAAAGTTGATATTTTGTCATATTCAAAAAATCTAGCTGATGAAATGACCAATCCAAAAAATGATGGGGTTAGCAAAGAACTTTATAAATACAATACTAGAATTCAAAATTGTACTTCTGATTTAAACTCAAATCAAAGAATGGGTAAGCTAGAAGTAACAAATAGGTTTAGTAAGACAGATTGTAATGTTGGAACAAATTTCAAAACAGGTGTAAGTATAGAAAAAACCAATCATGCTTATATTATCATCATGCCTCACAGAGGAGAGGGAATGCCATTTAAAAATCTTAATGGAATTTTTAGTAATGGTATAATATCTGTAGTTCAAGCTTTAGCAAGACAAAGAAAAAGAGGTGGAGAAATACATATTATATTGCCTCCTCCAGAGAGTTTTGATTATCTTACATTACCATTTGATGATGAATTAAAACTTGAATTTGCCAAATTCTATGAAATTATTAAAGACCACTCAGCTACAAAAGAACTAGTAAAGTATGTCCCATTAAATACTCAAAATGAAATACTACGTAAATTTTATGAAGAGGAGTACAGAGGGAATCTTCTTAATGAAATTGAAGAAGTAAAAAATTCAGAAAGAGATGAACTAGTTAGATTAATCTTCCCTGAGTTTAAATTATTCCAACTAGAATACGGAGAGGATTACCTTGCTAACAATTTTAAGTTTTTTGGTAAAGATTTATCTGCATATATTACCTATTGTGCTATTACTAATCAGTTTATTAATTGCAATTTAAAGGGAGTTACCTACAAACCCCTCATAATATTTGAGGAAAATAAAATCCAAAACAGGTTACAACATTTCTATAAAATGTATATGGATTCAGAAACTTATCAAATGACATATAGAGATAGTTCTGATTTATGGTTTTATCATGAATTTAGAAACAACTTATTCAAAAGCTATAGGTTAAAACTGAAAGTTAATGATGAAAGGTTTGATACAATAAAAGAGTATAAGAATAGAAAATTTGAAGTACAATTAATTGGTTTTATACAGAGGATTATTTATCCAAATGCTTATTTTTCTGCAATGAACTACACATCTTTAAGAGGATTTAGAGATTATGAATTTTCAAGAAAAGATTACTTTTCTTTTGGTATTGTACATGCAGAGAGATTAAATTTAAATGATTATATTTCAGATGAATTTACAACTAAAAGAATAAATGCTTTTAGAACACTTAATCATTACAGAAATAAAATAATTCAAAGTATTCAAACAAGTTCTTCCTCAACTAGAGGAGATTACAGATATGTTTTAGCTACACCACCAAGAGGATTTGTTAATGAGCAAGAACAAGCTAGATTTGAGAGTATGATTGACTATTTTGTTACTCAGGATAGATTTATAAGAAATAATATTTTTGAATTTAAACAGAGATTTAAACCAACACATACATTTAAACAAAAAGTAAAATCTTTTTATACTAAACTAATTGATGATTTTTTTGAAACTGAAAATTACAAAAAATCAACTCCACCTAGAAGGATTGTAAAAGTAATTAACTCTATCAATGAATTGCCAAATTTTGAAGAGGTACTAGACTTTGTAAGTCCCGCAGATATTTCATTTTCTGATGAGTATTTGGATTATATCAATTATGAAATTGTAGATGGAAAATTTATACATACTCCAATATAATTTTAACTCGTCCTGTTTTGATATTTACCTATATAGGATTGTATCAAAAGTGGACGTAATTAAACTTTCCTAAAAACCTCAAATTCCAGCTAGACTTATAGAAATATCTCTATAGGTTTAGTTTCTATTTCACAACTAATAGGGTTTCTTTTTAATCTTCCCACCCTAGATAAATCTTTGGATTAAACAACGCACGAACTTGGAGGAGGACTACTCTGTAGTAGGTTTGAGTATAGCACAAAGCTACTAAATTTCTACCACATTATCAATTAAAACACCCCTATTCAAAACATTTTAAAGCTAATAGCCAAAAGTAATTTTTGGCTATTTTTTTATATACAAATTAATCAACTTAAACATTTTATTACTATGCAATTAAAGCAATCCGAAAGAAAACAAGTTAAGCTCCGTTTAGGAATAAGTGGAGCTTCTGGCTTTGGTAAAACTAAGTCAGCATTATTATTAGCCTATGGAATGACTAATGATTGGAGTAAAATAGCAGTTATTGATACTGAAAATTCCTCTGCATCATTGTACTCAGATTTAGGAAACTTCTATGTAATAGATATTTCTGCTCCCTATACACCTGAGAGGTACATTGAAGCAATTACCCTATGTGAGAATTCAAATATCTCTGTTGTAATTGTGGATTCTATTACCCATGAGTGGAATGGTTCAGGTGGATGTTTAGATATTCACGAAAAACTAGGTGGTAGATTCCAAGATTGGGCTATTGTAACACCAAGACATCAAGCCTTTATTGATAAAATTCTACAATCAAGTTGCCATGTTATTACTACAGCTAGGAGAAAAATTGAGTATGATATTGACAAAGATGCTAATGGTAGATTGAAAGTACAAAAATTTGGTACTAAAGAAATAACTAGAGAAGGCTTTGAATATGAGCTTACAGTCAATTTCGAGTTAATTAATGACAATCATTTAGCAAGAGCAAGTAAGGACAGAACAGGGCTATTTATGAATAAACCAGAGTTTGTGATTAATTCTGCAACTGGTAAAAGGATTTTAGAATGGTGCAATTCTGGTACTAACTTACAAGATGCTAGAGAAAAAATTAAAGCTACTAAAACAGTTGAGGAATTGAAAGTCTTATACAATCAATACAGCTCATGGCGTGAATTATTAGAGTACGATTTTAAAATTCAAAAAGACACTATCAACTCGAAAGAATTATTGTTAAACCCTAAATCATTTTCAACAAATGGACACACAACTCATCACTGAAAATTCTACTACCATAATAGAGAATAATGGTAGTATCACAGAAGGAACATTGGTATTACAAAGAGTAAATCCAAATGGTACTAAAACTATATTGAATTATCCTAAAAGTGAAAATATTGATATAGATAATGAAGTTATGCTACCAAGTAAGATTAATGAGATTATTACTGTAGAAACTATTTCAAAACCTACAGAAACAAGCTTATTTGTACCCAAACCATTTATTGAAGCTAATACTTCAGAAATTAGTTTGCACACCTTAAAAAGTGATTGTGTAATACCTGTATTTTCAAAAGATAATGAAAGAACTATTGCACATCAAGAGTTTATTGAAATAGCACAAGATTGTGTTAGTAGAGTATTCCCTCATTATATATTTGATGAACCAGAAGTAAGAGTTTCACACCAAATTAAAGGCAGAACTCCTGATGCAATAAATAAGCAAGCTAAAGATTTGCTAGACCACGAAAGAACACAATACTTTGAAAGAATGGCATTCATTATTAGAATACCTAGTATTGTTGAGACAATCAATGGTAATGAAATTGCTTTGGTAATAGGTGGAGTACGCTCGTATAATTTAGAGAACCTATACAACAAAAAGACTATTGAAAAGTTCAAGTTTTTTATTGGCTTTCAAGTCAAAGTATGTTGCAATTTAGCTGTATCAAGTGATGGATTTGTAGAGGAAATGCGTGTAAGTTCGTATCAAGAATTACAAAGCAAGATTTTAGAAGTGTTGTACAATTTTAATGCAGAAAAGCAATTAGCACAAATGAAGCAACTTTCTGAACACTCACTTACAGAACATCAATTTGCTCAATTATTGGGTAGAACAAGATTATATCAGCACTTGCCTAAAAAAGATAAGTTGAATATTCCTGTTCTAAATTTCAATGATGGTCAGCTTAATACTATAGCAAAAGACTATTACGAAGATGCTAGTTTCAGCAGAAATGAAAATGGGGATATTAACCTTTGGAATGTATATAATCTCTTTACTCAAGCTAATAAGAGTAGCTACATTGATACGTTCTTGGATAGAAATGTAAATGCATTTGATTTCTCAAATGGCTTGTTAAAAACACTAAATGGTAGCTCTAACTATCATTGGTTTTTGAGTTGAGAAGAACCCAATCCCAATCAAGGGGTTGGGTTTATTTTTTTACAGTATAAAAATCTACAACTTCTTTTTCTGTTAAGAATCTTATTCTTTCAGCTGTTAATTGATATAACTCTCCTGTTTTTAAATCTTCAACTAATCCAATGAAATAATCACTACCATAATTTTTTTGTTGTACTCTCCATAAATGGAAATATCCAATTTTATTATTAGGATGATTTTTTAATACTTTCTCTGTATAATCAGCATTAGTTACATACTCAACTAATCTTAAATCTGGTTTTGTCATATTAATAATCTTATATAACTATTTCATCATTGGTATTTCCGTCAAAAACAATACCTCCATTTTTATCAGTAACAGTTTTTAAATCATCACTTACATTAAATGGTAAATCATCATTATCATCTTCAAATATGAAATCTGATGACTCATTGACTGTAGAAGCATTTTTTGAGATTGAATTTGGTATTACATTTTTAACAACCTCTTTTGTAAATGAAAAGTTGGCTATTTGAATTTCAAATAAATTCCCTGTCTTTTCATCTTCTATAATTCCTAAAATAATCTCTGAACCATTTTCAGCAATATTCTTTTTGAAAATATGGAAAAATCCAACTTTTGAAGTTTTGGAATTTTCTAACTTGTACTTTACTTTTCTTAATTGTGTCATTTTACTTCAAATTATTTAATACAACCATTCTTTAATCTTTTCTATCAGTTCTGACTTACTTATAGGTGTTACTTCATTAAAGAATTTCAATTTAATACCATTGTACTTTTCCCCAACTGAATCACCATTTAAGTAATTTCTGGGTATTGAATTATCTACAAACCAATAATTCTCACTATCCTCATTTCCTAATATCCAGCGTAAATTTTTTTCAAAATAATCAGTTCTATCTTTTAATAACTCAGGTTGAAATCCACCACCTTTGCCATGACCAAAACCAAGTCTTCCATGACTTTTTTTGTGATACTTAATTTCTAAAAAATATAACTCTGGATTAGCTCCATTTTTTGCAATCAATACATCAACTGCTTTTTTAAAATTGAAGAGTTTATAGCTTTGATTTTCAGAAATAATATTATTCAAAATGTCTTTTCTTATATGATTTTCAAAAGCTGTTTCATTAATTATATCTCTCATTTATTCTATAAAATTTTGCTTTACTCTTTTATTTTTTTATGCTGTCACATACTTAATAATTGCTTCTTTATGTTCTTTGCCAATTTCATCAAAAATCATCTCAAAAACTTCAAATAATAATTCAGGAGTTGTATTTGATATTTTTTGATAATGCATTTCTTCAAAAGGTGAGGTATGATGACTATCATCATTAATTTGTGAAATTAATGCACTAAAAATTATTCTCTTAGGTTCTTCAGGGGGTAAATCATTTATAATATTCCATTCGATATTATCTAGTCTAGTAAAATTCAAATAGCTTTGAATAATACGTCTCATTAAATTACTTATTACAATGTTCATGTCATTATTAGAAGAACTTTTAAGAGTGTACAGCCCTTTCCAAAGTAAATTGTAATCACTATTGATATTGTTTTTATGTAATTTAATTACAGAGCTTTGCTGATTAATCTTGGTAATTTGAAAATAATTTAAATCATTACAAAGTTTATTATTACTCCCTTGTACAAAAGTAACTTCCTTAAAAAAATATATGTTATGACTTAACACATAAACTTGCTCAATATTAGGTAATGCAAATTCATTATGGTTAGGACTTTTACCTTTCTTCTTTGCTAATTCTCTAATTAAAGTAGTTACTAAAAAAAGTACTTGACTGTCTAAACTTGAAACAGGGTCATCAATAACAATAATCTTTTTTTTGTCTTTTTTGTTCTCATCATCAGTTAATATACATAATTGATAGAAGTACAAAAAAGAAATAAAATTCTTTTCTCCTTCACTTAAAGTTTTGAAAACAGAATCATTGTAATTTTCTCTTTTTAAATAATATTGAGTGATGTTATTTTCTGTAGTTTTTGGTGCAATTTCAAAACCTGATAAACCACTACTCCTAAGAATTGTATTTATATTATCTTTTGCAATATTTGTATTTACTGTATTTTCTTTATTCTCATCTATGATTTTTTCCGAATTAGCTATTTTGTCATTAATATAAATTTTAAGTCTATCACAAGCTTTAATTCTATTATTTAATTTTGAAATTTCTAAATCTGAATCATCTATTATACTTTTAGATTGAAAAGCTAATCTCTCCCAAATTTCATTATCTAGCTTAGATTTATTTGTTACTATATTCTCAAAAACACTATTATTTAGTTTAATATCATTTATGATTTTTTTTAAATTGGTTTTAAATTCAAGAATAGAGCGTAAGGACTTTTTCTCATTAGATTTTTCTAACTTTACTCTAAAAGTCTTTTCATTGTCATAAATAAAATCTTTGAAATCAGCTATCAATTCATTAATAGTAGTACTATTTGTTTCATTTTTAATTGCATTAAAATTCTCATTTAATAATGAAATTAAATCAGAATATTCATTTTTTAGATTTTCAATTTCATTGATTTTATTTTTATAATTTATGTCAAAATAATCATTGAATTTTTCAATAATCTCTTTATCTATTGTATCATTTTGGCAAAATGGGCATTTTTGCTTTTCTAGAGTTAGATTAATATATCCCGTACCCTCTTCAACCCATTTTTTTATTCCTAATGTATTAATTAAATCTGCAATATCAACATCATTATTACCTATTATTACTTCCTGTAAAATATTATTTATTTTAAATTCTAGCTTTCTGACTTTTCTGTATAAAATTATATCAATATTTGAATTAATTTTTTTTAATTCCTTTTCATAAAGTAAATTATAACTATTCTGCAAATCATTAAATGAATGATTCTTTTCTTTATTATCTTTTCGAAGTTTTCTTATTTCACTTAAATGATTAGCACTATTTCCTGAATGCTTTAAACTTAACTTTGAAAAACTTTCATTGTATTGATTTCTTTTTTTAAAACAATCTTCTTTTAATTTTTTCTCTCTATCAGAAATATCTTTTAAAATTTTAGCTCTCTCAATAGTAAGTTTATCTTTTAAATAGAGCTTGTATTTATCAATTAAATCTTGCTCTTTTTCAATAATGTCATCAATAATTGCATTTTTTTCATTTAGAGAAAAAATTCCATTAAGAGAATCTTTATCAATGAAATTTCTTTTAATAAAATTCTCATCATAAACTAGAATTTCATTTTCTATTGGATTATAACCATTCTGATTACAATTAGAGATGTTTAATAATCTATTATCTTCATTTAAACTTAAATTGTACAAATACTTTGCAATTGTAGATTTACCACTACCATTACTACCAAAGAAAAAATTTAATTTTTTTAATTCAGGAATAATGACCTCATTTTTGTAACTTGTAATTCCTTTAAGTTTAATTTCTGTAATCATACTTCTACAACCTCTTTAAAACTTCAATTATTGTATTTGCTGTATAGCAATCTTCTACATTTTTGGTTTGAAAAACCATAAAATACTTGTACTTCTCTCCTGATTTTTCAGCCCATATTTTGCCTAATTTATTTTTATCTTTACTATCATCATTATCCAAATGGTCTCCTTTAGTTTCAATTAAAACAAGGTTTCCTTTTTGGGTATAAATAATAAAGTCAGGGTAATGGTCTCTATAATATCCATTAATAAAAAAGCCTTTACCACGTGTTAGATTTCTATGCCAAAATATTATATTATCCATTGTTGCAATGGTCATAATCATATCTTGTTCAAATCCATTCATAGTATCTTCACGTTCATATAATGATTTCCCAATTGCAGTACTTAAGTTGATAGGGTTGATACTTTCACTGAATGAAAAATTCTCTTTTACAAAAACCTCATTGGAATCAAGTAGTATCTTAAATCTTTGTTTTGAATATGCAGAACTTAAGTCATTGATTTTGTTTTTAATTTTCTGAATATAGATAAATTCATTATTGATGATATCTCTAATTTGGTCATTAGATAAACTTTCAAATACTCTACCTACATAACGCTTTAAGTCTTGTTCTGAAATAGGTGTCATATCACCTAATTTGCTTACAATAAATTTACTTACATCTTTAATTTGGTTTTCTTTTGGTTTTGACAAAATAGTATCTACCAATATATTTTTTGCTCTTTGTGAAACTTTATTAGCTGTAGCTGTTCCTTTATTACTATCAAAATCTACAGAATAAATCTCAGCAGAAATTTCATCAAAATTAATTTTAGTATCACACTCTAGCAAGTTAAAACCTTTGAGCAAACTATTTTTGTTTAATAAATAATCACTTTCTGTTAGCTCTTCAAACAAAATATTTTGAGCTAATTCATCTGTTTCAGTTTTTAAGAAAAATTGAGGTAATACAATAGTTTTTGTAATAGATTCAAATTGTTTATCTATAACATATCTTTTTGGAGTTTGTTTCATAACTTCTGTAAAAAAGGTGGTATTATCATCAATCTCTATGCTGTTTACTTTTTCTTCAAAAACTTTACTCTCAATTACAGCTTTTTCAGTAATGTGTCCTATAACTGTAATGTTATTTGTATAGCTATCTAAAGTAACCTCTTCATCAGGGTTAAAGTCAATAGCATTTATATTAAAATCATCATCAGATTTTACTTCTGTAACAACAGGATTTTCAAACAAATCTTGTTGTAAAATTTCTTCATTGGTTAATTTTGGTTCTGGTAATTCCTCTGCAAAATAATCTTCTTTAGAAAATCCAGCATCTTGTAATCCTTTTACAATATTATCTAAAGTATCATTGAATCTAGCAGATGCAGTTAATACAAAAGACATGTTCAATAAAGGACTATTATGTTTTGTTACATAAGGCTGTCTTAATACCCTACCTAAAATTTGCTCTACTTCTACAGGAGAAGATTTATCTGCCAAAGAAGCTAAAATATAAGCATTAGGACAATCCCAACCCTCTTTAAGTGCATTTACAGTTATTATATATCTAACAGGACAATTTCTATCCATTAGATTAATTCCTTTTAACTCGTCAATACCACTAACTTTGATTTTGATTTGTTCTTCTGGTATTCTTAACTTAACTAATTGCTCCTTAATTTTTTGAAAGGTTGTATTGTCTTTCCCTTTGATATTAGACTGAGCTTGAAATAAAATGATAGGTCTTATATATTTTCCTGTGATAGTTTCTTCTTCTTTGGCTAATAATTCTAGTTGTCTTTGAAGATGTAATGCACTATTTATAACTTCTTCTTTTTTGTGATGATTGTAAACCACAACAGGTAATTTTACCATATGCTCTTGCTTTAATTTTAAAGCACTAACAAAACTAATAATATTACTATTCTCCTTTGGTGTAGCTGTTAAATCTAAAACCATAGAGGGGTTTAAATTTTTGAGCATTTCTACACTCAAATCACTTTCTGCATTGTGGCTTTCATCAACAATCACAATAGGATTTAAACTCCTAATAACATTGATTAAAGCAGTTTCATCTGTATCTTCAAGTACTAAATCTTTATTTATGATAGTCTCTCTAAAAGCTTCTAAAGCACCATTTTCTTGAAATATCTTCCTATCTTCTTTTTTAGCTTTATCAATTCTTAAACTACTAAAATTCAATACAAAAATATTAAGTTGCTCTGTTGCAGAAGTTGGATTAAAATTAGCTCCTTGCAAAAGTTGGTCTTTTTGATACACTTCTACTTTATGACCAAAAAGACTATTGATTTTCTCTCTGTATGGATGACTAGGGTTATTTAAATTGTTATAAGTTTGTTGTAACAAATTACTCCAAGGCACAAGCCAAACTACAGCTTTTGCATTTCCTTGATTGAAAAATTTGTTTATAGTGTATAAGGCATTACAAGCTATGAAAGTTTTACCACCAGCAGTTGGAACTTTTACAGCAATATGTACTGCTCCGGGAATGTTGTCTTTATAGGGTTTCATTCCAGATTGTGTAAGTGGATTATATGCACCCACTCTGTCAGTCCAAAACTCATTAAAAGCTTTAGCTGGATTGGTATGTTGTTGTAGATAAGAAAGGTAATTTTCTAAATCTTTTATTACGTCTTGTTGGTATGGCTTTAATTCCATTAAGTTTATTTTTTACTCCAAATTTGATTCATCAACATTTTAACTTTTACATCATTATAAAATTTTTCAACAATTTTAATCTCTTTACTAGCAATAGTTCCAGAAATATATTCACAATTTTCAATCTTAAATTTCGCATCTATTGTTAAATCTTTTGATTTGACATGAAAATGAGGAGGATTATGGTCATTAGAATAAATGATTATTTGCATATTTCCTAATGTAGCAATCCGTTCTTTTTCAACTAATCCTAAATTATTTGAAAAATAGTTATTTAAAATGGGTGTTAATATTATTTCATACATATTTAAAACCTAGTTATATCTCTTGGTATTTTTTTGAAAATAATGTGATATTTACTCATTAGTTTTTCATCTAACAAACAATTATCTGCATAAATTATATATTGCTCTGCTTTAGTTTTTAATTTTCTTAAAAAACTTTCATCTAATGTGGTCATAGCATCTTTATCATAATAGAAATAATAGGCAGTTTGTTCTTTAACTCCTAGTAAGTACTGTTCATTTTGCTTTATGTAATTAGATTTTGTTTCAGAAAACCACACATACTCATTAATTCTTTCTATACCAATAGCCTCATTTAATAAATCATTCTCTAAGAATATAGGTTCTCCTAATTCATAAAAACTAAAATCACCACCTGTTCCCTCAATAGGTTTAGCTTCTGAGCCATAACCTTTAATTACTCTTTTTACTCTTTCAGCAGTAATAGTGTTGGCATAGTCTTCCATTTCAATTAAAATGAATTTTCTGTTACCTCCATCTTGCTTATTTAGATTTAAAACTGCATGTGCTGTTGTGCCTGAACCTGCAAAGGAATCTAGAATTATATCATTATAGTTCATTCCTATTTGAATTATTTTTTCAATAAGTCTAGGTGGTTTTGGGGTGTCAAATGGAAATTCAGCATCTATGAAAATATTTTTCAAAACTTGTCTAGCTTCTTGGTTATCACCAACATCTTCTCTGAACCATAAAGTTACTGGTACAGTACCATCTTGAACCTCTGTTAAGAATCTTTTGATTGAAGGTACATTATCTCCATTAGAACCAAACCAAATTCTATTTTCATCTAATAGTTTTTGAAAATTATCTTTTGATGTTCTCCAGCATCTTCCTTGAGGAGGATTAACAATTCTTCCAGATGGTGTGGTTATGGGGTAGTCATAATCTTTTGAATATGTTTTAACAGAAAAATCACTTGATTTCCATACTCCTCTAATATCATTATCTAAATTTTTATATCTTTTATTTGCATCTTCAGTTCTAGGTAAAAGATTTCTAACCCATCCTATTTTGTCATTGTTATTTTTGTTTTTAGCATAACAAATTACAAAATCATGCATATCAGAAAAAAACCTTGCATCATTTTGAGGACTATACTTTTTTTGCCAAATTATATTGTTAATGAAATTTCCAACCCCAAATATTTCATCACAAATCAATTTAAGATTAGCTTGTTCATTATCATCAATTGATATAAAAATAGCACCATCATCAGCCAATAATTTATGAAGCAACTTTAATCTTGGGTACATCATGCACAACCACTTGTCATGCCTAGATAAATCTTCACTTTCTTTACCCACCACTTGCCCTAACCACTTTTTAATTTTAGGGTCATTTACATTATCATTATATACCCAGCCCTCATTTCCTGTATTATAAGGTGGGTCAATATAAATACACTTTATTTTGCCCTCATATTGTGGTAGTAAGCTTTTTAAAGCCTCTAGGTTATCTCCGTGAATAATTTTGTTTTCACTAACAAAAGTATCTGTTTCAGAACCATTGCTATAAGTATATTGCTGTTCTAAAACTTTATAAGGTACATCTTGATGATGGTTAATTACTTTGTCTTTTCCTATCCAATTGAGTGTTGGCATATATGTTAAAATTTAAAATGCTAAATGTACTACATTTTTTTAAATTTTTTTTTGGTAAAAAATTTAGCTCCAACTATTTTACACACATACAAGCTTCCGTACAAAACACCCCCGCCACTTCTAAAACCCACTAAATACCCCCACTTATTTGGAGCAAGAAAAGATTTCTTGTGCCATATTTTTTTCATTCTAAATTTTAGCTTACATAAATTCAAGGTGATAGTTGTAATTTTTTAAGTTCAGAGGTGTGTTTAAAGTTTGGCAAAGTTCAACTCAAAAAAATTAAATCAATGGTACGAATTATTGACTACAAAAAAAGACAAGCAGAGGATGGTAGAGAATTCTTTGTTTTAGAAATTTCGGGAGGTATTGAAATGGTAAAAAGCCAAACCTCAAATCAGTTTTATGCAACTGCTAAAAAAGCATTTATTTCATCAACATTTGATGAGCAAACTTGTAAAGCTCTTATTGGTACTGAAATGCCAGGTAATGTAGTGAAACAAGAGTGTGAGCCTTATGAGTATGTAAATAAAGACTCAGGAGAAGTAATGATTTTAAGCTACAGATATGTTTACACACAAGAAGAAGCTACTACATCTAAAGAAGACAAATCTATTCAAAGACTTCTAGCTGAGGAACATACTTTTTCAACTAATGGGCATCATAAAGAAGAATTTGTAATGTAAAATTTAACTCGTCCATTTTTGATATAGCTCTATTAAGGGTAGTGTCATTTGTGGACGAGTTTTTTATTTTCTATTCCTATGGAAGTAGCTGAAATTAAAGTTTCCTATTCAAATACAAATCCTATTAGAGTTCAAGTCACAAATAGCCAAAAGATGTTTGAAGTGATTATGAAGCATTGGGATTTAGATATTTTAGAGTATCAGGAACAAGTGAAAGTAATATTGCTCAATAGGGCAAATATTGTATTAGGCATCTATGAGCTTTCTAAAGGTGGTATTTCAGGAACTGTGGTAGATATTAGAATTATTCTAGGTGTAGCTTTAAAGTGTAATGTATCTGCTATAATTTTAGTACACAATCATCCAAGTGGTAAGTTAGTACCTAGTGAACCTGATAAGGCTATTACAAAAAGATTAAAAGAAGCTTGTAATTTGCTTGAGGTGTATTTACTAGACCATTTAATTATATCCAAGTTTGGGTATTACAGCTTTGCAGATGAAGGCACATTATAACATACACTTTAGAAGTCTAGCTGTATAATGCGTGCGAATGGGTGTGTGAATAAGGAGGCTTTTTGGAGTGTTGTTGATTAGTTTGAAAAAAATCAAGATATAATAATATAGCCAAAAGTTGTAAAATAGTACTTTTTTTGTTGCTATATGAATACTTCTATTGCCCTAGATACAATTTTACAAGTAAATAGGATGCTAACTAACAAATAGCCAAAATGTATTTTTTAGTTGCAAAATATGGTACACAATTTGATATATTTTAATAAACTTAAAATCTATTAATTATGCCAAGAAATCACGAAGCAGACATGAGTAATTCTAATTCAGGTACATCAGGTACAAATGAAACCTATCAACAAAATCAGGACAATAGGGCTGACCAATTGAATCCTAATAATGACAAGTATCAAGGTTAATTCTGAATTTTAAAATCTTTAAAAATTGGTTATTTATTCAAAATAGATAACCTTTTTTATTTTACCAATTCTTCTAATTTAACATCTAATGCAACAGCTATTCTGTGTAATGTGTAAATTGTTGGGTTAGTTCTGCCTGATTCTATTCTTGAAATATTGGTTGTATCAATATCTCCATCAATTTTACCTACCAAATCCACTTGAGTTAAACCCTTGCTAACTCTAATATCTTGGATTCTTTTACCCACATTTTTTAATAATTCTTGCTTATCCATAACTTGACATATTTGGCAAGTCAAGAAAAGATTTATATGTTTGTAAGTTAATGCCATATATGGCAAGTTCAATTAATATGAATTTAAATATAATTTACAACAAAGACCTTTTAAAAGACATTGCTAAAGGGAGTATCATCACTATTATAAAAGATGCAGATTCTAAGAAGTATAGATTTGTTGGATTTTGTCCATTTGATGAATTAAATAATACAATCATCTTATCTAATCTAAATGAAAACAATAAAAACGAGTTGTTCAGATTTTACTTCAAAAATGAAAAAGATGAAATTTGGATTATAGGTGATGCATTACACGAAAACAGGGAAGATGTTAAGCTTCAAATTGTATCTCAATTAAAGTATAAGCGTGATATAATAAAAAATTCAATGCACAATTTTGAATCAAAACACCTCAATTTTATATGGAATTATAAAGAATTGAAATCACAAAATCCTAAATCTCCAATTTCTATAATTAAGAATGGTAGAGTAATAAACTTGTGTTATTTAACTTATTTAGAAGAACCAAAAATGTTTCTATTTTGTGATTACATTATTGGTAGCACAATTCCACACTTTTCAAATAGTGATATTTACTCAGGAGACTCATTTAGAATAGGTATTAAATATGATTATGAAATATTAAAAGAAAATTACAATGTTCACTTAAATCCTGTTATTGTAAGTGGAATTTTTGGAAATTATAACTCTCATTGTCAAGAAATATTCAAAATTCAGATTTTCCAATTAGAAAATTTAATATCAAGTTATTTGGGATTAGAGCAGTCAAGCTTAAAAGCTTACAAGGAATTACTATTTGAATGTGATGCAAAACCTTTTTAGAGTTAATAAATCTTATTACAATACTAAAATGCCTCTTACAATGAATATCAAACTTCAAGATGAACTCCAAAAGCACCAACCCTTAAAAGCAGAACAAATTAAAACTTGGTTAGTTGAAAATGAAAACTATTTCAATTTTCTAATTAGTCAAAGTAATTGCAATAAATGGAGTATATGGCTTGAGGATAAAGCAACTCATATTTACCCTTGCGTATGTTCTAATAGAGAGAAAAACTGCATATTTATTGAAATCTATTACCAATTAGATAGAGTTATACAGCTATATCAAAAAGAGGAATACTTTAAAATCCTAATAGAAGAATACAAGCAAATTAGTAGTGATAAAATTGCTTTATCTGAATGGTTCAACAAAAACAAAAAGTTAGCTTCAGAATTAGCTTTTGATACAGAAATATCAATTATGCTTGAATTAGAACCCTATAAAACTTCAAAAATAATACTCAATGAAAATGAGTTTAAAAACATCATTGAATTACAAAATATTTTCAATGAATTAGAATACAATCAAATCATTAATTCTTAAATAAATCAAATGAAAAAACTATTTGCATTTTTAGTTATTATAGTTTGTAACACAGCTATATATAGCCAAACCAAAACAGAAACTAAAGATTGGATAATTGAAACATATAATTCATTCAAAAGAACAGAAAATCAGAATGATTTTTTAAATATTGAAAAAGATAGCTTAATTTTTCATAGTTACTTTTATAAATACACATACAGCAAAGTAGGATTTAAAGATATAGTTTCAATTCAAATTAGAAAGAGAAGTGTAGATGGTCTCGAATGGTATCAAATTGATTTGAATACTAACAAAAAAATTGAAGTTGGTAAATATCAAAATGAAACTTATACAAAGGATTATTCTAATGGAGCTACTTTGTCAATACTTCTAAGTACAAAATTTGGTTTAGATGATTACCCTAAAAGAATGGAAAAAGCCTTATTAAGAATCATTACTTTACACGGAGGTAAAGCAAAAATTCTAAAAGAAGCATTTTAGAAAAGTAACCACCAATAACTAGGTGGTTTTTTTATATCCAAAAGTTATGAAACTATTAAATATTCCTTTCAAGTTAGGTATGCAATATGATAATTGGGAGTTTGATTTGGAAGTAACAAAGGATAGAATAGAGGATTGTGATAGTTACATTTATATAGGTAAAAAGTTTAATAAATTTCTGAATTATTCTACAGATAAAACTGAATTATTATTCAGATTTGATGTATTAGAATCAGTAATGTTAAGATTTGATGATAGAAATATTAAATTCTATTATGAACTATTGAAAGCTATCAATAAATCTACTAGAAGCAAAGTGAATTATCATAATAACTACACAGCTTATCTAGTTTCAAACAATCTAATACATATCTTTTACAATGAAAGTAATAGTACCATTATTCTCATATATGGTAAAATTAGATTTATCCAAAAACAATTACTACTTTTGCACTGAAACAGAAGAAAAAGTGGTTTTGAAATGTTGGTCAAGGCACACATTTAGGCATACACAAAAATTAATTCTTTGTAAAGTCTTGGTTTTTAGCCCAGAAGTGTCACAGGTTCGAGTCCTGTTCCCGCTACTAGAAAAGAGAATCAAAATATCGGTTCTCTTTTTTTTTACAAATAGTTTAGAGGTCTTAAGTCCACTCGATGAACACAGGTTCTCCCGAAGTTTCGGGACTGTTCCCGCTACTAGAAAAGAGAATCAAAATATCGGTTCTCTTTTTTTTACAATTAGTTTAGAGGTCTTAAATCCACCCGATGAACACAGGTTCTCCCGAAGTTTCGGGACTGTTCCCGCTACTAGAAAAGAGAATCAAAATATCGGTTCTCTTTTTTTTTTACAAATAGTTTAGAGGTCTTAAATCCACTCGATGAACACAGGTTCTCCCGAAGTTTCGGGACTGTTCCCGCTACTAGAAACCCAGCAAATGCTGGGTTTATTTTTAAAAAAAATATTTCTATACAAAAAAGGCAGACTTTACAATCTGCCTTTTCTTTCCAATATATTTTTCAAAACTTAGTCTTTTACACCCAATTTTGTCAAAATATCGTCCATCAAACACCATTTGGTTATAGACGATTGCAATAAGTTGGCGCCAACAAAGGCGGTAAACCACAACCAATTTTGATTTACATAAATAGATAAAAGAACACTAATTAGTATAAATGTTCCTGCTATTGCTCTTACAATTCTATTTTTCATATTTTATTGTTTTAAATTTAATTAGATTTTTCGATGCTTACAGATGCTACATGAATGTGAGATGCTGTTTGTTGTTTGTTATTAAAATCGGTTATCAAGTCAAATAATAAATCCATATTCTCCTTGTTGACAAAAGCGTAGAACAAAATAGAATTTGTTTCATTCATTTCACTGGCAAACCAATTAGTTTCTATTCTTTCTTCCGAAATGTCATTGTGCCCAATGACATTTTTATAGCTAAATGATTTTACTCTGGCTTTTTTCAATATGGTTTTAATGTCATTTTCAAATTCTGCTATTGCAGTAATTAGTAGTAGTTTCATATTTTTAAGTATTAGATTCTTGTTCTTCACTTTTTTGCAAATCACTAATGGAATTACCTTCCCATTTTTTTCTTTCGGTGATGTAGTAAATGATAGGAACAACAATTAGTGTTAGAATTGTGGAAACTATCGCTCCAAAAACCAACGAAATGGCCAATCCTTGAAATATTGGGTCAAATAAAATGATGGATGCTCCAATAACAACTGCGCCTGTAGTTAATAAAATTGGTGTCGTTCTAACTGCACCAGCTTCAATAGTGGCTTGTTTTAATGGAATTCCGTCGTTCAGTCTGATTTCGATAAAATCAATCAGCAAGACAGAGTTTCGCACCATAACTCCAGCCAAAGCAATCATTCCGATAAACGAAGTTGCAGTAAAAAACGCTCCTAACAACCAATGTCCTAATACAATTCCGATTAGCGAAAGTGGAATGGCCATCATCATCACCATTGGTGTTTTGAAGTTTTGGAACCAACCAACAATCAGCATGTAGATAATCACAATTACGATTAAAAAAGCAGCGCCTAAATCACGGAATACTTCCAATGTAATTTGCCATTCGCCATCCCATTTCACAGTGAAATCACTTTCGTCTGATGGTTGTTCCATATATAATTCGTTGACTTTATACCCTTTTGGTAAGTTCATTTTTTGGAGTTTTTCATTCATTCCTAAAATTGCATACACAGGACTTTCCAATGCTCCAGCCATATCGGCGGTTACATAAACTACTCGTTTTTGATCTTTTCTGTAAATTGTTTTTTGTAAAGTATCTGTAACTACTTTTACCAAATCACTGACGGGAACAACATTACCACGACTTCCTTTAATTTTTAAATTCTGAATGTCTTGCAATGATGTTTTGTCTTTATCGTCAAGTGAAAGCACAATCCCAACATTGTCATTAGCGTTTTCATCATACAAATTAGAAACCGGATATTCCTTTAATAAATACGTCAAGTTACCAACGATTTGTTGCGGTGCGATTCCGTTTAGCATCGCTTTCTCTTTATCGACTTCTAGTTTGTATTCGGTTTGATTGTCTTCCACCATCCAGTCTACATCAACAATATCCGAAGTAGTTTCCAAAATAGTTTTCACCTGATTGGCAACTTCTATTTGTTGTTTGTAATTTGGACCATAAATCTCAGCGACTAAAGTCGATAAAACTGGCGGTCCAGGCGGAACCTCAATGATTTTTACATTGGCGCCATATTTTTTAGCAATCTTCTGAATATAGGGACGCACCACTTTAGCAATATCATGACTTTGCAAATCACGGTCTTCTTTATGTAATAAATTCACCTGAATATCCGCCATATTACTTCCGCCACGCATATCATAATGGCGCACCAAACCGTTGAAAGTTATAGGCGCTGAAGTTCCAATATAGTTTTGATAATTCACCACTTCGGGAACGGTTGAAAGGTATTGTGCGATTTCTTGAGTTACCGCAGCAGTTCTTTCTAGAGTTGTTCCTTCAGGCATGTCAACCACCACTTGGAATTCGTTTTTGTTATCAAAAGGAAGCATTTTCACCACCACTTGTTTGGTAAAAAACATTACCATCGAACCAATCAATAACACAACAGTAATACCTACCATAACTCGGCGTTTTTTTGAACTTTCCAAAAACGGACGCTCCATTTTGTTATAAACTTTATAAATCCATGAAGTTTCTAATCCTTGTTCGGCTTTGTGTTCTTGTTCTTCTTTTTCATGCAATAAATGGTACCCCAAATAAGGAGTAACAGTCAGCGCAACAAACAAAGACAACAACATTGCAATCGAAGCGCCGATTGGCATTGGACTCATATATGGTCCCATCATTCCCGATACAAAAGCCATTGGAAGTATTGCTGCAATCACCGTGAAGGTTGCCAAAATAGTTGGATTTCCAACTTCGTTAATGGCATAAATGGCAGCTTGCTTGAACGGCAGTCGCTTCATCTTGAAATGTCGGTGCATGTTCTCGGCAATAATAATACTATCATCTACTACAATTCCTACTACGAAAACCAAGGCAAAAAGTGTAATTCTATTTAGCGTATAGCCTAATAAATAATAAGCGAATAATGTCAAAGCAAACGTTAATGGAACAGAAAAGAAAACAACCAATCCGCCACGCCAACCCATGGCCAACATTACTAAAACAGTAACAGCAATAATTGCAATTCCTAAGTGTAGCAACAACTCGCCCACTTTATCGGAAGCTGTTTCTCCATAATTTCGAGAGACTTCAACATGAACATCATCGGTTATAATGGTTTGTTTTAAATGCGCCACTTTTTCCAAAATCTTTTCAGAAATTTTCATAGCATCGGCACCTTTTACTTTTCCGATGGAAATGGTAACAGCCGGATATTCCGAATTATTTTTGGCAAACTTTTCATTGGCTTTTCCATATCCAAAAGACACATAGCTTCTTGGTGTTGAAGGTCCATCTTGAACCGAAGCCACTTGTTTTAAATAAACCGGCATGTTGGCATTAACGCCAACTACCAAGTTTTCGATATCTTCTGAAGATTTTAGAAATTCACCCGTTGTTACCAAATATTCTTTATCAGAAGCTACAAAACTTCCCGATTGTGAACTGCTATTATTGGCCTGAATCATTTGCATAATTCCCAAAGCGTCAATGCCATTTTCTGCCATTTTATCTTTGTCTAAAACCACTTTCACTTCCCGATTTCTACCGCCGATTTCTTTGGTAATAGCAACATCTTTTACTTTTTCGATTTCAGAAGTCACTTCTTCCGCAATTTGACGAATTTCGAAATCGTCTAATTTTTCACTCCAAAGTGTTAGTCCTAACATGGGAACATCGTCAATGGAACGTGTTTTTACCATCGGTTTATAAACGCCTTGCGGAAACATATTTTCGTGTTTGGCCAACTCATCGTATAGTTTTACATAGGATCGTTCCACATCTTGACCCACATAAAATTGAACAATCAACATCGCTTGTCCGTTCATAGCCATACTGTGAACGTGTTCAACACCTTTGATATTAGAAAGAATTTTTTCTAATGGTTTTACCACACGATTTTCAACTTCGCTTGAACTTGCTCCTGGATAACCCACCATAACGTCGGCCATCGGAACATTGATTTGTGGTTCTTCTTCTCTCGGAATTAAGAACGAACTGTAAGTGCCAATAATCATCAAACCAATCATTAACAAAATAGTTAATTTAGAATTGATGAAAAACTGCGCTATTTTACCTGATATACCTTCTTGCATGATTTTTTGTTTAAAGTTTAAAGTTTAAAAGTTTAAAGTTGTTTTCCAACCAAACCTCTAAACTGCTACTGTTTACTGAATACTAACTTTAGCGCCATTATACAATTTACCTTCTGCCGAAACAATGTATTGCTCGTTAGCCGATAATCCAGACAACACTTCTACTTGATTGCCGAAAGTTTTCCCAATTCGCAACCATCTTAAAATGGCTGTTTTCTCTGTTCCGATAGTATAAATTCCTGTGAGTTGGCCTTGTTTTACCAAGGCACTTTGAGGAACCAAAACTTTATCAGATTGTGTCTCTGTAGTTTGAGGTTTGTTGGAAATTGGAAATTGTACATTCACAAACATTCCAGATAAAACCTTACTTCCGCTGTTATTCAAAGCGACTTTTACTAAATATTGTCCACCAGTATTTTTTGCCGAACCACTTACTTCAACAACTTTACCGGCAACTTCTTTATTCATTGATTTTACTAAAACTTTTACATCCATTCCGTTTTGAATATTGGAAATATCGCTTTCCGAAACCATGGCGGTAACTTGCAATCTTGATGCGCCTTCTATACTTACTAAAGGCATTCCTGGATTTGCCATATCACCTTCTTTGACAAAAGTATTAGTCACTTCGCCCGAAAATGGTGCGGTAATATTAGCATAAGAAAACTGTGCAATTACTTCGTTACGCATTTGTTTTGCGCTTTCTAAACCGGCTTTCGCCATTTCGTAGCGCGATGTAATATCGTCTAACTCTTTTTGCGATGCACTTTGCTGACTGAATAACGCTGTAAATCTTTCATAGTCTTTCTTAGCATTATTGAAAGCTGCTGTCGCTTGTAAAATGGAAGCATCAACTTGCGCTTTTTTGGCTTGTAAATCGGTGTTGTTGATACTCACTAAAAGTTGTCCAGCGGTTACTTTTTGTCCTACTTTGACATTTACTTTGGTTACGAAACCCATCATTCTAGTGGAAACATTGGCACTATTTTCAGCTTCAATTTTTCCGCTTGCGGTAACAAATTCCCCATTAGTATTAGCTGAAATGCCACTTACTTTTACTGGAATTGCCGATTCGTTGTTAGTTATTTCTTTCTTTTCTTTTCCACAAGAAATAAAAAGAATTGAAAGAGTTAGAATTGCTATTGTTGTTTTCATCTTTTTAAAATTGATTTTTGATATTTTAATTTATTTAGTTAAAAATTGTAAATAATGCTTAGTGAAATTATATTCAAAAACCGATTGTGAATACTCTAATTCTTTTTGAATAACCTGGGTTTCAGACAGTAATAAATCGGTTGTTTTTTCTAATCCTTGAGCGAAACGATTTTGACGAATTCTAAAAGCTTCTTGAGATTGTTCAAAAGCTAGTTGTGATAAATTCACTTTGTTTTCGGCATCTTTTAACTGGCGATTGGTTTTATTCAATTCCATTTGGCTTTGTTTTATATATTGTTCTGTTTCGACTTCTGCTTTTTGGAAATCGGCTTTGGCTTTGTCATATTTCCCGATGGATTTGTAACCATCAAAAACATTCCATGATAATTGTGCACCTACCAAATAGCCTTTGGCTGCTGTTCCTAAAAAAGTAGAGTCATACAATTCATAACTTCCGAAAGCGTTCAATCTTGGTAAGAAATTCATTTTGCTCATTTGCATCATTTTTTCAAAGGCTTCAGAAGATTTGTTCATCGCCTGGATGTCTTTTCTATTTTCGGATAATTGGGTATTTATGGCTTCAATTTCGATTGCATTTTCCAATTCTTCAATAGGTTTGTATGTTTTTCCTTTGCTATCTTCATTCAATAGAAAAGCCAAATAATCAGAAGCATTTTGCACATTACTTTTGGCATATTGTAGCTGATTATTTATTTCACCTACTCTTACTTTCACATTTAGTACATCTGTTTTTTGCAATAAGCCTTGTTTAAAATAGTTCTCCACCATTTTCAAATTAGCAGTAGCAGTAGCTTCTGCTTTTTCTAAAACTTTTACCGCTTTATATGTCAATTGGAGTTGCATATATGCCTTGGTAACCTCTAGTATCAGATATTCTTTTGTTCTCTCGGTTTGCAACTGATAAGCCTCCATTTTAGTTTTAGCAGCTTGCCTACCATAAATCCCATCAACATTTATTAAAGGTTGTTGAATTTCAAATTTAGTAGCAAAGTTTTGCGTAACCGCGGGATCATTCAATACTGCGGGATTGAAATCGGCAGGTGTTAAAATTTCCTGATTTAATTTAGAACCAAAAGCCATCAACGGATTAGTTGTTGAAATTCCAGTATAAGACACATTAATATTGGGCAAAAAGAGTGTGTTTGTTTGATTATAATCTGCCTTTGCAGACTGATAGCTTTTTTCGGCTATTTTAATTTGGAGGTTTTTGTCAGCTACTTTTTGGAACAAATCAGATTTAGAAATTGACAAAGTATCTTGACTGTGTCCTGAAAAGTAGACCAAAAGAACTCCCACTAGAACGATTCCCTTTATTTTCTTCATAATAGATTTTATTAATTATAGAGCAAAAATAAAACGGTGAAAAACGGTTGGCAGTAACAAGTGTTACATAGCGACATTTTTTTCAAAAAAATCACTAATCATCACTTCCTAGCTTTAAACATTTCATTTTTAAAGAAGTAAAATCCAATCAAAATAAAAGCCTATATTTGCACCCGAAATAGATTTTGATAAGAAAAAATACTATTTATAATGCTAAAGCAACTCATTAATCTCAATTGATGGGTTTTTATTTTAAAACTATGAATACAAAAAAAATTATCGAGTACCGCTCGTTACTTGGCGTTACTAAAACAGCTACTTTGAAAGAGCTGAAAACTATTTACAGAAATACAATGAAAGATAGCCATCCTGATGCCATTTCGGATGACAATGAACGATTGTTAGCTGAAGAAAAAAGTAAAGAAATTATCGCTGCGTATCATTTTTTAGTAAGTATTGCTCCTGAAACTTTGGAAAAAGACAAAGACGAATACACACGAATTACTTCAAGTGTTAACATTGCCGATTTTTATTATGAAAAAGGCGTTTTGTACATTACTTTTTTAGATGGAAGTTCTTTTGAATATTTTGGTGTTTTACGACCTATTTATATCAAAATGGTGAATGCAGAATCGCCAAGTCGTTTTGCTAGAAGACACATTTACAATCAATACATCTATCGCAGTGCATCTAAATTAGCTGTTGCAGAATAAAAGCGATTAAAAATTAAAATATACGAAAGAGGACTAATTCAGTCCTCTTTTTTTATGTTCTCTTACAGGTAATAACAGGTTTTAATAGTCTTATTAAAATTCACTATAAAGAAATTTGGCATGGCATAAAATTACTAGATGTTTGCAACAAGATGCGTCATAATATATAACAGTGAAATTGAAATTATATAAAAAACAAGAAGGAAAGTATAAGGAAATACAAACGTTATTTGATACCTTTGCTATTATATTTAAATATAATAGAAATGAAAAAATTAATTTTATCTGTCTTTTTGCTACTAGGTTTAGCATTTAGCGCGCAATCACAAGAATTTTCAAAAAACGCTATAGGTTTACGTTTAGGCGGCGATAATGGTTTTGGTACCGAAATTTCGTATCAACGTGGATTATCGAAAGATAATCGTTTGGAACTTAACTTAGGTTGGAGAAATGATAGCAATGATATTGATAATTTTAAACTAGTTGGTTTATACCAATGGGTTTGGGGAATTGATAAAGGGTTTAATTGGTATGCTGGTGTTGGTGGTGGTATCGGTAGCTGGAGTTACAACGGTAACAACAACAACTTTAATAATGGTAATGATAGCGGCATTATTCTTCTTGCTGCAGGAGACATAGGAATTGAGTATAACTTCGATATTCCAATTCAAATTGCACTCGATTTCAGACCGCAAATTTACTTAAATGCTGGTGATTATAGAAATGATGATTTTGGTGGTGATATTGCGTTCTCTATTCGTTATTGTTGGAACTAATAATTAACAAAATAAACTGCAAAACCCGTCTCAAAAAATTAAGACGGGTTTTTTTGTTCAAGTATCAAATAAAAAAAACTGCCTGAAAATTACTTTTCAGACAGTCGGGATTTCCCAATCTACCCATTAAACTTAATTAACTCAAACACTATTCATCAGCGGCAAAAGCCGAATTTTTATCAATACTTACTTTTAAAGTTGTAGCAACACCTTGCTCATTTACCATTGTCATGTTTAACGTATCAAGCTTCGCTAGATTTCTAGAAACCAATCCGTTGAACATATTGTATGAAATATTCATTTCTTTTAAATTCGATAATTTTTCTAAGTCAAAAGGAACTTGACCATCCATTTTATTTTCAAATAAACTTAAAGTTTCAAGTGAAGCAAGATTTGACACTTCGCTTTCCAAACGGCCAGTAAGTTTATTACTATTTAACAACAATGTTTTCAAAGCTGTTAATTGATAATAAGATGATGGTATTTGACCTTTAATTTCATCGTTAAACAATGACAACGTCTCTAGTTTAGACAAGTTACCAATACTTGTTGGTAATACACCCGTTAATCGGTTCATGTGTAACTCAATTGATTTAAGCTCAGCGGCATTTCCAATAGTTTCTGGCAATTGTCATGAAATTTTATTGAAAGCAATACTCAAACTCGTTAATTTGGTCAATTTTCCAATGCTTGAAGGCAAACTACCCGTTAAATCATTTCTAAATAAATTTAAAGTTTCCAACGAACTCAAATCACCTAGTTCATTTGGTAATGTACCAGCAAGATTATTGTTAACTAAATTAATGGAAACCACTTTATCGTTTTTTATTTCCACCCCATACCATGTTGATGCAGGCGACTTTAAATCCCACTTTTTGATCCATTGTGAACCATTAGTTGATTTGTTAAGTTTAATTAAAGCACTTTTTTCTGTAGATGAAATTTCTGCTGTAACAGTAGCAGAAATAAAAAGGAGTGAAACGTAGGTAAAAATTGTTTTCATATCATTTAGTATTTTGGTTTATGACAGAGTAAAACTATATAGAAGTGCGATTAAAAACAAAAATAATCGATAAAATGCATTTATAGTGCTATTTATTACAAATATATCTTACATTTTAGTGTTAAAATATTTGTTTTTTTTAAAAACAGAATTAACTAAATACTTTCTATATTTGATATACCTAATCATAAAACATACAGATATGAACATTAATTTTTTAGCCATTTTATTGGCAGCGTTATCAACTTTAGTTGTGGGATTTATTTGGTATAATTCAAAAGTCTTCGGAACCATTTGGATGAAAGAAGCTGGACTGAAAGAAGAACAGCTGCAAAATTTTAACTTTCTGAAAATGTTTGGTCTTATGATTGTTTATGCATTTTTCATCGCTATCATACTACAATTTTTAGTTATTCATCAGTTTGGTGCTTTTGGAATGATCGGTGGTGATCCTTCAAAAGCAAAACCTTCCTATGAAGTTTTTATGGCTGATTATGGAACCGCTTTCCGAACCTTTAAGCATGGTGCGTTACACGGTTTTATAGCAGGATTGTTAATGATTTTGCCCATTATTGGTACAAATGCACTCTATGAAAGAAAAAGTTTCAAATATGTTCTTGTCACTGCGGGATTTTGGATTGTATGCCTAACAATTATGGGAGGTATTATCTGTACGATGCAATAATTAACATTTTATTATAAACCAATCGCTCTACATTTGTGGAGCGATTATTTCTACTTTTGAAGACAACTACCTATCAAATTTATACTTCTATCTCTCAACTCCCAGATTCTTGGGATCCAGTGGCTCATGATAACGCTTTTTTACAAACACCTTATTTAAAAGTTCTAGAAAATGCAGCGCCTACAAATATGAAATGCTTCTACATCGGCATTTTTCAAAACACTGAACTTGCTGGAGTTGCTTTGTCTCAATATCTTGACTTAAATAAGTTAGAGTCATTTGGTGAAAGAGATAAATGCCTTAAAACCTTTATCCGAAATTTTATATTTAAAAATTTTGCATCTCACGTCCTTTTTTTGGGAAATAACATGATAACAGGGCAAAATTGCTACGCCTTTAATAAACCAATTGATCTTAAAACCATAAGTGACTTACTATTAGAGTGTGCTGATGAAATTAAAAATTATTTCAAAAAACAAAATATTACTATTCACATCATTTCTTTTAAGGATTTTTACCAAGAATATGCTCAACCACTAAAGAAGTTTGGTTTTCAATCGATTTATGAATTTAATACGCAACCCAATATGGTATTTGAGTTGCCAACTCATTGGCATAATGACGAAGATTATATCAAGGCATTTTCTAAAAAATACCGTGACCAATACAAACGCGCGCAAAATAAAATTAAAGGAATTGAAATAAGAGAGTTATCATTAGACGAAGTGATTGCCAACGAAGATAGAATTTATCAATTGTATCGCTACGTGGCAAAAAACGCTCCTTTCAATACGTTCTTTTTAGATAAGCATCACTTTTCTTCTTTTAAACAACAATGTGGCGAACGATTTGTGCTATGTGGCTACTTCTTAAACCAAAAATTGGTAGGTTTTCACACCTTGTTGCTAAACGGAAATGTCTTAGAAACCTATTTCCTTGGCTATGATGACAAAATTCAGAAAGAAAAAATGTTGTACCTAAACATGCTATACAACATGACAAAATTTGGTATCGACCATAAATTTAGAAAAATAATTTTTGGAAGAACCGCCCTAGAAATCAAAAGTTCTATTGGTGCACAACCTGTAGTGATGTCGGGTTTTATTTATCACACTAATAAATGGATTAATAAATTAATGCCTGTCATTTTTCCTAAACTAGAACCAGAGTCAGTGTGGCAACAAAGACATCCCTTTAAATAGATTGAATTTTATGAGCTGTCTATAACGCTACGACTCCTTTTCTCTTAGTAAAATATAGCAACCAAAAACCCCTAAAATAATTTCGCCAATAGTGCCAAGTATAAAAATAGTACTCGGAAGACCGTCAGAAAATAAAGAAATTAACCTGCCCAACGCCAAACCAAACATAAAGCAAACAGTTGAAATCATAGCTGGTTTCCAATACACGGGTTGGAGAATTCCAACAATCCAGAAGGAAGCAAATGCCAAATACAAACCCATAATAGCGCTATAAACATTCAATTCATCAGTGGTATCTAGAGTAACTTCAAAAAGCAAATCGGGACGTAATCCATATACCAAAGCAACAGGAATTACTATACAGGAAGACAAAATAAGAGGTAAATTCTTCATCAATTGCTACATACTTTCAATTTCGCCTTGAACCTGTTCCCAATCTTCTAGTAGTTGGTCCAACGCTGCCTTTTTCTTATTATAAGCCGTAAAAAAATTGGCATTTTCAATGTGTTTATCATAGTTTGATGCTAATTCTTTATCGTCGTTTTGAATGTCGATTTCTAGTTGTTTAATCTGACTTTCAATCTTACTCAATCGGTTTTGTAGTGATTTCCCTTTTTTCTGATCTTCATAGGAAATATTTTTATTCTCCTTGACATTAGTGGTTGCAATCACGTCTTTCTTCTCAATTTCACGCATATTCACTGCGTTTCTTTGTTCCAAGAAAAAGTTGATGTCTCCCAAGTATTCTTTTATTTTTTGATCTTTAAATTCATATACTAAATTAGACATCCCTTGCAAAAAATCCCTGTCATGCGACACTAGTAAAAGTGTTCCCTCATATTTTTGCAAGGCCGCTTTTAAAACGTTTTTCGATTTTATATCTAAATGGTTCGTTGGCTCATCCATCACCAAAACATTGATAGGCTGCAATAACAATTTACACAACGCCAATCGGTTTCTTTCGCCACCAGAAAGCACTTTAACCTTTTTGTCAACATCATCACCGCGAAACAAAAACGAACCCAGCATATCACGAACTCGAGACCGATTGCCGTCAGTAGCCGCGTTTGTCATGGTCTCTAGCAATGTAATTTCGCCATCTAAATATTCCGCTTGATTTTGAGCAAAATAACCCAACTGTACATTGTGTCCCAACTTAATCGTTCCATCATATTGAAATTCATTCACGATAGCTTTGATAAAAGTTGATTTTCCTTGCCCGTTCTGACCCACAAAAGCTATTTTGCTTCCACGTTCTACCAAAAGTGAGATATCTTTCAAGATGGTTTTATCACCATAACTTTTTGTAACATGTTCTGCCTCTATCACCACTTTTCCCGGTGTTTGTGACACAGGAAAAGAAATATTCATTACTGAGTTGTCATCTTCGTCAACTTCAATACGTTCTACTTTGTCCAATTTCTTAATAAGCGATTGCGCCATCGACGCCTTCGATGCTTTGGCTCTAAACTTTTCAATTAACTTCTCGGTCTCTTCAATCTTTTTAGCTTGGTTTTTTTGCGTAGCCAACTGCTTTTCGCGAATTTCTTCTCTCAATACCAAATATTGCGAATAGGGCTTATTAAAATCATAAGCTTTACCCAGCGAAATCTCAATAGTTCTATTAGTCACATTATCCAAAAACATTTTATCGTGAGAAACAATCACCACAACACCCGGAAAATTGCGCAAAAACCCTTCTAACCAAATGATACTCTCAATATCCAAATGATTTGTTGGCTCATCAAGCAACAAAATATCGTTAGACTGTAACAACAATTTAGCCAACTCAATTCGCATCCGCCAGCCGCCAGAAAAAGTATCCGTTTGGTTTTCAAAATCTTCTCTTTTAAAACCCAGCCCCAATAAAATTTTCTCCGTATCGCCCACATAATTATAACCACCAAGCAACTCAAATCGATGCGTATAATCCGATAAATCTTCTATAATTTGAGCATATTCCTCGCTTTCATAATCCGTTCTTGTTACTAAAAGATGATTAATTTGCTCCAGCTTTTTCTCTACCTGTTTAATTTCAGTAAACGCTTCATACGCCTCTTCAAGAACCGTGCGTCCATGCTCAAAATCAATATCCTGACGAAGAAAACCCATCCTCACTTCCTTCTCCGTGGCAATTTGTCCACTATCAGGTTTAAAATCACCCGCCAAAATCTTAAGCATCGTCGATTTTCCAGCACCATTTTTTCCAACCAGTCCCACTCTATCTCCCGACCCCAATCGAAAAGTTACCTCTTCAAAAAGATACGTGCCACCAAAAGAAACCGATAAGTTGTGTATATTTAACATAATAATTTGTTACAAATGTTACATACAAAGGATTTATAAAAACTACCTTTGCATCAGAAAGGAGTACTACTAAAAATACCCCATAAAATTTTTGCAAATGTTAAAAAAAGGATCCAAACTAAATAGTATTTTAACAGGAAGTTGTCCACGCTGCCATCAAGAAAGCATGTATGTCGACCAAAACCCATACCACATCACAAAAGTATACACCATGCACGAAAACTGTAGCCACTGCGGACTACATTATCAAATAGAACCCTCCTTTTTCTACGGCGCCATGTATGTCAGCTACGGTCTAACGGTAGCCATTGGCGTAGCAGCATTTATCATTTCAAAAGTCTTCATTGGTCTCAGCTTAGGACAATCCTTCATAGCAATAATCATAGCCTTAGTAGTCCTAATGCCCGTAACCGCACGATTAGCGCGAAACATATACATCAATATGTTTGTACACTACGAAAAAAACGCAGCAAAAAAATAAGGAGCCAAGCGCTTGCGCACTATAATAATCCCTATTCCTGCTGTCCGTTACAATCTTGCCCAAAAAGGCAAGGATTTCCACTACCATCAGGGCTAAAGAAGAAACCATATTCTCCCACCACAACAAAAAAGCACCACAACAAAAAAAAACCAAAAACAACCACCACCCAAACCACAAAAAAACAAAACAACTTTTAAAAACACCGCGAAATCAAAACACACCCCGAAATCAAAACATACTCAGAAATCAACACACACACCGAAATTAAAACACACCCCGAAATCAAAAAATACATAGAAATCAACACATACTTCGAAAACAAAACACACTTAGAAAATAACACACAACCCGAAACTCTTCCCGCACACCCCGAATCTCAACTTGCATACTCCGAATCTCTTCTCGCACACCCCGAAACGCTGCCCGCACACCCCTAACTCCCAACTTCAAACTCCCAACTCCAAACTTCAAACTTCAAACTCCAAACTTCAAAACCTCCTAATATCAATACTCCTATCAAGCGGCTTTCCATTTTCAATAAAATCAAACAAGTCACGCGCCATACTCGGCGCTAACATCACACCGCGCGTACCAAGACCATTAAGAATGTGAAGGTTTTTATAACCCGGATGAGTTCCAATCAAAGGCCGTCTGTCTTTCACCGTAGGACGAACACCCGCAAAATGCGCTACAATTTCAAAATCACAAGTGATAATTTCTTTTAATTTATCAATCAGTTCCTGCTTTCCTTCATCAGTTACTACACACGTTTTATCCTGCCAATTATAAGTAGCACCCACTTTAAAAAGACCATCACCCAACGGAACAATAAAAACACTGGTATTGATTATAACATCAAGGTCTAGATTAGGCGCTTTAATAATCAACAATTCACCTTTTGTACCATCAAGCGACAAATAATTAAAAAAAGGATTAGCGTGCAGTCCAAAACCTTCAGCAAAAACAATTTGTTTTGCTGATACATCATGATAACTTACGCTATCATCCATAACAGCCAAATCACTATAATTAAAACCAGTCTCAAACAACAATCCCAATCCTTTTAAATACTGATGATAACGCTCTAAAAGAACCACAGTATCCACATAACCCGTGTGCAACACTTCACCATAACCAAAAGGCGAGTCCATACCGCTAAACGTTTTAGTAATTAATGTACTAGAAAGAAATGGCGCCAAGTTAACTTTATCCGACGCAACAAACCAGTTATTCTGCTCTTCAATAGAAAAAAACTTTCGGTAAATAGGCAGTTTAAAATCAAAGTGAACTCCTAGTTTGTCTTCAATCGCTTTATAAAAAACAACTGCTAATTCAAGTTGCGCCTTAGCATTCCATACCTCACTAAATCGTTTCAAAATCACAGGATTGTATAAACCACCTGCTATTCTAGTAGAATTTTGAGAATGATTATCAAAAACAATAAAAGACTTATTATGTTGTAAAAGTGTTTCTGCAAAAGCAATACCAGCCAATCCCGAACCAACAATAATGTAATCTAGCATAACGATAAACTAAAAAAAACTCCCACCATCTTGGTGAGAGTTTTATATTGAACTATGAATTTGCTATTAGTAATTCCACATATCAGACTCAAAACTACGAATTTTTTCTTTAACACGCTCAGACTCCAACAACTGGTTTTGAGCGTTATCTTTCATATAGTCAGCAATAAGTCTATCGCCATAAACATTCTCTTCTTTGTATATTTCACCATGAAAACGACGAGAATTTAACAAATGATCAAATGTAATCGGCATCGCAGAGTTTTTATCATTAAAAGCTTTTGCCTCATGAAGAATATCACGAATCGCTGGGAAATATACCCAAAAAAGATCAATTACGTCAGCATTATCCTTCCCAATTTCCCTTGCTTCTGGCGCAACAGGACAAATAGCCAATAAACGATATTTTAATTCTCCTTGACGTTTGTCAAAATACCAAAACCCTTTTATTTTATATCCAGAAATATAACTAGCATCAAGCTCTTTTTTGTTGATATATTGAGGATCTAAAACCGCTGCAGGAGCAGAAGGCACAGTCTCAGTTACCCAAGTCTTACCTTGTTTCACCCTTCTTGTAGTTGGCTTCGGATAAAACTCATCATAATGGTCATTAATATAATCCTTTCCAGCATCAATCGTATCAGTAAAAGTAAAGGATGAAGCCATATCTTTAAAAGACTTTTTAGTGTTAAAATAATCATCAGAATACACTTCTGTGATAGCACCACTCTTAATATTCTTTATTAAGACATCAAATAAAGAACGTCTTTCTTTACCTACAAAAGCAGTGTCAATAGGATAATACAAAGGAAAATTAATTCTTTCATCAATATCAATTAACTCCCAAACAGTCTTACCCATCAATACATCCCTGTCATGAACATAACCATAAGGTAATGGCTTATCATTGTCAGAAATTAATTGCGCCGGAGTTTTCTTTCCAATTTCATCTGGAGTCTTTGCATTTAGCAAATTAGATTGAGCAAATGAACTAGTGCTCAATACTAAGGCAGATGCCACGAATAAAAGATTTTTAATTTTCATAGTTTTCAAATAAGTTATAGTAGGTATTAATAACTCAATATATTATTGTATTTCGTATACAACCGGAGCTGCATCTTTTGTAATTACGTTAGCGCCACCAACTATCTTAGTTTTAATCTCAGAGATGGTAACTTGGTCACCTCTAGTTGCACGTGCTAAAGCCGCTTTACACTGACTATTAACTCTATCGCCATTAACAATAATTGCGGGTTGACCAGGTACTTTAAATGTAAAACGAGTAACTTGGAAATTCAAATCATACAAGAAGTCTTGTAACTCTGCTGTAACTTGAGATACCTCTAAACGTGATTTAGCACCTTTTAAAACTCCCACTTGTTTTCCAATAGCACCAGCAGGAGCAGGAATATTTTTAATTCTGAATACCTTTTTATCCACAGCAGACTTACCGTCAGCCATTTTCCCCGTAACCGAAACAATTACTTCAGTACCGGAACCTGGATTTAAATTGTATTTTCCACCTTTACCAGTTTTTGTCAATCCAGTTGCAGAGGCAGAAACATCAGAATCAGGAATTCCAGCAAAAGATATAGTCATTGGGTTGTCTAAACCTCTGTACACTACATTCATTTTATCCGCAGAAATGTTAGCAGAATTAGGACGAGGAACGACTACATATTTACCTTCAAATTTTAAAGGCACTGGTTTCCCGTCTTCCATAAAAGAGAATGTACCGTTAATGGTTTTTTCTCCAACACCACCAGCCGTCATAGAGATAATAGCTTGCCCATTCTCAATTTTACCAGGTCCAGAAAAAGACGTTGGAACAGTATTAGCGTCATATTTTCCTAAAACCACTCTACCTTTAACAGTTTCTCCTTCAAAGAATACATTCTTATCTAAAACAACCATAGCTTGGAAGTTTTTTAACGAAGCAGCTTGCGCAATAGTATTACCAATTAAGGCATTGTAAATATCTTGCTCTGTTGAGTGTACATCATTCTCCATACTTGTAAGCTTAGCAATAGAAGCTACAGCAGGAAAACCTTCAAAATGATAATTCAAATACTTTTTAGAAACACCATCACTATCCTTAATGTTATCTAAATTAAATTTAGATTTAACATTATTAATAATAGGCTGGTATTTTACATCATTTCCAAATACAGCTATCAAATCTTTTTTGTACGTTTCTATAGCGGTAATAATTTCTTGACCTTTAGGCGAATAACCATCACCTTTGAACCAATTCTCGTCAATGTAACCACTTTTGTCCATTGCCTCATAAGGTAACTTACCTGTCTTCTCATTTTTCTCAAACTCTTTTGAAACATCATTTTTCAAATTAGCAAGAAAAACATAAAGCTTTTTAGAAATTGCGGCAACTTGATTTGCCTTCTCTAATGGTGCCTTGAAACGCGTAGGATCATCTTCAGCTTTTTGCTCTAAAGTTCCAAATAAACTTTTATTGTATTCTTCTGAAAACTTATTTACACCTTCAAATTTTTCATTCATTAAACCAAACGCGGTTAATACTTCTTTTGACATATTTAATGCCAACATTGCGATGAAAACCAGATACATCAGGTTAATCATCTTCTGTCTAGGGGTTAATTTTCCTCCTGCCATTTTTTCTAATTAGTTTAAATTATTATTTTTTTAAAATATATAGTTATAAAACTAATTATCCTTTGTTACTCATTGCAGAAAGCATTCCACCATACACATTATTCAATGTAGATAAGTTGGAAGTCAACGATTGCATTTGGTCTTTTAATTTAAGATTATTTTCAGCAACTTCATTATTGATTTGAGCATTTCTTTCAGCACTCTGGACCTGAACATGATACAAACCGTTTAGAGTTTCTAATTGAGTTGCTGCTTTAGTCATTTCTTCTGCATATTTTTTAGTTGAAGCTACCGAGTCAACTGTTGGTGAAATAGCTTTGGCAGCTCCTTCAAAATTCTTGATACTATTCCCTAAGCTCGCCATTAGTTCGCCATCAATTTTAGCCTCTTTCAACATTGCATCTAATTTTTGAGACAAAAGACCTTGTGCATCTTTAGGATCTTCTTTTTTAGCCTTCTCTGTCGCTTGACCTCCAGCTAATTCAGGATATACCAAAGACCAATCAAGTTCTTTATCAACAGGATCAAAAGCAGACAGACCAAAGATTAATGCTTCAACTCCTAGTCCTATAATTAACATCGCACTCGCACCTGGCCAGTGTTGAATTTTAAATAATGCTCCTACGATTACAACCGCTGCACCCATACCGTAGGCGAAATTCATAGTTTTTTTGCTTAATAATGCCATAATAATAAAAATTTTAGTTAGTTAGTTTAGTTAATATAATAAATTTAGTTTGAAATTATTTTTTTGGAGCTTTGCCATTTTTAGTTACCTGAGTCCCCATATAATCTTGTACAGTTCTGAAACCAATGTAACTTCTTGCCGTATCGGCATATTCAAAATCTCTAGTACCTACTTGTAAAAAATAAGCAACATCCTTCCATGAACCTCCACGAACCACTTTTCTCATGTTTTTAGAATCTGAAACATTAGGGTTCATCGAAGAACTATATTCATAAGCAGCGGCATCGTATGACTCATCAATCCACTCTGCAACGTTACCAGACATATTATATAAGTTATAACCGTTTGGTTCATAAGATTTTGCCTCTACAGTATACAAAGCTTGGTCGGCTGCGTAATCTCCGCGGTTTGGTTTAAAATTAGCCAAGAAACAACCTCTATCATTTTTAGCATATGGTCCACCCCAAGGATACGTAGCAGATTCTAAACCTCCTCTTGCAGCATACTCCCATTCAGCTTCTGTAGGCAATCTGAAAGCGTTAATCAAGTCCTGCTTCTTCTTTTTAGATTTAATGTATGTATTCTTATTTAAAGTTCTCCACGCACAAAAAGCTTTGGCTTGCTTCCAATTTACACCAACAACAGGATAATCGCCATAAGCTTGGTGCCAAAAATAATCGTTATGCATTGGCTCATTGTAAGAATAAGCGAAATCTTTGATCCAAACCGTAGTATCTGGATACACTTCTTGTTGTTCAGTTCTAATAAATGAACTTCTTTTTCCCGTTTTAGCTTTTGCCGCAGCCTGGATATCCATCCAAGAATATCTAAATTTCAATTTCCTAACATCAATAGTTCGTAAACCATTAAAAGACTCCGCTACTGGTAAATACATCGTATCCATAACTTCCGAGTAGTACTCATCAGGATATTTATTTGTCTCTTTGATTAATTTGACTTTTCTATTTAATCTTCTACCAGCATACGGATCATCATCCGTTCCTACACTATAATAATTTTCGTACATGTACTTATCGTACGGGGTCATTTTCGCTGGATCGGTATCATTAAATGCAAAATCACCAATACTTCCCGCGTTTTTACCACCTTTACCAGAACCAGCAGTTTGACCTACTTCGTCTGCCAGAATAGCTAAACGAACACGTATTGTAGAATCCTTAACCCATTCGACAAATTGACGATATTCGCTGTTTGTTATTTCTGTTTCATCCATGTAAAATGCTCTAACAGTTACAGTTTTTGTAGGCGCATCTTGTACATTAGCTAAATCATCATCTGATTTACCCATAATGAACGATCCACCAGGAATCAATGTCATTCCAAACGGTTTTTCTGGATTCCATTTTTTTCCTTTAACTCCTACTAACTCGCCTTTGTCGCTTGATCCACCGCAGCTTGTTAATAAAGCCAAAAATGATGCGAATGCAATGAACTTCTTCATATATTTTGGGGTTGTTTAATACTTTATTTTTAAGGCCGTAAACCTATTTATTATTTTTTAAAAAAGCAATTAAATACTATTAAATTTTATCACCGACAGAGACTTAATGCTTAAACACGAATCAAAAGTAAAATTAATTTCTATAACAAAAAAATTTGTTATCGATAAAATGCATTTTTTTACGTTAAAATACACTTTTTTTACTTTTTTGTAAGTTTAATGATACAAATAAGCATCGGCACAAAATTAAATCATTATTAAATACTATTTTTTCTTTGTGCTTTCCACCATCTTTCAGGTATTTCTTGGTTACATGCCTCGAGATATTCTTCGTGTGAACAGGGTAATAACGTATTTTTTTTCAATTTATTATATTGCTTAGCAAAATAATTAATCTCAATCCACCACCTATCGGTTTTGTTACTCTTATAAAAAATGAGTTCTTCTGTCTCTAATGGCACTATATATTTAATATAATTTTCTCTGGTACCATATGGATACTCATTAGAGCGGAAATTTACTCCCTCGATAAAATACCAAATAATCTGGGAAATAAGTACGGCTTCCGCCACAGAATTATTATGATTAAAAATACCAAGAGAAGAAACTCTATCGCTTATCCCGGCATATCTTGACAAACCACAAATTTCCTTCCCATCAAATCCGTTTGGTATAAATGAAGTCAAATTTCCTGAACTTGACGATTTAACTGAATTCAAATCAATACTAACGATATCAGCATCACGAAAAACAGGCTCTGAAAGAGAAATGTTACTAGATATTTCTCCTAATCTGTATGCATCAAAATACAACTTTTCTACTAAATCAATTTCTTCTTGAGAATTGTAATAAGTTTGATATCCGATATTACAATAGTTGAATAAGTTATTTGGCTCGTCCAATATAATCTTTGAAAGATAAGAGTCTGCGGTGATTTTATCTTGATGTTTGCCAATGTCTAGCTTACTATCAATAGAAACTAAATTGACCATTTGTTCTAAATCATCATAAGCACGGTACATTGGATAGGTCAAATCTTGTGTTCCACCAATAATTATTGGTATAATTCCTTTTTTTATCAATTTTGACACTACCTTTTGTAAAGCATAAAAAGTATCTTCAAGAGAATTTCCTTGGATTATATCTCCTAAATCAGCTAGTGAACTTTGCCAATTTCCAGGAAAAAGCGCATATAATTCTTTTCTAATAGCTATCAGCTCAACTTCATCAAAGGCTTTAGTGTCTCCGCGATTTTCTAATACTCCAATTATTGCAATTTTAATTTTATCAATATCTGGAAAATCCTTATCTGTATGGAACGAAACCTTGCAACCCAAATGCTGTGTGGATAAACCACTAACAAATTGAATAATTTCACTATCAACTGGTGATAAAAAATCGAATTCCATAACTTACTTCTTTTTTGCTGCTGGTTTTTTTATCCCAGTTTTTTTTGCTACAGGTTTTTTGGCTGTTGGTTTTTTTTCTGGTGTTTTTTTTGCTATCATTTCTTTAACTTGCTCTAAAGTTAACTTTGACGCATCAATATCTTTACTCAATTCGATTTTGATTTTCCCTTTGGTTATTTCTGATCTTCCCCATCGTGCTTTTTGAACCAAAATACCTTCCTCACTCCAGTCATGGATTACTTTATCGATATCTTTTTGTAATTTATCTTCAATTAATTCTGCAACGTCGGATTGCGATAGTTTATCGAAGTTGTATTTTTTATTTACATTAATAAAGATACCGTTCCACTTAAGGAAAGGTCCAAAACGTCCAACACCTTTTTGAACATCCATATTTTTATAGGTTGCTATTGGCGCATCGGCTTTTACTTTTTCATCTATTAGTTCTTGAGCGCGTTCCATGGTAACGTCCAATGGTTCTTCGCCTTTTGGCAAAGAAATGAATTGTTTTCCAAAGCGAACATAAGGACCAAATCGACCGTTGTTTACCTCGATTTCTTCTCCTTTGTATTCACCTAATGATTTTGGTAATAAAAACAACTTCAATGCCTCTTCAAGGGAAATGTTACCCATATTTTGTTCTGGACGTAAGCTTGCAAACTGTTTTTCTTCATCATCTGCATCGCCTATTTGAGCCATTGCACCAAATTTTCCAAGACGAACTAAAACTGTTTTACCCGATTCAGGATGTTTTCCTAGTATTCTTTCTCCGCTTTCTCTGTCGGCGTTTTTCTCTACTTCGATGACATTTGGATGAAACTTATTGTAGAAGTCTTGCATCATTTTTGCCCAGTCGATGTTTCCTTCGGCTATTTCGTCGAAGTCTTGCTCCACTTTGGCAGTGAAATTATAATCTAGAATGGCTTCGAAATTTTTTACTAGAAAGTCGTTTACAATAGTTCCAATGTCTGTTGGTACTAACTTTCCTTTATCTGAACCGGTCATTTCGGTTAACACTTGACTTTTAACTTCGCCACCTTTTAGAATCATTTGATTGTACTTTCGTTCAGTACCTTCAAAACTTCCTTTTTCAATATACGTTCTTGCGATAATAGTCGAAATAGTTGGTGCATAAGTAGAAGGACGACCAATGCCTAATTCTTCTAACTTTTTCACCAAAGCTGCTTCAGTGTAGCGACTTGGTGGTTGCGTGAAACGTTCTCTTGACGTAATTACTGTATTCAATAATTTTTCGTTGACTTTTAAGGCTGGCAACATTCCTTCTTGTTCTTCATCGTCGTCGTCATTTCCTTCAAGGTAAACTTTTAGAAAACCTTCGAATTTGATAACTTCTCCAGTGGCTTGAAAAATTTCGGAATGCTTGTCTGAGCTAATTTTTACGTTGGTTCTCTCTAATTCGGCATCGCTCATTTGTGAAGCCAATGTTCTTTTCCAAATTAAATCATATAAACGCGCTTGGTCTCTATCGATGTTAACGGTATGACGCGACATATCGGTTGGACGAATGGCTTCGTGTGCTTCTTGTGCACCTTTACTTTTCGTGCTGAATGTTCTTGGTTTAGAATATTCTCGACCGTATGATTTAGTGATTTCGGCTTGCGCTGCTGCGGTTGCTTCTTGAGAAAGATTCACACTATCGGTTCTCATATAAGTAATCAATCCGGCTTCGTACAGACGTTGTGCTAACTGCATCGTGATTCCTACAGGAAGGTATAATTTACGGGCAGATTCTTGTTGTAAGGTTGACGTAGTAAACGGAGCAGCAGGTGATTTTTTTGTTGGTTTGGTTTCTAAATCGGCTACTTTATAAGTAGAACCGATGTTTTTGTTTAGAAAATCTTCGGCTTCTTTTTTAGTGGTGAAGTTTTTTGGCAATTTGGCTTTCACCACTTTTCCAGCTTCGTTGGTAAACTCAGCTGTAACTGAATAGGATGCTACTGCTTTGAATTCTTGGATTTCTCTTTCGCGTTCTACTATTAAACGTACTGAAACCGATTGTACTCGACCGGCAGACAATCCGCCTTTTACTTTTTTCCACAAGACAGGTGACAATTCGTATCCTACTAAACGGTCTAAAACTCTGCGAGCTTGTTGTGCATTTACTAAATTATAATCAATTTCACGAGGATTATCAATGGCTTTTAGTATGGCGTTTTTAGTGATTTCGTGAAAAACAATTCTTTTGGTTTTGGCTTTGTCTAGTTTTAGTTCTTCCGCTAAGTGCCAAGAGATGGCTTCTCCTTCGCGGTCTTCATCGGAAGCTAACCACACCATATCGGCAGACTTGGCTAGTCCTTTTAGCTTGGTAACCAATGCTTTTTTATCGGCAGAAACTTCGTATTTTGGTTTAAAACCATTTAAAACATCTACTCCTATTTCTTTGGAAGGCAAGTCGGCAATGTGACCGTAACTTGATTCAACTTGGTAGTCTTTTCCTAGAAATTTTTCGATTGTTTTTGCTTTTGCTGGTGACTCTACGATAACTAAATTCTTTGCCATACTTGATTGTTTGTGTGGACAAATGTAAATGTTTTTTTTAAAAAATGATTTTATGTAGAAAAATTAGCCAATATCATGGTTAAGATTTTTTGAAATGAGGAAAACTTTTAAATTAATACTTTTCAACCATAATAAAGAAATCACTTAAAGAAATTTCAAAGTAATCACATATTTTAGAAAGTGTTGCTACAGAAATATTTTGTTTTCCTTGTTCTATTCTTGCCAAATGTATGCCTGTATCAAAATAGAAAACCTCGAGGGTAATGGTTCTCTCTTTGCGTAATTGTTTGATACAAATAACTATTCGTTGAGTTAGTTCACTATTTTGCAGTTGTTTTGGCATGATACCAAATTGAACATTGCTATTGAAAAAAATAATTACATATTTGTCATTGTTTTGATTTTTTTTGTAAGTTTGGGTTTATTAATTAATCAACAAAACTTATGAGTTACATAATAAAAAACTCTACATTTCGAAAAAAAAGAATACAAAAAAACAGGTGCTTTTGTATAGTTGGGTAGCAAATTCATTATTCAAATTTGTAAAACAATAAATATAGAAAAGGTACGTTAATATATTATTTGGCCAATAATTGAGGGATTTCTTTGTTACCCAAAATAAAAACAGAGTAGGAAAATCTTGCATGCCTAACAAAAGAGGAAGAAAAAAATTTAAATTTTAATCTATAAAAAAATGAAAAAAGTAATTTTTGGCTTTATTGCCACAGCAATGTTTTCAACAGTAAGTTTTGCAAACACTCCAGCTTTAGAAAATGAAATTAATTTGAAGAAGGAAAATCAAATTGTTACTGTTGAAAATGAAAACAAAGAAGAAAGTGAAAGTTCGAAAGCAAAAACAAATGAAACTCTTTGCGTAATGACTTGTTCTTTTGATCTTGGTGATGGTCTTGTTATAACTGCATCTGCAGGCAATTTTCTCATGTCATGTGAAAAAGCATTGTCAAGATGTATTGATAAATTAATAAAATCTATTGGATAGACTAATACCTTTTTTAACGAGGGTGTCTAAAAAGTATAGACTCTGTTATTCCGAATTTATATCGGAATTTAAAAATTATTGATAATTAAATATTTTTAGAAGCTGAAATAAGTCAGCTTGACAAGATTAGAACTTTTTGGACAACCTCGTTTAATTAATAATCCCAAAAAAATGAACTATATAAAATACCTTTTATTTTTATTTTTAAGTAATTTAGGTGCACAAAATATTGAAATCGACTTTATTTCAATAGAAAACACCAGTAATGTAATATCTTCAACGAAAACCAACTACAAATTAATATTAAAAGATAGTGCTTCTTGCTATTTCAATACTCTGAAAGACGAGAGTCAATTTATTTATGGAAATAATGCTTTTGATAAAAAACAAGTTAAAGATGTTACACAAATAAAATTAAGTGACAATCATTTTGGCATAATTAAAGATGATTTTTTTTACAAAAATTTTATAAAAGACACTCTTATTTACAATGAAATTATATCAAATGAGAAAATTTACGTGGGCGAGAAAAATAATATATTTTCATGGGAAATTAAACCTAGTTCAGACACACTAGTGTTAGGATTTAGATGTCAAAAAGCAATTACAAAATTTAGAGGTCGAACATACGAAGCAACTTTTTCATCTGAACTTGCACCTTATGGCGGTCCTTGGAAATTTGATGGTTTACCTGGTCTTATTATTAGTGTTAAAAGTTTGGACAATTATTTTATAATATTTCCAGTTAAAATAGTAGTAAATAAAAAGGAACCTTTAATTTGCGAAAACATATATAAAGAAAAAAAAATTATTAGTTGGAATGAATTTAAAAAAATGTTTAAAGAAAACATGGAAAGAAAACTAAAAATGCTTAGGTCTAAATCAGAAAATGGGGAAGGAGGAAGTATAAAAATAGGTGATAAAATAGAAGATTTAGAAATACCAGAAATGAAATTTTAATGAAGAATTTAGTTTGTCTGCTTATCCTTTTTCCGTTATTTACAATTGCACAAACATTAAAAGGTAGTATTAAAGATAGTAGTGGCAACTCAATACCATTTGCAAATATCTTAATAAAAGAAAATGAAAATCCATCAATTATAGTTGAGTATACTTATGCACGAAATGGAAAATTCATTACAATTCTTAAAAAAAAATATCAAACAATATTAGTTGAAGTTACTTCTCAAGAATATTATAACGAAACATTTATAATTCAAAATCCAAATATAGAGGATACATATTCGATAGATTTTATTCTACAAAAACAAAATATAACCGAACTCAAAGAAGTTGTTGTAGTTTCCGAAAAAAAATCATATTCAATTAAAAAAGACACCTTGACCTATAATATTGATAAATACAAAGACCCAACTGATAAAAAAGTTCAAGATGTTTTAAAAAGATTACCCGGTATAGAAGTAAATGAAAAGTCGGGAGAGATAAAATATAAAGGAAAATCTGTTGAAACAGTCACACTCGATGGAGACAATCTGTTTGGGTATAATTATAGTTTGGGTACAAAAAACATAAACATCGATATGCTTGAACAAGTACAAGCTATCGATAATTACTCTGAAAATCCATTACTAAAAGGAATTGAAGGCGGAGAAAAAGTATCTTTAAATTTAAAACTTAAAAAAGGGAAAACAGATTATTCAGGCGATATTGATTTTGGCTTAGGATTAAACAGTGATTTAAATTTAGTAAACAACTCAAATGCAAATATACTTGGCATTTCTAAAAACTATAAATCTTTTGGCACAATGACCTATAATAATATTGGTATAAACCATTCCCCTTTCGACTATTTTTCTTCCAATAAAAGTATTGAACAACAAAAAGAAAAAGATTTAGTAACACACAAAATAATTTCAGAAACATTGTTTAATAATGGAATTGATGATGAAAGAGCCAACATCAATAATATGTTTTTTTCAAATTACAATAGTATTTTTAAAGTAAACAAACGTCTCTCTATTAGAACAAATTTGTATTACATAAACGACAATATAAAATTAAATCAACTAAATACAACCGAAAATAAAATTCAAAACGAAACATTAATCACATCCGATGATTTCAATACTACTAAAAAACCACAATTCTATAGAGGTGATGTTGAACTAAAATACAACACTTCAAAAAATTCATTACTAGAATATAATACAAAGTTTAGCTATGAAAACATAAAATCCAATTCTTCCATAACAGCAAATCAAATAAATTCTTTTAAATCAAATCTAAAATCCGAAAGCATTTTCTTTAATCATAGAATTCTCTACACGAATAAACTTAACAACAATAAAGCAATACAAATACAATTAAACCAAGCTTACAGCAACATTCCTCAAAATCTGTTACTTAATAATCAAAACACTTCAATTATTGAAGAACAAAATAGTAATTTCAAAAAGAATTTCTTGGATGCAATAGTTATTTTATTAGGTAATAAATCAAAATTTAAATATTCATTTTCAACAGGAGCAACCTACGAAAACACAGATTATAACTCTATAAATAATTCAAATCAAACAGCCACAAATTTTAATAGCCCTAACTATTTTGAAAAATCTATTTATGCGCTTGGTTCAATTAATTATAGATTAAATAATTGGTCAATAATGCCTTTATTCTCAATTAAAAATTTAAATCAACAATTAAATGACACTCAAAATTTAAATAAAAAATCAAAATCAGATTTTTTGTTTGAACCTTCATTTACTATAAGATACACTATTAATAACAAATCATTCATTTCATCAAAAGCCAGTTTATCTCAAACTCCATTTTCAGAAGAATACATTTTTATAAATCCAATAATAACAAACAATCGAATAAAAATAGCAAATACACCAACTCTTGAAATTCAAAAAACACAAATCTATAGTTTAAACTATTATAATAATAACTTATACAAACAATTTTTCATGAGTATTGGTATTAGTTATCAAAAATGCAATGGCAACTATTTTTCAAATTTTTTAATCAATGAAAATGAGACTATTTTAAATAACTTCTATCTCAATGAAAAAAATGATAATTTAAACTTAATTCTATCAACAGAAAAGTTTATTAATGAACTGTCCACAACTTTAAAATTTACTTCATCAGTATCAAAATCCAACTATAAGAACATTGTAAACACCTCTGATTTAAGAAATAACACCAGTAACAACGTATCTAATGAGTTGACTATTAGTACTGCATTTAACACCAAAATTAATTTTGAAAATCAATCAAACTATCTATATTCATCAAACAAATCTGAAAATAATAGTTCTATCAACAATAAAATGTTTACAAATGCACTAAAAATAAAATACAAACACTCGTCATCCATCTTTTATGTAATTAATGGAGATTATTTCATGCCTAATACAAATAACACCAGTAATGATTATTTATTTCTTGACTTTAGCGTTATTTATAAACCTAAAGGAAAAAAATATGAATTCAATTTAATTGGTAAAAACCTTTTGAATAATACTATTTTTTCACAAATACAAACCGCCGATTTTTCTATTAGCACACTACAAAACAACCTCATTTCAAGATATGTTTTTCTTAATTTCACATATAATCTTTAAATAAATTTAGCTTTATTTTTTACAAACAAGCTAAAACTATGGATTCAAATCAGCAATACGAATTCCAAGTCCGCTAAATTCTTTCACCTCCAAAACTTTTGTTAAACCACTCTGCCATCTTGTCATATTTTAGAATTTAGTATTATCTTTGCTTTCGTGATTCCGATAAAATTGGGATTTATACTAATGTTAAGTTGAGATTCCGATAAATCGGAATGACAAATTTGGAATATGGAAAAAGAAATAGAAGAGAAAAAACAAGGCACCAGTCTTGTTTTGGAACAAAAAGAAGGTAATACCAAAAAACTATTTATAGAAAGCTATGGTTGTGCGATGAATTTTTCGGATAGCGAGATTGTAGCTTCCATTTTGACGGAGCAAGGTTATAACACGACACAAAATTTGGAAGAAGCCGATTTGGTTTTGGTTAATACTTGTTCTATCAGAGATAAAGCTGAGCAAACCGTGAGAAAGCGTTTGGAGAAGTACAATGCTGTGAAACGTAGTATTAATCCGGGTATGAAAGTTGGGGTTTTGGGCTGTATGGCGGAACGATTGAAAGACCAGTTTTTGGAGCAAGAAAAAATCGTTGATATGGTTGTTGGTCCTGATGCTTACAAGGATTTGCCTAATCTTCTGAAAGAAGTGGAAGAAGGACGCGATGCCATAAACGTTATTCTTTCGAAAGACGAAACGTATGGCGATATTGCTCCGGTTCGTTTGAATAGTAACGGTGTGAATGCGTTTGTTTCTATTACTCGTGGTTGTGATAATATGTGTACGTTTTGTGTGGTTCCATTTACTCGCGGACGTGAACGCAGTCGTGAACCGCAAAGTATTATAGAAGAAATTCAGGATTTGTGGAATAGAGGTTTTAAAGAAGTTTGTCTTTTAGGACAAAACGTGGACAGTTACCTTTGGTATGGCGGCGGTTTGAAAAAAGATTTTGTAAAAGCTACCGAAATGCAAAAAGCTACGGCTACTGATTTTGCTCAACTATTGGAACAATGTGCGATTGCTTTCCCTAAAATGCGATTTCGTTTTTCGACTTCTAATCCGCAGGATATGCATGAAGAAGTGCTTCATGTGATTGCTAAATATGACAATGTTTGTAATTACATTCACTTACCGGTTCAAAGCGGAAGCACAAGAATTTTAAAGGAAATGAATCGCCAACATACACGAGAAGAATACATGGAATTGGTGGATAAAATCAAGCGTATTATTCCAGATTGTTCGATTTCGCAAGATATGATTACTGGTTTTCCAACAGAAACTGAGGATGATCATCAAGATACCTTGAGTTTGATGGACTATGTGGAATATGACTTTGGTTATATGTTTGCGTATTCTGAACGACCAGGCACTTTGGCAGCTAGAAAGATGGAAGACGATGTTCCGGAAGAAGTGAAGAAAAGACGTTTGCAAGAGATTGTGGATTTACAACAGATTTTAAGTGAAAAGAGAACAAAACGTTTCTTAGGTCAAACGGTTGAAGTTTTAATTGAGAAAGAATCAAAAAAATCAGCTCAACATTGGAGCGGAAGAAATTCTGAGAATGTAGTGACGGTTTTCCCGAAAGGAGATTATAAAGTTGGGGATTTTGTGATGGTGAAAATTAGTGATTGCACCACAGCGACTTTGATTGGTGAAGCGGTTGGGTATAGTGAGATGAATTAACAATTGATAATGGATAATTGACAATTAGCACGAGTTTAATTGTCAATTATCCATTTTTAATTATCAATTAAAAAAAAATGGAATCAGTTCAAAATATAAAACAGCGGTTTGAAATCATCGGAAACGATGCTAAACTCAATCGTGCTATCGAGAAAGCCATTCAGGTTGCGCCAACTGATATTTCGGTATTGGTTGTTGGAGAAAGTGGTGTTGGAAAAGAAAGTATTCCAAGAATTATCCATTCGCTTTCGCACAGAAAACACGGAAAATACATTGCTGTAAACTGTGGTGCTATTCCAGAAGGAACTATTGACAGTGAGCTTTTTGGTCACGAAAAAGGTGCTTTTACTGGCGCGACAAATACGCGTGAAGGGTATTTTGAAGTAGCCGATGGTGGAACGATTTTTTTGGATGAAGTGGGTGAATTGCCGTTAACAACACAAGTTCGTTTGCTTCGTGTTTTAGAAAATGGTGAATTTATTAAAGTAGGTTCAAGTCAAGTTCAAAAAACGAATGTTCGTATCGTTGCTGCAACCAACGTAAATATGTTTGACGCGATTGAAAAAGGAAAATTCCGTGAAGATTTATACTATCGTTTAAGTACGGTTGATATTCCGTTGCCACCATTGCGCGACAGGAAAGACGATATTCATTTATTATTTAGAAAATTTGCTGCCGATTTTGCTCATAAATATAAAATGCCACCAATCAAATTGCGTGATGATGCCGTCTTGTTTTTACAAAAATACCGATGGAGTGGAAACATCCGTCAGTTGCGAAACGTAGCAGAACAAATTTCAGTTTTGGAAGTAAATAGAGATGTTACTTTAGCTACTTTACAATCGTATTTACCAACAGAAGGTAATAATTTACCAAGTATTATTGGTGGAAAAAAATCAGACAGTGATTTTTCTACAGAAAGAGACATTTTATACAAAGTGCTTTTTGATATGAAAAGTGATTTGAACGATTTGAAAAAATTGACTTTGGAATTGATGAAAAACGGAACTAAGGTTCAGGACATTAATCCAAGTTTAATTCAGAAGGTTTACGGAACGACATCGGCAGAAAATGAAATTCACTTTGAAGAAGAAGCACGAGTAAATATCATTCCTAAAAATAACGACACACATCAGGAAGAATTTGATGAAGAGGATGATGACAGTACTTATCTTATGGCTGAAACTGTGGAAGAGGAAGAAGTGTTGAAATTGGAACAAAAAGAAATTGAATTGATAAAGAAATCTCTCGAACGCCACAAAGGAAAAAGAAAAGCAGCTGCCGATGAATTGGGAATTTCAGAAAGAACACTTTATAGAAAAATTAAGCAATTTGATTTATAACTTAAAAGACTTATAAAACCCGAAAAAGCATATCTTTGAAATCCAAATGAAAAACGTCAAATACATAGTTTTAATTATTGTAGGTTTTACTATCAATAGCTGTTCAGTATACAACTTTACTGGAACGGGAAAAATTGATGCCAAAACATTCCAGGTAAACTATTTTCAAAACACGGCCGAGTTGGTTGAACCAGGAATAGATTTGCTTTTTACACGTGAATTACAAGATTTAATTCAAAATCAAACCAATTTAAATTTAGTGAATTCGAACGGCGATTTGGTTTATGAAGGCGAAATCACTGGTTTTAATGTGGCGCCAATGACTGCAACCGCCGATCAAGCGGCAGCACAAAATAGAGTGACCATCAGAGTAAATGTTAGATTTAGTAATAAAAACAAAGAAGAAGATAATTTTGAAAAGCAATTTTCTTTTTTCTTTGACTTTGACGGTTCGTCACAATTAGTCGGACCGAGACTAACGGAAGCACTTGACGTAATTTTTGAAAGAATTACGCAAGATATTTTCAATGAGTCGCTCGCAAAGTGGTAATATCTAATCAAGTTGGAAATGACAGACAACTGAAAACCGATAACAAATAACAAAAACTTGAACTTAACCGATTATACTTATTTACTAAACAAACCCGACACTATCAACGATAGACATGCGCAAACACTGGATACAGTTTTGGCAACCTTTCCCTATTTTCAAAGCGCTAGAGTTTTAAGATTGAAACATTTGTATAATCAAGATAGTTTTAATTATAATTTTGCATTAAAAGTTGCTGCAGCTTATACAACTGATAGAAGCATATTATTTGATTTTATTACTTCAGATACATTTGTTTCTGTTCAAAAAGGGTTGTATGAAAAGAAGCTAGAAGAGTTAATGAACATGACTGTTGTAGAAAGTGAAGAAGTTATAGTTCCAAAAAAGAACCATTTTCTAAATCCTTTGGAACATTCTATTAAAACTTCTATAAGTCAAGCTGAATTATCGGAAGAGCAACAAATAACAGAAAAATTAGCTCTTGGGAAACCTTTAGAGTTTTCTAAAAACGAAAAACACTCGTTTCAAGAATGGCTTCAATTATCGCGATTAAAGCCAATTGAAAGAGAAGAAACTCAAAAAGATTTCTCTCTTACAAATGACGATAAAAAGAAAAAAATAGCATTAATCGATAAATTTATTGAAAACAACCCAAAAATTCCGCCTATAGCAAAAGATACTTCAATTCCTGCAATCGAACCAATGCCTGATGATGCCTCATATCTCATGACAGAAACCTTGGCGAGAGTTTATTTGGAACAAAAAAAATACGCGCGCGCCATTCAAGCCTACGAAATATTAATTTTGAAATATCCAGAAAAAAGTAGTTTCTTTGCAGACCGAATTTCGGATATCAAGATTTTACAACAAAATAATAATTAATTACAATACATCATGTTTACAATTTTTTTAGTTTTAATAACAATCGTTTGTTTCTTATTAATAATTGCAGTAATGGTTCAAAATCCTAAAGGTGGTGGTTTATCATCTTCATTAGGTGGTTCACAAATGCTTGGTGGTGTTCAAAAAACAACTGACTTTTTGGATAAAAGTACATGGGTATTAGCTACAGCCTTAATCGTTTTGATTTTATTTTCAAGCATCAGTTTTCCGAGTATGGTTGGACAGTCAGATTCTAAAGTAATTGATGAAATCGAAACGGTAACACCAAAATCAACTACTACAAATTCAACTCCTGCAAAACCAGTTGAAACACCAAAAAAATAATAGTAGGTAAAATAAATAATATAATGCCAGCGCTGACATGCTGGCATTTTTTTTAGGTAATAATGTCAGTTAAATCGACGTGGCACAATTTCTGAAATGCACAAAGTAAAATATCTAATAACTCAAAATATATAAAACTATGGCTTTAAACATTAAACCTCTTTCAGATAGAGTTATCGTAGAACCTGCCGCTGCAGAAACCCAAACTGCATCGGGAATTATAATTCCTGATACTGCAAAAGAAAAACCACAAAAAGGAACTGTTATAGCAGTAGGAAACGGTAAAAAAGATGAACCATTAACTGTTAAAATTGGCGACATCGTTCTTTATGGTAAATATGCTGGGACTGATTTAAAATTTGATGGAAAAGATTATTTAATAATGCGTGAAGACGATATTTTGGCAATCATTTAATTAATATCGCAATTTTAAAATAAGTAGTAAGACATAAAATAAAAAAAAAAGAAAATGGCAAAAGATATAAAATTCGATATTGAAGCACGCGATGGATTAAAACGCGGTGTTGATGCATTAGCAAATGCAGTAAAAGTTACACTTGGACCAAAAGGTAGAAATGTGATCATCTCAAAATCATTTGGTGGACCAACGGTTACTAAAGATGGCGTTACGGTAGCAAAAGAAGTAGAGTTGAAAGATGCACTAGAAAACATGGGTGCACAAATGGTAAAAGAAGTAGCTTCAAAAACCAATGATTTAGCGGGCGATGGAACTACAACGGCAACAGTTCTTGCACAAGCCATTGTGAAAGAAGGATTGAAAAATGTTGCTGCTGGCGCTAATCCAATGGACTTAAAACGTGGCATTGACAAAGCAGTTGAAGCTATCGTTACTGATCTTGGTAAACAAGCGCAAGTTGTAGGTAGTGACTCAGAAAAAATTAAACAAATTGCTTCCATTTCTGCGAATAACGATGAAGTAATTGGTGAGTTAATTGCCACTGCTTTTGGAAAAGTTGGAAAAGAAGGTGTAATCACTGTTGAAGAAGCGAAAGGAACAGATACTTATGTTGATGTTGTGGAAGGAATGCAATTTGATAGAGGTTATCTTTCTCCTTATTTTGTTACCAATCCAGAGAAAATGGAAGTCGAATTAGAAAGACCATACATTTTATTGTATGACAAAAAAGTTTCTTCCTTAAAAGAATTATTACCAGTTTTAGAGCCAGTGGCACAATCTGGAAAACCATTATTGATTATTGCAGAAGATGTTGATGGAGAAGCATTATCCACTTTGGTGGTAAACAAATTACGTGGTGCATTGAAAATTGCAGCTGTTAAAGCTCCAGGATTTGGAGACAGAAGAAAAGCAATGTTAGAGGACATTGCCATTTTAACTGGCGGAACCGTTATTGCCGAAGAAAGTGGTTACACATTAGAAAATGCTACTTTAGAAATGCTTGGAACTGCTGAAAAAGTTACTATTGACAAAGACAATACAACCATCGTGAATGGTGCTGGAGATGCTGACATCATTAAAAATCGTGTGAACCAAATCAAAGGTCAAATGGAAACTACAACCTCTGATTATGACAAAGAAAAATTACAAGAACGTCTTGCCAAATTAGCTGGTGGTGTTGCTGTTCTTTATGTTGGTGCTGCTTCTGAAGTAGAAATGAAAGAGAAAAAAGACAGAGTTGATGATGCATTACATGCAACTCGTGCTGCTGTTGAAGAAGGTATTGTTGCTGGTGGTGGTGTTGCATTGCTTAGAGCAAAAAATGTATTAGCTAATTTAAAATCAGAAAATGCAGATGAAGCTACAGGAATTCAAATCGTTTCTCGTGCAGTAGAGTCACCGTTGAGAACAATTGTTGAAAATGCAGGATTAGAAGGTTCAGTAGTAGTGGCAAAAGTTTCTGAAGGACAAGGAAACTTTGGTTACAATGCCAAAACAGACGAATATGTTGACATGTTGAAAGCTGGTATCATAGATCCTAAAAAAGTAACTCGTGTGGCACTAGAGAACGCTGCCTCTGTTGCTGGAATGATTTTAACCACCGAATGTGCTTTAGTTGAAATTAAAGAAGAAAACGCTGGCGGTGGAATGCCAATGGGTGGCGGAATGCCAGGAATGATGTAATTCATAATTCAATAAATACAATTAAAATGCCTCAAAATTTGAGGCATTTTTTATTTACTACAAATCCATTTTTTTTACAATAACAAATCAGATAATTATTATTTTTACCTGATGTATAAAAAAATAAATCTTACTATTGCCCTAGTTATTCTTGTTAGCCTTTCGATGTTTTCTCAAACAGAGGATACTGATACTTCAATCAAAAAAATTCAAGATAAACTTACCTCCTATTTCTTTTTAGAAAGAGAAAATATAAATCTACACTTCAATAAAACAACTTTCTTGACTAATGAAACCATTTGGTTTAAAGGATATGTCGTTAATAGAAAAACAAAGCAACCTTTTTTTAACACAACAAATGTTTTTGCAGTAGTATATGATGACAAGGGAAGTAAAATTTTTGAAAAATTATTTTTTGTCGATAACGGAACTTTTACAGGGAAATTTGAGCTTAATGAAAAACTTCATTCAGGCAATTATTTTATTCAAGTGTACACTAATTGGATGAATAATTTCACTGAAGATGAATCAACCATTCGAAAGATAGATATCATTAACCCAGTAGAAGGTGTATTTTCGGAAACCCAAAATCCAGATATAGAAACGCTAGAACTAAAATTAACTCCAGAAGGTGGAAGTTTAATTAAAGGAATTACGAATGTAATAGGGCTCAAATTATCCGATTGTTTTGGAAAATCACCTAAAAACAGCGAGGTTCAAATACAGAATAATAAGGGTGAGATTTTACAAACTGTAAAATTAAACGCATTTGGTATTGGAAAATTTGAAATTATCCCAACCAATAAAGAAATAAAAGCTGTTTGTTATTTTGATACTAAAAAAATAGAAACTGGTTTACAAACCCCGTCTAATACTGGAATAGCTCTCGAAATAAATAGTTTTACATTTCTCGATAAAAAAATTTTTAAAATTAAAACTAATCCAGAAACGATAAAAATTTTAGAAAACAAAAAAATATATCTTGCTATAAATCAAGATGATAAAAATTTAATCCTTCCATTGAAATTGAATAGTCAAAATCTAGAACAAGTCATCTCGATTTTAAATGAAAATATCTTTGAAGGAATTAATACTGTTAGAATAATAGATAATGAGTTGAAACAATGGTGTGAAAGAATCATCTACCTATATCCTAAAAAAGAGAAACCGATAAATTTACTGCCGAATTATAAAAAAAATGGTAAAGTGAATATGGTTGGCTATTCTGAATATGCTAATGCCAATCTAAGTATTTCTATTCTACCCGAAGAAACCAAAGCAATTGAAATTGAAGACAATCTTTTTTATTCCTCTACCATAAAACCATATATAAATGACTCTTTTAATGAAGTTAATTATTATTTTACAGAACCATCAAGAAAAAAATTTTACGAGTTAGATTTGGTTTTACTAAACCAAAGCAAACCCAAATATGAATGGAAAAATATCGTTTCAAATCCGCCAAAACCTAACCATAGTTTTGATATTGGTTTAACGATAAAAGGCACTATAAATAAAGAACTGAAAAATAAAGAGGACTATAAAGTTAGACTATATTCAAATTTAGACCGAATATTATTGCTGTCTGACCTGAATGAAAAAAACGAATATGTTTTTGAAAACATAGCAATAACCGACTCAACTGTGGTTGAACTTTCGCTTCTAAAATCTCCTGAATTTAATCTGGTTCCATCAAATTTTGTAACGCAAGTACTGAATAGAAACAAACATTTTATAAAACCTTTTTACGTTCCTTATTTTGAATGTAAAAAACCTCAAGTATACGAACACTCAACTTTGTATGATTTACCAAAGTATAACGGTGAAATAATTAATTTAAACGATGTAGTAATTAAATCAAAAACGAAAAAAACGTTGGTCAACGAAAATAAATTCGGAAATTCTTACCTAAGAGGCTATAAAATAGAAGAAAATAGTACCTCAAATTTATTGTTATTTATTGAACAAAATGGGTTCATTGTCAACCGTACATCGCCTGGAGAGGTTTTAATAACATCAAGACAGGTATCTTCAATTTTTGGCGAAAGACCAACACCCGAAGTTTTTATTGACGATATAGCATTGCCATTTACATTTGCAGAACTTGATTTAATAGATATGTCTGAAATTGATGAGATTTATATAAATGCCAATGCTATTGTCCCAACCATGAGAAACAAACTAGGAATAATTAAAATATATAGAAGGAAAAAAATTTCTTCTAAATCAGTTTTAAAATCAACCTCATTTTTAATCAAACAAGGTTTTGAAATGAATACAAATTTTCAAAACGAAGACTATGAAAACTTTGCCAGTAAAGGCTTTAAAAATTATGGAATTGTTGACTGGAATCAAACTTTGCTCACTGATGAAAAAGGAAATTTTCTATTTGAATTTCAGGACGCTAACATTAAAAACTATAAAGTAATAATCAAAGGAGTTACTATAGATGGTCAGTTAATCGATAAAGAATTAGATATCGTTGTAGAGTAACTAAATTATGTACGCTTTTTTATTCGCTTTCATTTTTTGGACTTTTCTTAATCATTTTCATAATTACAGGAAAGCTTGAAATAAGAATAATAATAATGATTATTTTTTCGATGTGATGCTTTAAATCAATATCAAATTTATCCAAACAAAACCCATACAAATAATGCCCTGCAAAAATTAAAGTAAACGACCACAGGAAAGAACTAAGCACGTTATAAAACATAAACTTCTTCTTATCCATGGTTACAATACCAGCAACGATAGGTGCAAAAGTTCTGAAAATTGGTAAAAAACGAGCAAAAATAATGGCTTTGCCGCCGTAACGTTCAAAAAAATCCTTAGATTGAATTAGGTACTTCTTCTTAAACCAAAAGCTATCTTCTTTTTTATACAAATAATAACCACTTTTACTTCCAAACCAATAGCCTACCATATTTCCAACAATTCCGGCGATGGCTACCATTGCTGATAATAAAAAAACGTTGATTAAATCACTATCTATGAAGACAAAATTTTCAACCAAACTTCTACTGTAAATTCCTGCGAGAAATAGTAAACTATCACCAGGTAGAAAAAAACCAGCAAACAAACCAGTTTCAGCAAAAACAATAAACAACACTATCCATAAACCTCCCTTAACACCGCCAATAGTCATTGTTATATAAAACTCTGGATTTAGCAGTTGCATCCAATCAAAATCAGTCATTTTTTTTACTTTAAAATAGTGCGTGAAAGTAGTAAATTTTGAGACACTTTTTGTTAAAAAAAACTTATTACTTTCGGATTTTATTATAGTGGATAACCGAACTAAAACTTAAAAAAAAATGAACTGTAATATACTATTGAGTTATACTTTTAGTTTTCTACTAGAGAATTTATGATTTGAAAAAGACACATGATTTTCTAATCCCTTTATTGAAACTGTTCCTCCTACTCCATCGTTCTCATAGTCAAATTTAAACTGATTTAAACTTACCATTACAGAATGATCTACAAACTTAGTATCTTTTAAACATATTACTATATTGTTTCCTTGTGGCACAGCTACTAACTTCTTTTTTATGGCTAAATAATTGGTAAAAAGTGCTGCTTCGTGTATAGATATCAAATAGTTGTCATCAGTTTTTAAAGTTGTTACTCGAATAGTAAAAATGGAAGAGAAGTTAACTCCGTTATACAAATGGAAAATAATTTTTAGAATAATACCTATTGAAATACCGAGTAACAAATCTGTTGCCAAAGAAACAATAACAGTAGTTAAAAAAACAGCAAATTGCTCTTTGCCGATAGAAAGTAATAGACCTATTTTTTTTGGATGTGCCAAAGAAAAACCAACACCAATCAACATTGCGGCAAGTGCAGGTTTAGGAATTAAGTTACTGAAATTAAGAGCCAATAATAAAAAAATTGTGATAAAAATACCATGTAAAAAATTAGCCCATCGTGTTTTTCCACCACTTTCAACATTGGCAGATGAACGAGCCACTTCAGAAATCATGGGTAAACCGCCTAAACAACCCGTAATAATATTTCCAACGCCAACTGCAATCAAATCTTTATTGTAATCTGATTTCCTTTTATAAACATCCATGATGTCAATTGCCTTTACGGTAAGTAGTGTTTCAAGACTACCAACAATGGCAAACATCAAAACAAACTTTATAAATATGCCTATTTTAGATATTCCATCAAAGCTTACATTCAAGCCGATGATGTCTAGCAAATTTTTATCAAAATGAACCAAATATTTAGGGATACCATTTTCATCTTTTATGTTATGAAAACCAAAATAGTATGAAAGTGGAATTGTAATCAATAAGACAATAACTGGTGCAGGAATTTTACTAAGCCATTTATTTTTAATTATCGGCCAAGTGAAAACAATTAATAAACTAACAAAACCTAGCCAAAATATTGACCAATTTAAAGCTTTTACTGTTTGCGGAATTTTTGACAATAGCGTGAAAGGATCCACAATAGGTCTGCCGTTTTCATCCAAAGGATTTTGACCCAATAAAACATGAACCTGTTTACTAATGATTATAATTCCGATAGCTGCCAGCATGCCGTAAACAGCTGAAATGGGAAAAAAATCGCTTAGTTTACCAAATTTTAAAACCCCAAACAGAACCTGAAGAAATCCGGAAACAACAATAACGCCCAAGGTGTATTTCCAGCCTTGTTCACCTCCACCAAATGCAGCTACAGAACCAGCTACAAGTACAATCAACCCAGCTGCTGGTCCTTTTATTGTTAACTTTGAACCGGCTAAAAACGATACAACAAGACCGCCAATCATTGCAGTCAGTAGTCCGTAAATAGGATCGAAATCTGAGGCTTGAGCAATTCCCATACTTAATGGTAATGCCAGCAGAAAGACTAAAAAACCTGAAACAGCATCTGATGAATAGTTTTCTTTAAAACCTTTCCAACCATCGCAAGGTATGTTATGTTTTTTCATTAAAAAACAGAGAATTTAAAATGCTAAAAATACGTTTTAAATTATGTTAGCTTATATCTAATTACATTTTTTTAATAAAGAAAAACAATGCTTTATAAATTATTTACGCTCATATTTACAACAGCCATGCAAATTATCATATACATCCTGCGTTGTTTTAACTTCATCTGTATCATGACCTACACTCGCAATTGCTTTCTTTATATCAAGAATTGTACATTTTTCTTCATTGATTATCAAGTGTAACATATGATCATCTGTATGCCATTGTGCGCTTTTTACACCTTTTATTGAAAAAGCTGCCTTTTCAATTCTTTTTTTACACATTTCGCAATTGCCATTTACTTCAATATTGTATTGAGCATTTTTGTTCTTTTTTTCTTGTGCTGATATTGAAAGTGTAACAAAAAGTAACATCATTCCTAAAATTATATTTTTCATAATTTATTTATTTAAAGTTGTTATTGAAATTGATTTTTGAATTTGAAATTAATTCTATTTTATTTTATATCGCAAACCGCCATAAAACATTTGACCAAAAACAGGAGCATATATTATAGATGTATCGAAAAAATTCCCAAAAGGATTAGTTTCGCCTAAAATAGCATTAATCTGTCGGTAATTACCAAGATTTTCCACGCCACAATAAAATTCTAAAGTACTCGATTGCTGTAGTGTAATTTGCATATTTAGTGTTGTAAATGATGGAGAGAATTCAGAAAACCGTTCTTCAACAGGATTTGATGCTGTAGTAGGCAATTGTTGTTTGCCAGTCCAGTTTACTGTGGCATCAAAACGCCATTGTTGTCCTTCATTGCTTATGTGTGTTTCGTATTCTAAATTTGTAAAAAATCGATGCTTGGCTTGCAAAGGTCTTTGAAAAGTTCCCAGTAAATAATCAGTAGCAACGTCAAAAAACTTATAAGCTGTTCTAACATTTAAATGTTGCTCTAGTTCCATATTAAAATCAAACTGTAAACTATTGGCAAACGATTTACCCTCTAAATTATAAAATAAAACTTGTTGTGGCGAGTTCATAACATCAACAACGGCTTGATTTTGAAAATCGGTTCTATAAAAGTCTATTGTTACATCTGATTTTTTTCCAAATAAAATAAAATTTTGAGTAAAACTTAAGCCATAATTCCAAGCAATTTCGGGATTTAAACCATAAACTTTCCCATCTGTATCAAGAACAGAAAAAACTCTAGAGCTGGCAAATAGCTGTTGATTTTCTGCATAAATATTCGCTGCTCTTTTTCCTCTTCCGGCAGAAAAACGCAGTACCGCTTTATCCCAAGGATTGTATTTGGCATGCAGTCTTGGTGTAAAAAAAACTCCCAGTCTGTTGTGATTATCCACTCTACCACCAAGAATATAACTAAAATTACTACTGTTATCGAAGGTATATTCAAAAAACGCACCCACAGAATTATCTATTCTACTAACATCCGAAAGATTTACAAATTCTGCATAGCTATCATATGAAAAATTCAATCCAGTCGAAAACTTATGCATCGTATTGTTGATTATGGAATTGAAAATCAAGTTAGAGTAAAAGCTCTGCTGTTTAATATCGTATTGATTTAATCCAAAATAAGATTGTTGATTATGATTACTAAAAGCATTTTGAAAACCAATACTTTGATAAGGCATATCTTTAAAAACATAACCAATTTTTGACGTCAAGTCAAATCGTTCTGTATTGATTTCTGAACCCCATTTATTGGTTGTTAATCGGTCTCTATCAGGATCAAAATCTACTTCTCCTGATTGTTTTTCATCTCTTAAAAACCGAGCATTTATGAACGAAACCAAACCCGTTTCAACGTTTGTATATTGCCATCGATTAGCGATATTAAATTGTTGCCCTATCGGATTGTCCAAAAACATATCATCGTTCATATCATTTTTTTGCACTCTCGCATTGCCATGAACGAACAAACTTGTAGCCCATTTGTCTGAATTTTTTTTATTAAAATGCGTATTTAGCTCATATCTACTATCGGTAGAACCATAAAAATTAACAAAAAATGGAATATCGTTTGCTGGCTTTATTAGTTCGGTGTTGATTTGACCCGAAATGCTTTCGTAACCATTAATCACACTTCCTGCGCCTTTTGTTATTTGAATGTTATCAATCCATGTTCCAGGTGTAAAAGACAATCCAAAAGCTTGAGAAGCGCCACGAACAGATGGTACGTTTTCTTCGGTAATCAAAATATAGGGTGAGGTTAACCCGAGCATTTTAATTTGCTTCGTTCCCGTTAAAGCATCAGCGAAATTTACATCAATAGAAGGATTTGTTTCAAAACTTTCTGCAAGATTACAACAAGCGGCTTTCAACAATTCTTTGCTGGTAACTAATGTGGTATTTGTTGTTCCTTTTAGTGACTTTTTTAATCCTTTTTGACTGGTATTTATTTTTACTTCTTTTAAGGTGTCTTGCGAAAAAGCAATTACACAAAACAACAATGCGAGAAGCAACAAAGTTTTCTTCATTTGTATTGATTTTAAAATTTAATTATTACAATTAAATTCCTCTAAAGTAAGAGAAACTGAACTAAATTCAGCTAAAATCAGGAGTAGAAAGTATATTGGCAATATAATTTATAAAGTGGTGGTGCATTCGATTGGCAATAAAAAACCGCATTTTCGTTTGATGAAAATGACATTTTCATATCTGCAAGGATTTGAGGAGTATAAACAAAAAAACAAACCGCCTCAATGTCAAGAATGCTATTTTTTATAACAACTTGCTCTGCTTTATTTTTAAGGCTAATTTTTTTGTCAGAGCAGCAACCTTTAGTAGTATTTTCAGATTTTGCACAACATGCTTTCTCGTCTAGAACAGGCATTTCGCAAACTTCATCATTAGAAAAAACAGAAGAAATAGAAGCGATCTTTTCACCGCAATAATGAACACTAAAAGCCAAACCAGAATTGGAGACCAAAACAAGTAGGGCAATAAAAAAACTAATGTTCTTTCTTAACTTCATGTTGCAAATTTAGTACTAATCCTAAATCAAATGCTTAAATAGTATTAAAAATTTACAATTCAAATTCTTGTCCTATTAATGGAACACAACAATCAAAACCAAATTTTTCTTGAATTTTAATACGCAACTCGTCAGCAGGTTGATTTTCGCCATGTACTAAAAATACTTTTTCTGGTTTATTTTCTAATTCAGAAAGCCAGTTTATTAAATCTTTTTGATCGCCATGAGCAGACAATCCTTCAATTTCTTGTATTTTGGCTAAAACTTGGTAATATTTTCCATAAATTTTTATGTCGGTCGCACCTTCGAGTAGTTTTCTTCCGCGAGTTCCTTCAGCTTGATATCCAACAATGATAACCGTGGTTTCAGGCAAACTTATGTATCGCTCTAAATAACTCAATACTCTTCCACCAGTAATCATTCCGCTTGCAGCAATGACTACTTTGGATTGTTTGTCATAAATGGTAGCAATCGTTTCTTGATAATCAGAATTCATGGTAAACATTCGACACATTTGAACACATTCTTCCTCGGAAAGTTTATGCCACTTTTTATTATTCATAAAAATATCCAAAACACTTATTCCCATTGGCGTATCGATAATATATGGAATATCTGGGATTCTATTTTCTTTTTTTAATTGCCACAACAAATACATAATAGTTTGTGCTCTTTCTACAGCAAAACTTGGAATAATTATCGTTCCATTATTGTGAAAAGTATTGTTTATGTATGTTTCCAATAATAATTTTACATCTTCAATGGGGTGAATTCGATTACCATAAGTGCTTTCGAGAAAAATATAATCGGCTTTTTTTGGTTTTACTGGCGCATACATTAACACATCGTCATCCCGACCAATATCACCTGAAAAAACCAATGTTTTATTCTCTAATTTCAAGGCAATAGAACAAGCACCAATAATATGCCCTGCGTTAAAAAATCGGGCGGAAATTTCAGCATCTAAAGTCACTTCGTCATTTTGTTTTACAACTCTAAAAAGCGGAAAAACTTTTTCTGCTTGATCAACATTGTATAAGGGTTCGGCTTTTTCATGTTTTGAAAAATGCTCTTTATTTGCTCGTTCTGCTTCTTCCTCTTGAATTTTGGCACTGTCCAATAGAATAAGCTTCGCGATTGCGGCAGTCGGACTTGTGCAATAAATCTTTCCTTCAAACCCTTGGTTGACTAATCTAGGCAACCAACCGCAATGATCTAAATGCCCATGAGTTAACAAAACATAATCTATAGTTGAAGGCAAAATAGGCAAAGGTTCCCAATTGAGTTCACGCAACGGTTTTATCCCTTGAAATTGTCCACAATCTATTAAAATCCTAACTCCATTGCTTTCAATTAAAGTTTTAGAACCAGTAACGGTTCCTGCACCACCTAAAAATTTAATTTTCATCTTAAATATAATTACAAAGTTGAGCTGCTTCTTTCAAAACATTTTTAATTCTTGTAGGACTAAGTCCAATTTTTTCCAATATTTCTATGTTGTCAATAATTTCTCTTGCTAGAATAATATCTAAAACCAGTAGTTTATCTTTTTCTGCTAATGATAAAGTTGTTAAACACGTGATTGGATACAATTGCTGGTCATCAATTTTTCGGCGTAAACTGTTTGAATCAGGATAATCCCAACTCAATAATTTTAAACCAGAGCATTTTGCAAATAGAATTGCATCAGAGGTAAAACGATTATTAGTAACAATCCAACAACCTGATATAAAATCGTTTTTAGTATAAATTAAATGTTTTCTATCTTTCAAATCATTAAATCGGGATAAAATGTACATCGGAATTTTCACATCAGAATTAGCATCTTTACCAGCATGAAACTTACACTCAACCATTTCAATAGTGTTGTTTTTCATGATAGCAATATCTACTTCGTGTACCACACATTTACCCGATAAAAAAAGATTAGTTTGTGCCAAGAATCCCTCTGAAATAAATAAACGTGCGATATACTTTTCGAAGAAAAAGCCTGCCGGTCCGAGCATTTGAATAGCAGCACGTAAATTATAGCGCGCGGCATGAGAATTGGAAGCTTTTTTTAAAAGAGCAAAAGCCAATTTGTAGATTTGTTTCGTAGAAATTCCCTCGAAAATTTGGCTTTCGATTGTTTTCAATACTTCGTCCACGATGATTTTATTCGCACCCGATTTTAGTAGCGAACTTTTAAGTTTTTCTCGGTTAAAATCGACAATACTTCCAGAGTGTTTTACAATTTTCATAACAAACTAAATTAAATTTTAGTTTATAGAATAATAGTAAAGTTACGAAATAAAGGTTACTTTTTTACTTGTTTTTGATAATAAAAAGCAGGAATAAAAAGAAGGATGAAAATCGGTTGGATTAAAAAACGTCGGATGTAGAATAAAGTCATTTTATTTTCTTCGCCAAAAAAGTTAAGCACAAAAATAAAACTAATCATTAATACCGAACCTAATATCATATAGAGTAACATGGAGAACTTGACAATTTTTGTATCTTTAAAAATCACATACAACAAAAACAATGAAATTACTGAGTTGAGATAGAACCTGAATCCTAAACTAAAAAATAATTTAAAAATATTGATTTGCGGGAGAGGCGATTGAGAATACTCCGTTTTAAAATAATTCAAAAAAGGGTCATAAAATAAGTTGTCTTCAAATACTCTGATTAATATTAAGAGTAATAAAAGAAATATTGACCAAAATAATGTTTGTTTATTTTTTAGCAAAACTTGAAGCATAATTCGAATATTTATTAACCCAAACAACCCATAATAAAAAAATGACCCCATAAATTACCAGTGGGAAAATCACGCCGTGTAAAATATGTTCCATTTCCGGAAAAAAATACAATGCTATGCATAATAATGCTATTCTCGCAATATTCAATATGTGAATAATTAGAGTTCCTGTAAAAATAAAAATCAACGTGTTTTTTAATTTGCCTGTGAATGCCAGCGTAAAAGCGATAAACAGAATAATCACACTAATGCCGTTACAACCTTCAATAATTCGGGAGATGTATTTTCCCTTGTAAAATAATTTCACACTTGGTTCTTTGAGGTGAGCCATAGTATACGATTGGTTATCAATCCATGATAATACTGTAGCCGTTTGATTTGCCACTATTTGTGTAAAAGAATCGACCTCTGCCTTTGAACTATCAAAACGATTCAAATAAGATTGATAAACAACTGTCAAGATAATGTAGCTCAACACAAATTTTCCTAAAAAATATAAAAAGGGTTTGTATTGTTGTAACATATATAGAAAAGTAATTTTTAACAAATTTATATTAAATAAAAAAAGTGGAGTACTTACTTTTGCATAAAAATTGAAAAATGAATTTTGAAAATTTAAAACCCCAAGTTATCGCTATTCTTTCGGCTGAAAATGAAAGAGATGTTACACTTAAAAATCTTTGTCAATTCTTGTCTGAAAATGTAGATTATTACAATTGGGTTGGATTTTATTTCGCCAATCATGAAAATAATACACTGCATCTCGGTCCATATGTTGGTGCTGCAACTGACCACACGGTTATTCCTTTTGGAAAAGGAATTTGTGGACAAGTAGCGGTTTCTAATTCAAACTTTGTAGTGCCCGATGTTTCAGCACAAGACAATTACATCGCCTGCAGTTTTACTGTGAAGTCTGAAATTGTGGTTCCTCTTTTCGTCAATGGAATAAATATTGGACAAATTGATATTGATAGCCATGTGCTTGACCCTTTTACGGAAGCAGACGAACGATTTTTAGAATTTGTAAATCAAGAAGTTGCTAAGCTTTTTTGATAAATTCCACATAGTAAAACATCAATTCCAAAAGTATACAAACAAATACTCAGTCAAATTGGAATTTGGTCCCGAAGTTTCGGGAAAAAGATTGGATTCTTAAAATTAAATTTTATCTTTGCACCCGAATTGAGAAAGTCTTAATTCATACATAAGAATCATTTAAACAAATATTGGAATGTATTTAAGTAAAGAAACAAAAGCTGAAATCTTCGCTAAACACGGAGGAAAAGCTGAAAACACGGGATCTGCTGAAGGGCAAATCGCTTTGTTCACATTTAGAATCTCGCATTTAACAGAACACTTGAAAAAAAATCGTCACGATTACAACACTGAGCGTTCGTTGGTAATTTTAGTAGGTAAAAGAAGAAGTCTTCTTGACTACTTGAAGAAAAAAGATATCAATAGATATCGTGAGATAATCAAAGAATTAGGTATTAGAAAATAATACATAACTAAAGAGGTGCTTGCGCGCCTCTTTTTGTTTTATAATTAGATAAGAAAAGTTTCGGTTTTTCATTGGGTTACAAACAACTACTACAACAACTACAACACAACTAACCTAATAGTTTAACGAATAAATTTTATGATTCCAAAAGTAACCCAAGAAACAATCGATTTAGGCGATGGAAGAACCATCACAATCGAAACAGGTAAATTAGCAAAACAAGCCGATGGTTCAGTCGTAGTAAGACTAGGCGATTGTATGCTTTTAGCAACGGCTGTGTCAGCTAGAACATCTAATCCTAATGTTGACTTTTTACCTCTAACAGTTGATTACCGTGAAAAATTTGCAGCAGCAGGACGTTTTCCTGGCGGATTTTTCAAAAGAGAAGCGCGTCCAAGCGACAGCGAAGTTTTAACAATGCGTTTGGTTGACCGCGTTTTGCGTCCGCTTTTCCCTGATGATTACCATGCAGAAACCCAAGTAATGATACAGTTAATGTCGCATGACGAAAATGTTATGCCAGATGCATTAGCAGGTTTAGCAGCTTCAGCAGCTTTAGCTGTTTCAGACATTCCTTTTTATAACTTGATTTCTGAAGTTCGCGTGGCACGAATCGACGGAAAATTTATTATCAATCCGAGCAAAGCACAATTAGACTTGTCAGATATTGACATGATGATTGGTGCATCTTTAGACTCTGTTGCCATGGTTGAAGGTGAAATGAAAGAGATTTCAGAACACGAAATGGTCGAAGCTATCAAGTTTGCTCATGAAGCAATCAAAGTTCAAATTCATGCGCAATTGCGTTTACAAGAAGCATTTGGTAAAAAAGAAATTAGAACTTATGATGGTGAAAAAGAAGATGAAACTGTATATGCCAAAGTAAAAGCACATGCTTATGACAAATGTTATGCAATTGCTCAAGAAGCATCAGGAAAAAGTGAAAGAGGCGAAAAGTTTTCAGCAGTAAAAGCAGAATGTCAAGCGCTTTTTTCTGAAGAAGAGTACGCCGAAAATGCTGATTTAGCTGGTTTAGTTGGAAAATATTTTTACAAAACTAATAAAGAAGCTGTTCGCAACGTAATCCTTGAAAAAGGAATTCGTTTAGATGGAAGAAAAACAACCGAAATCAGACCAATTTGGTGTGAAATTGACTATTTGCCTTCTGTTCACGGTTCATCTCTATTTACACGTGGAGAAACTCAAGCTTTGGCAACGGTAACACTTGGAACCTCAAGAGAAGCCAATCAAATCGATTCACCATCAGAACAAGGAGAAGAAAAATTTTACTTACATTATAATTTCCCACCATTTTCAACTGGAGAAGCTAAACCTTTAAGAGGAACTTCAAGAAGAGAAGTTGGTCATGGAAACTTGGCTCAAAGAGCTTTAAAAAACATGATTCCTGCTGATTGTCCATACACCATTCGTATTGTATCTGAAGTTTTAGAATCTAACGGTTCGTCTTCTATGGCAACGGTTTGTGCTGGAACAATGGCATTGATGGATGCTGGAGTTCAAATGACGAAACCAGTTTCTGGGATTGCTATGGGATTAATTACAGACGGACAAAAATTTGCAGTACTTTCAGATATTTTAGGAGATGAAGATCATTTAGGTGATATGGATTTTAAAGTAACTGGAACAGCAGATGGAATTACAGCTTGTCAAATGGACATCAAAATTGATGGCTTGCGTTATGACATTATGGAGCAAGCTTTAAACCAAGCTCGTGATGGTCGTTTACATATTTTAGGAAAATTAACTGAAACAATTGCTACCCCAAGAGCGGATGTTAAAGTTCATGCTCCAAAAATTATCATGAGAACCATTCCAGGCAACTTCATTGGTGCTTTGATTGGACCAGGTGGAAAAGTAATTCAGGAATTACAAAAAGCTACTGGAACTACAATTGTAATCAACGAAGTTGACGAACAAGGAGTTGTTGAGATTCTTGGTACAGATCCAGATGGAATTGCAGCAGTTTTAGCTAAAATTGATTCTATCATTTTCAAACCAGCAATGGGAGAAGCTTATGAAGTGAAAGTGATTAAAATGTTAGATTTTGGAGCAGTTGTAGAATATACTGCAGCTCCAGGAAATGAAGTTTTATTACACGTATCGGAATTAGCTTGGGAAAGAACAGAAAATGTTACTGATGTTGTAAACATGGGTGATGTGTTCATGGTGAAATATTTAGGTGTTGATCCTAAAACTAGAAAAGAAAAAGTTTCTAGAAAAGCACTTTTACCAAGACCTCCAAGAGAAGAAAATAAAATTACTCCAAAATCGGAATAAATTAAATTTTTCAAATATATCAAACCCCAATTCATTTAGTTGAATTGGGGTTTTTGTTTTTAGAAAAAATTAAAAAAATACATATAGTTGATATTCAATTAGTTAATTTTATATAACAAACAAACTATAATTTTTTAAACAAGAAAATAAATTCATTCTAATTATATACAAAAATAAATTTTTATTTTTTTAAATTTTTTTAGCAAGATTTTTTTTTATTTTTCAATAATTATATATTTTTACAACTAACAAAATAATTTTTATATGAAACTAAAATTTTTATTTACACTGTATGCACTATTGTTTGTATCAGTATTCGCAACACAGGCTTCTTTTCCTGTTGAAAGAACGTCAACCATTACAACAACAAAAACCGCTGAGGTTAGAAAAGCAACTGAAGACTATTCTTCTCCAGCTGCAGCCGGAAGTGGTAAAAGTCAAGTTACAGCATTGATTTTAGTTGCTTTAGTTGGTGGTTTAGGGATTCACAGATTTTATTTAGGCTACACTTGGCAAGGAATTGTTCAATTGTTGACTTTAGGTGGATGTGGTGTTTGGTCTCTAATTGATTTAATTAGAATCATCACAGGAGATTTGAAACCAAAAAATGGAGCATACTCTAAAACACTGTAAAGAATTAAATGATAAGAAAAATTGTTTTTAAGATTAGAGTATGGACTACCATTCTTATACCGTTCATTCTCATATTACTTCCCGCTGATTTTTTTGATAGAGGTGAGACCGTTTGTCTTTCTAGACTTTTAGCTGGAATTGAATGCTATGCTTGCGGCTTAACGAGAGCAACTATGCACTTCATTCATTTTGAATTTTCAACAGCATGGTCATACAATAAACTTGTTTTTATTGTGGTACCAATGTTATTTCCACTTTGGGTAAAAGCATTTTACGAACTTAATGGAAAAACTTTACCAGGAATTTGGGGTAAGTTGACATAATTTTCAACAGTTTTCTTATTGAAAAAGTCACAATTTAAATTAAATTGTGACTTTTTTTATGCTGAATTTATTTAGTTTTTAATAATAGTAATAGATGTAGTCTCGCCTTTTTTCAAATTTGTAGTCAATTCAAAATTCCTATCCCCGTCAATTAACCTAATCATAGCCGTATTTAGGGTACGCTCACCTTCATTCAAAGCAACTATCTTAAATTTATTCTCATTCTCAATTAAATTTACCTTAATTGTTTTTTTCTTATTTGTTACTTCAATATTATCTAAAATACGTCTTGTATTATGGAATAAATCAATTCTATCACCGTCTTCGATTTTTGCATCCCAAACTTCAATTTCAATTTCGTTTGATGAAACAAAAATATTTAAATTCTGATTTTTTGTCAAACTATTAACTTTCAAACTATCTAGTATTGAAATTGGATTGAAATTATCTTTTATACTTTGTTCTACTTTTTTTGACTTTTGAATTTTCTCTTTAAATTTGGTTGCTATTTTTTCAATCTTTTTAATTCCAAACAACTCCAAACTACCATCAATACATTTCGATTTATTTTGAAAAAGTCCTTTGAAATTTCCTGACAACTTGTTATTATCATCAACAAGCTTGACTCTTCCAGCAAAATTTACAAAACAGAAGGAATCCTTACTCAATGGAGATTTTGTATATAAAATATTCTCTTCTTTAAACTGTATTTCTTTAGTTTTTGAATTATATGTTCCAGAAATTTTATTCTTTGTTTCATGATCACCCAAAAAATCAGTGATAGAAAACCCGTTAATTTTACCATTATTTACAGAAAAAAAAATCCTGTATGTTATTATAGTTTTTTTATCACCATTTAATTTAATCGCACCTATATACTCATAATTTTGTTGAGAAAAAGATAATGAAAAACTAAATACTAATAATAAAAGAATTTTTTTCATAGACAATTAAATTTAGGATGCAAATATATAAGTTATTACTACTATTTGAACTTGTTTAAATAAAAATTATAAAAATCCTAAACTAAAAAAAGAAATGAAATAACTGATTTAATTTATACATTCTGATTGAAAAATTAAGACTTAAAATAAATTATAAAAAAACAAAAAAATCAATTGACCTTTAATGAAGTTCATATACACAGAATTCAATTAAATACAATTATTCACAACTACCTTAATTAACTAAACCCACAATTAATAAAATATTATAATAAATATCTATTACCTGTAAGAATATTTGAAAATACATAATAACGTATTGTTGATATTAAAAAATTATTACCTTATTTGTAACTTTTTCATAATCTATAACGTATAACAACCTGAACACTTTAAAGTATAGGAGACAAAATACATGAGACAGCTTAAAATCACCAAGCAGGTAACCAATCGTGAGACCGCATCGTTAGACAAATATTTACAAGAAATTGGAAAAGTAGACTTAATCACTGCTGACGAAGAAGTAGAATTAGCACAACGAATTAAAGCCGGCGATCAACGTGCTTTAGAGAAATTAACCAAAGCCAATCTGCGTTTCGTGGTATCGGTAGCAAAGCAATATCAAAATCAAGGGTTAACGCTTCCTGATTTGATTAACGAAGGAAATTTAGGATTAATTAAAGCTGCGCAACGTTTTGATGAAACTCGTGGTTTTAAATTTATTTCATACGCGGTTTGGTGGATTCGTCAATCGATTTTACAAGCACTAGCTGAGCAATCTCGTATCGTTCGTTTACCATTAAACAAAATTGGTTCAATTAATAAAATCAATAAAATGTACGCTTTGTTAGAGCAATCTAACGAACGTCCGCCAAGCGCTGAAGAAATTGCAAAAGAACTAGACATGACAGTGAATGACGTAAAAGAATCGATGAAAAATTCTGGTCGTCACTTATCAATGGATGCACCGCTTGTGGAAGGAGAAGACTCGAACCTATATGATGTTTTACGTTCTGGTGAATCTCCAAATCCTGACAGAGAATTGATACATGAATCATTACGCACCGAAATAGAACGTTCATTAGAAACCCTAACACCAAGAGAAGCTGACGTAGTTCGTTTGTACTTTGGTTTAGGCGATCAACATCCAATGACATTAGAAGAAATTGGTGAAACTTTTGACTTAACTCGCGAACGTGTTCGTCAAATTAAAGAAAAAGCAATTCGCAGATTAAAACATACTTCAAGAAGCAAAATCTTAAAAACATATTTAGGCTAATCACCTATAAACGCAACAACAGTCTGATTAACTGTTTGTTTTTTGATTGATGATTGAAACTCCGGCTGATTACCGGAGTTTTGTTTTTTTAATCTGAACTCGTTTCAGATTCTCATGGAACTTGTTTCGAATTATTTAATTATAATTTACCTTTGTATCTAGAACAATTGCTGAAATATTTACAGAAAATCAGCATCAATACAACTAACTTTTTCAGCATTTTGTATGCTGAAGTAAATTCAGCACAAATGAAAAACACACTAATTGCGCCATCCATTCTCGCCGCCGATTTTGCCAATTTGCAACGAGATATCGAAATGATCAATACCAGCGAAGCAGACTGGTTTCACATTGACATCATGGACGGTGTTTTTGTACCAAACATTTCCTTTGGAATGCCAGTTTTAGAAGCAATTAAAAAACACGCAAAAAAAACAATCGATGTGCATTTAATGATCGTAGATCCTGACAGATATATTAAAACTTTTGCCGATTTAGGCGCAAATATCTTAACTGTTCACTATGAAGCTTGCACCCATTTACACCGAACATTACAAGCTATAAAAAAGGAGGGAATGAAAGCTGGAGTGGCATTAAATCCACATACGAATATACACTTACTAGAAGATATTATTAACAATATTGATATGGTGTGCCTAATGAGTGTAAATCCCGGATTTGGCGGCCAATCATTTATTGAAAATACGTATCATAAAATTGAAAAGCTAAAAGAATTAATCATCAGAAAAAATGCTTCAACCCTAATAGAAATTGATGGTGGTGTAACCGATAAAAACGCAAAGCAACTTATACAATATGGTGCAGATGTTTTGGTAGCAGGAAATTTTGTGTTTAAATCCGAAAATCCAATAAAAACAATTAGCGAGTTAAAGGCTTTATGCTCGTAACTTTTGCTGTCTAAGATTTAACATTCTGCCGACGTTTTCAAATAATTCAGGAAATTCGGTAGCAAACTGGTCTGGAGTTTCAAAATAATGTTCAATAATTACTGATATAAATTCAAATTGGTTGGTAAAGGCGTAAATTCTGAAGTAATTTGAATTTATCAGCCTTTCTTTATTTGGCAAATGAAAGACTTCTTTTAAAAGTTTTTCGTATTGTTTTTTAAAATTTAATGCCCCAGAGTCTTGACTTCGTAAACTATAGTGATGGATTACATGTGTAAACTCATGAATTCCTAAATTCAAATTATCATCACTAATCTCTTGTCCTTCTATAAAATGCTTCCACGAGAACACTACGGCTTTCAATCTTGGATTAAACTCACCTTTATGATTTTGTGTATTAATTTCGGAATAATATTCGTCGGGATAAATAATTATTTTATCAAAAACCGATACCAGATATCGCCGCATTCCAAAAGTTAACATTACATAAGTTGCCGCAATTATAGTTTTCATTTCATCAGTTATAACCAAATTTTCTCTCGGTATAAATTGATATCTATCAATAAATTTTACCAGTCGGTGATTGAAATACGTGCTTTGCTTGGCATTCAGCTTCGCATAAAAAGGCATGTTCTGCATTAAAATTGAACGTTGGGTTGAAGATATTTTCTTCGGATTTAGGTAGAAATGAACGTATAATGGTCTGTTTAAAAAAGCAATAGTTATATCATCAAGTAAGCTTAATAGAAATAAAAAAGCAAAATAAACTACTGTAAGTAGCAGCAATATTATAACTATTACTAGAATTATATAATCCATTTTTTAAAGATATAAAAAAAGCCCAAAATAAATTTGAGCTTTTGTGACCTCGGCAGGGTTCGAACCTGCAACCTTCGGAGCCGAAATCCGAAATTCTATCCAGTTGAACTACGAAGCCATTTTTTTTTAGCAAATAGTAAAAAAAAAGTTGCTCATCATTATTTGCAAATTACTTTTCACTAAACTAATAATTTTTTTACAATTGTAGAAATAGTTTTTCCCTCGGCTGTTCCGCCAAGTTGTGCTGTTGCTAATCCCATGACTTTTCCCATAGCTGCTATGCCTGATGCACCAGTTTCTGCAATAATTTTTGCAATTATGGTTTCTACTTCTGCTTCGCTCAATTGTGCTGGTAGAAATTTCTCGATGACCGCTATTTGCGCCAATTCTGGTTCGGCTAAGTCAGGACGATTTTGTGTAGTGAAAATCGAAGCACTGTCTTTGCGCATTTTTACCAATTTTTGAAGAATTTTGATTTCTTCAGATTCGGTTATTTCTTCTTTTGAACCACTCGAAGTTTGGGCTAATAGTAATTCTGATTTAATAGCACGAAGAGCTTCCAAAGCAACAGTATCTTTAGAACGCATGGCGTTCTTCATTTCGTCCATTATTTTAGTTTGTAAACTCATTATTATTGTAGAATTAATTAAAAATATTACAAATGCCTTTGCTTTTGTTTTTACAATTTTAAAGCCATGCGAAGATAAAAAAAATAACCCGAAAATTTCAATGAAATTTTCGGGTTAAGTATTTTAAAATTTATTGCAGACTAATCTACATTATCGTGCAAGAATGAATTGTTGTTACGAATTTGCAAATCATCGTTGCTATCAATACCTAATGACATTCTTGAGCTATTATTGCCGGTTTGGCTATTGTTTGACACATCAATACCAAGGCGCTTATACGCTGGTTCTTTTTCCATTTCGTCAACTCTAGAAGGATTATTATGGAATTTATAGTTAAACTCTTTTAATTTTCTTCTTCTCTCATCAGCTCTGTGTTTAAGTGTTTCTTCAATTGTCATTTCTACGGGAGAAACATCCTCAAAATGATTTACAGATGAAAGTGGTTTCTCTATTTCAACATTTTTCATCGTAATTTTTAACTCATCAGCGATTGGTTCCTCAACTACTTTTGCAACTGGCTTTGAATTTAATAGGTCGTTCTCTAATTCCATATATTCTTCCAAAGAATATTTGATTACACCTTCTTCATTTAACTCAGTAACAGGGACAAATTGAACTGCTTCGTTTACTTCGATATTGCGAGTTTCTGCTGTTAAATCAAAAATAATTCTGCTTTCTTCGGCTTCTGTAAGTGCTTCTGCTCTTTCGAAAGTGGGAGAAGCAGGCATATCAAATGTAAATGTAATTTGTTCGTCTACTTCAATGGTTTTTGGTTCAGCAACATTCATTTGCAATACTTCAGGCGTTGTTACGTTAAAATCGATATCGTTTATTGGCGATACAATTTCAAAAGTTACGTCGAGATTTCTTATAAAGTGATTCATAGCAATCAACTCATTTTGGTCGATGCTCGAAGTTACATTTGGCGCTTTAATTTCCTCATCAATTAATTCAAAAACAATTTTTTCTTCACTAACTTCTGCTGGACTTTCAATTTTAGTTTGGAAAATTTCGACTGGTTTTTGAGTTAAGTCACGTTCTAATTTATGTTCGCCATCAAGAGAATGGATGATTTTCGTGGCTTCGGTATTTACAATCCCGTTCTGTTGTTCAACATTAAAACCTGTAGCAATAATGGTCACTGCGATGGATTCCCCTAAATTTTCATCTTCACCAACACCCATAATGATGTTAGCATTGTGACCGGCTTCACTTTGAATGTGGTCATTAATTTCGCCAATTTCGTCGATAGTAATTTCGCTAGAACCAGAAACGATAAGCAACAATACGTTTTTAGCTCCTTTAATTTTATTGTCGTCTAATAGTGGCGAATCCAAAGCAGTAATAATTGCCTCTTTTGCACGATTTTCTCCAGAAGCAGTTGCAGAACCCATTATAGCTGTACCGCTATCAGAAAGTACTGTTTTAGCGTCTTTTAAGTCGATGTTTTGAGTATAATGATGAGTAATTACTTCTGCTATTCCGCGTGATGCTGTCGCTAAAACTTCATCAGCCTTCGAAAAGCCGGCTTTGAAACCAAGATTTCCATACACTTCTCTTAGTTTGTTATTGTTGATTACAATTAAAGAGTCAACTTGCTTTCTTAACTTTTCAACACCTAACATGGCTTGCTCGTAACGCACTTTTCCTTCAAACTGGAAAGGTTTTGTTACAATTCCAACCGTTAAAATGCCTCTTTCTTTTGCCAATTGAGCGATTACCGGTGCCGCACCAGTTCCTGTTCCACCACCCATTCCTGCAGTGATAAATACCATTTTAGTATTTGTATCTAACATTTTTTCGATGTCGCTTACGCTTTCTAATGCCGACTGCTGACCTACATCAGGATTTGCACCAGCACCAAGACCTTCTGTTAAGTTAACACCTAATTGAATTTTATTGGGCACAGGACTATTCTGAAGTGCTTGAGAGTCTGTATTACAAACTATAAAATCAACTCCATTTATTCCCTGTTTAAACATGTGATTGATAGCATTGCTTCCGCCGCCACCAACTCCGATTACTTTAATCACATTTGACTGATTTTTTGGTAAATCAAATGAGATGTTTCCAATTTCTGAGTTGCTTATCATACTATTTTGGTTTTATTTAATTTTATTCCGTTATTCTATTCTGCGTTGTCTAAAAAATCTTTAATCTTATCTACATAACGATCAAAAAATGACCTTCTTATTTTGTTTTCAGTTGTTTCTGTTTCTCTTTTCGCTTCTACTTCTTCATACACATTTGAAACTTCAACTTTTGGCTCAATAATAGGTTGTTGCACTACCTGCTTTGGCATTTCCTTTTCTACTTCTTTTAGTTCTATTTTGTAGGCACTATTTGAATTATTTTGAATACTATTCATAACTAATCCTACAGCTGTTGCATACAACGGACTAGAGATTTCTTCACCTGAATTTCCAGCTAAATGTTCGTTTGGATAGCCAATTCTAGTGTCCATTCCTGTAATATATTCTACTAATTGTTTGATATGTTTTAACTGCGAACCACCACCTGTTAAAACTATTCCTGCAATTAATTTTTTGCGCGGATCTTCGTGTCCGTATGCTTTAATCTCTGTAAAAACATGCTCTATAATTTCTACTACACGTGCGTGAATTATTTTGGATAAATTTTTTAAAGAAATCTCTTTAGGATCTCTTCCGCGCAATCCCGGAATTGATACTATTTCATTGTCTTTATTTTCACCTGGCCACGCAGAACCAAATTTAGTTTTTAACAATTCGGCTTGCTTTTCTATGATTGAACATCCTTCTTTAATGTCGTCTGTAATTACATTTCCACCGAATGGAACAACTGCAGTGTGACGAATGATTCCATCTTTAAAAATGGCTAAATCTGTAGTTCCGCCACCAATATCTATTAATGCAACTCCCGCTTCTTTTTCTTCTTGACTTAGAACTGCATCTGCCGAAGCCAAAGGTTCCAAAGTTAGTCCTGATAATTCGATCCCCGAACTTTGAATACATCTTCCTACATTTCTTATTGATGATGCTTGACCAACAACAACATGAAAACTCGCTTCCAATCTTCCACCATACATTCCGATTGGTTCCTTAATTTCTGATTGACCATCAATTTTAAATTCTTGAGGCAAAACATGAATTATTTCTTCACCTGGAAGCATAGCCAACTTATTCACTTGATCAATTAGCAACTGAATGTCTTTGCCGCTAATAACTTCCTCAGGATTTGCTCTAATAACATAATCTGTATGTTGAATACTACGAATATGTTGCCCAGCAATTCCGACCACAACATCATTTATTTTGTATCCAGAATTATTTTCTGCTTCGAGAACCGCTTGTTGGATAGATTGAATAGTTTGTGTAATATTATTAACAACGCCACGCGCAACTCCAAGACTCTTAGATTTTCCTACTCCCAAAATCTCTAGCTTGCCATACTCGTTTTTCTTGCCAATCATGGCAACAATTTTGGTTGTTCCAATGTCTAATCCAACGGCAATTTTTTCTTTTTCCATAATCAACTATTTAATGCAAACCACTTGCTTGGTAAACTTCAAATTAATCCTTTTGTATTTGTTCAATGTGCTATCCAAAATAGCATTCTGAAAAAATGCTTTATAATTTTTAAATTTTCTATCGATGTTAATAGCTTTTCCAAAATCGATTTGAAAATCGTAATTTCTATTTTTCATAATTAGACTTCCGCTTGGCAAAACTTCTACTCCAATGATATTTTTATTCAAAAAATCATCATGTATAATTTGCTTCAAAACTTCAGCTATTTTTTCTTTATCCAAAACCGCTATTTCCCCAGAAATCAAAGGCACTCTAGCCGAAAAATTCTCTGATAATGGCATCTTATTTCCCTCACTGTCAATATAAAAAGAACCTACTTCATTAAACACTCTTCCGATAGGTGATTTTTGTTCTACTACAGCTTTTAAAACCCCATCAACACTGACAAAAACATCAGCTTTTTGAACCACCTCTTGTCGGTTCACAGACTTTTCCAATTTGTTCAAATCTAAATCAACTTTATTGATTGTTTTTAGGTCTGTATTTTTTTCTATTAACAATTTATTAACCATTTCTTCCTTCAAAAAAAGAGTGTTTTTACCTTCAAAAACAACCACTGTTTTCTTAATTTTTCTCGTCTCATTTCGATGTGAGGTGAAGGAATACAAGAAAATTACCATCGCTATCATTACGATTAATCTAATGTTTATCCAACTAAAAAATTTCATAATAATGCTTCTTTAATTTTTGGAACTAATTCACCAATATCTCCAGCACCAATGGTCACAATTATTTTTGCATCACTTTTTAAAATTGCTGAAATTAAGGCGTCTTTTGAAACTAATTTCTTGTTGTTGTTTTCCATTTTTGACAATAACCAACTTGACGTTATTCCTTCCATTGGCAATTCTCTTGCTGGATAAATATCTAACAAAATCACTTCGTCAAATTGTGACAAGCTTTTAGCAAAATCATCTGCAAAATCTTTGGTTCTACTAAACAAATGTGGTTGAAAAACAGCCAACACTTTTTGGTTTGGATACAATTCTGAAACGGCTTGATACACCGCATTAATTTCGGTTGGATGATGTGCATAATCATCGATATAAACCAAATTATTCGACTTAATTTGATACGAAAATCGGCGTTGAATTCCTTTAAATGATGCCAAGGCTTTAGCAATGGACTCGGTTGGGGTACCATAAGTTTTAGCCATCGCTAAAGCCATCAAGGCATTCATTAAATTGTGTCTTCCTGGCAATCCAAATTGTAAATTTTTAATAATTTCTGAAGGCGTTTGTACATCAAAAACATAAAAACCATTTTCAATTCGGATATTGAAAGCTTTAAACGTGGATTCTTCCTCAATTCCAATTGTGAGTGCTTCGAGAGGCAAACCTTTTGGAACAAATAATTTAGTTTTATCTTCGACTTTGTCTGCAAATTCTTTAAAGGTGTCTTCTATTGCAGTGGCATCACCATAAATATCTAAATGATCAGCATCCATTGAGGTTATGCAAGCAATATTTGGATACAAATGCAAAAAGGAACGGTCAAATTCATCCGCTTCAACAACAGTGATTGTTTTTCCGCTACCAATTAAATTAGAATGATAATTTTCGACAATTCCACCAAGGAAAGCTGTTACATCAGCACCACTTTCATACAATATATGCCCAAGAATACTTGATGTTGTCGTTTTTCCGTGTGTTCCCGCAACTGCGAAACAAAAAGTATCTTTAGTAATAATTCCTAAGACTTCAGCACGCTTTTTTACTACATAATCCCTTTCTAAAAAATAATTCCATTCTAAATGCGAAACTGGAACCGCTGGAGTTATAATTACAAGCGTGTTTTCAACATAATATTCTGCTGGAATTAAACCAATATTATCTTCAAAGTGAATATTCATTCCGCCAGCTATCAATTCGTCTGTCAATGTTGTAGGTGTTTTGTCGTAACCCGAAACATTTTTGCCAATGTTTTGGAAATAACGAGCCAAAGCACTCATTCCGATGCCTCCAATTCCGATGAAATAAACGTTATGTATTTGGTTTAGGTTCACTTTATTTTATCAATTTTATTATTTGCTCAACTATATCTTTTGTAGCATTTGGCTTTGCCAATTTTTTCATGTTTTCACTTAGACTTTTTTGCAAATTTTCATCATGAATTAGTTGGTTAAAGACCGTTTCAAATTTTTCATCCAACTCACTTTCTTTAATTAGTAATGCGCCATTTTTATCCACAATTGCCTTAGCATTTTTGGTTTGATGATCTTCGGCTACATTGGGCGATGGAATAAAAATAGTTGGTTTTCCCACCAAACATAATTCCGAAACCGATGATGCTCCAGCTCTGGATATCACAAAATCGGCTGCGGCATATATCAAATCCATTCGGTCAATAAAAGCTACTACTTGTACATTTTCTTTTTCATTGAAATGTTTGTACTCTTCAAAATATAATTTTCCGCATTGCCAATAAATTTGAATTCCTGTTGACAAAAGAAAATCTAATTCTTTTTCAATTAATTGATTCACTCTTCTTGCTCCAAGACTTCCGCCAAGGACTAGTAGTATTTTTTTATTAGAATCTAATTTGAAATAGGAAATTCCCTCTTGCCTTTTATTTTCGATATCCAATAAATCTTGTCGCACTGGATTTCCTGTGAAAACAATTTTAGCTGACGGAAAAAATCGCTCTAAATTTTCATAGGCCACACAAATGGCGTTGGCTTTTTTGCTCAATAATTTATTGGTAATTCCAGGATAGGAATTTTGCTCCTGAATAACCGTTGGGATATCCATACTATTGGCTATTTGTAATAAAGGTCCGCTTGCAAAACCGCCAGTTCCTATAACCACATCGGGCTTGAAATTTTTTATAATTTGTCGCGATTTCCACAAACTACTTACTAGTTTCAAAGGAAACATTGCATTTTGCAGTGTTAGTTTTCTTTGCAAACCAGCAATCCACAATCCTTCGATTTTATAGCCAGCTTGCGGTACTTTTTGCATTTCCATCTTGTCTTTGGATCCAACGAAAAGAAACTCCGCTTCGGGAAAACGAGACTTTAATTCATTAGCAATGGCAATCGCAGGATAGATATGTCCTCCAGTTCCGCCACCGCTTAATATGAATTTCAGTTTTCTCATTTTTAATTTCTTTTTAAAATTGGTTCCAATGGGTTTGCTTTATCTTCAATAGAAAAACTTTCCTTCTCTGCTTCTTCGTCTTCTTTCAATTGCTTGTCAATCATTCGTTGCAATGCTTCATCCCGTTTTTTACTCTCGGCTTGTTCTTCGGCAATTTCTTCGTCTTTTTTGGTTACGCTTAAAATAATTCCAAGCGCAATACAAGTCATCCAGATAGAACTTCCGCCCGAGCTAATCAGTGGTAAGGTTTGTCCGGTAACAGGTAATAATTCTACGGCAACGGCCATATTGGTCATGGCTTGAAAAATAATGGGGAAACCCAATCCCACGACAACCAATTTTCCAAAAAGCGAATTGGCTTTATGAGCTGCAACCACAAATCGGAATAAAAGCAACAAATACATGCTCAATACCAAAAAACCACCAAAAAGCCCATATTCTTCGACGATGATGGCATAAATAAAATCGGATGAGGATTGTGGTAAAAAGTTTTTTTGCACGCTTTTTCCAGGACCAAGACCATAAACTCCACCCGACGCAATAGCAATTTTTGCTTTCTCTATTTGATAATCATCTTCATCAGGTTTATCCGTAGTAAAATTATCAATACGCGCGATCCAAGTATCCACGCGATTAGGGAAAGCATCAGGAAATGCTTTGGCTACCAAAATAAAAAACAGCAAGCCAATAATGCCGGCACCTAGAATAACCGCGATGTATTTTAAAGGATATTTTCCAATAAAAACTAACATAATTACCATGGAAAAAATGAGTGCTGCCGTCGATAAATTGGCCGGAAGTATAAAAAATATCGTGATGAAAACGGGAGTCCATAATTCCCATAATGAATTTTGAAAAGTGATAGGTGTATCTCGTTTTTTTGATAAATAGCGCGCCACGAAAACAAATAAAACTATCGCTGCCAAAGTGGATGTTTGGAATGTAATCCCGATAAACGGAATTTGTATCCATCTACTTGCATTTGCACCATCAATTATAGTTCCTTTTAATAAAGTATATGCCAATAAAATCCAAACTATTGGCAATACTATTTTTGAAATGGTCTTGAAATAGTGATAGGGTATTTTGTGTACTTTATAAATAATATAAAACCCGATGAGCACTTGTGCGCCGTGTTTTAACAAATAAGTTAAGGCATTTCCTGAACCATGACGCATGTAGGCTAAATTACTACTCGCGCTAAAAACAGGCATAAACGAAAATAGCGCCATCAAAGCGACGAATGCCCAAATGACTTTATCTCCTTTTAAACTTGTTATTAGTTCTTTCATTGTTGCTACTATATCTTAAATTTTCAATTTCAAATAGTGCTATTTCAATTTCAAATAGTGCTTTTTCAATTTCAAATAGTACTATTTCAATTTCAAATAGTGCTATTTCAATTTCAAATAGTGCTATTTCAATTTCAAATAGTACTATTTCAGTTTCAAATAGTGCTATTTCAGTTTCAAATAGTGCTATTTCAGTTTCAAATAGTGCTATTTCAATTTCAAATAGTGCTATTTCAATTTCAAATAGTACTATTTCAGTTTCAAATAGTGCTATTTCAATTTCAAATAGTACTATTTCAGTTTCAAATAGTACTATTTCAATTTCAAATAGTGCTATTTCAATTTCAAATTATAAATTTTGTACTGCCACTTTAAATTGATTTCCTCTGTCTTCATAGTTTTGAAATAAATCAAAACTGGCACAAGCTGGTGATAGTAGAACAGCATCACCTTTTTCGGCAATGTGTTTAGCAGTGATTACAGCATCACGCATATTGTCAACCTCAACCATCATATCAACCACATTTCCAAAGGCGTCAATAATTTTTTTGTTATCAACACCTAAGCAAATAATTGCTTTTACTTTTTCACGAACCAACGACATTAATTCGGTGTAATCATTTCCTTTATCAACACCACCAACAATCCAAACCGTGGGCACAGTCATACTGTCCAAAGCAAAGAAAGTTGCATTCACATTAGTTGCTTTGCTATCGTTGATGTACTGCACGTTTTGAATTTTCAATACTTTTTCTAAACGATGAGTAACACCTTGAAAATTGGATAAACTTTCACGAATAGTTTGCTTTCTGATTTTCATCAATTGGGCCACAGAAGCAGCTGCCATTGCGTTTTTCATGTTGTGTTTTCCCTCTAGAGAAACTTCTTCAGTTTTCATTTCAAATTCTTCGTTGTTGATGATAATGTCCATAGTGTCGTCGTTTTTTATAAATGCCCCATTTTCAAAAGTTTGTGTTAGTGAAAACGGAATTAGTTTTGCTTTTGTTTTATGCTGTTGTAACCAGATTGAAATTGCTTCATCGTCTGCATCGAAAATGAGGTAATCATTCTCTGTTTGGTTACTTGTTATTCTAAATTTTGATGCGATGTAATTTTCATATTTATATTCGTATCGATCTAAATGATCTGGACTTATATTGGTAATTAAAGCGATGTCTGGTCTGTATTTAAAACATCCGTCTAATTGAAAACTACTCAATTCTAGGACGTAACAATCATAATCCTCTTCGGCCACTTGCCAAGCGAAGCTTTTACCAATATTTCCTGCCAAACCCACATTTAATCCTCCAGATTTTAGCAAATGGTAGGTCAACATGGTTGTGGTTGTTTTACCGTTACTTCCTGTAATTCCAATGGTTTTCGCTTTTGTAAATTGAGCGGTAAACTCAATCTCAGAAACTACAGGTACTCCTTTTGCTAAGAGTTTTTGAACAATTAACACTTTATCTGGAATACCTGGACTTTTCATCACTACGTCAGCATTTAGAATTAAATCTTCTGTATGCTTTTCGTCCTCCCATTTGATATCATATTGTTTAAGAACGTCTTTGTAATTGTCTTTAATTTTTCCAAAATCAGAAAGAAAGACCTCGTAACCCTGCTTTTTACCTAAAATAGCTGTTCCAACGCCGCTTTCTCCACCACCAAGAATTACTAATCTCATATGAATTAAAAATTAAAAATCAATAGATAGTATGATCTACTTTTTACCTTTAAGGGTAATAATAATTTTTGCTAATATTCTTCAAACTTCGTCTGCTTCCTTGTAAATACTGTCAAATTCAATTTTTGAAATATATTCAGTTTCTTTTAGAAGTTTTAACCAGTATATTGTTTCTCTAGCTTCTTTATAGGAAATACTTAATTTTGCTAGAAAATCTTTTGCAGAATATCCACCAATTGATTCTTCAATATTAGCCCCAATAGATGTTCCACTTCTCAACAATTGTTTACTTAGAATAAATTCTTTTTTATTATTAATTAAATATTTGTAAAGGTTAATTATTCTTACTGCAAACTGAAAAGACTTGTCTTGAATAATATTATCTTTCATATTCTTAATTTTTAATTCTTGATTTTTGATTATCATTTTTTAATTATCGAAGCTTTAATGTTACAATAGAAACAATAGCCAGTATGATCGCAACAATCCAAAAGCGCGTCACAATTTTACTTTCGTGATAACCTTTCTTTTGATAATGATGATGTAATGGCGACATCAAGAAAATACGTCTTCCTTCGCCAAAACGTTTTTTGGTATATTTGAAATAAGAAACTTGAATGATAACCGATAAATTTTCAGCAAAAAAGATGGCACACAAAACAGGCAACAACAGTTCTTTTCTAACAGAAATAGCTAAAACTGCAATTATTCCGCCAATAGTTAGACTTCCGGTATCGCCCATAAAAACCGTTGCCGGATAAGAGTTATACCAGAGAAACCCAATTAAGGAACCCACAAAAGCCGATATAAAAACCGTCATTTCGCCTGAATTGGGAATGTACATGATGTTCAAATAATCGGAAAAAAAGATATTTCCGGAAACAAAAGTGAAAATACCCAGTGCCAAAACGGATATCGCCGAAGTTCCAGCAGCTAAACCATCTATTCCATCGGTAAGATTAGCACCGTTAGAAACCGCAGTGATAATAAAAATTACGATGGGAATAAATACTAGCCAAGCCCAGTTTTGATAATCATCTGTAAATGGTTCTAGAATTTTTGCGTAATCTAACTCATTGTTTTTTGTGAACGGAATAGTAGTCGTTGTTGATTTAAGTTCTCTCGGTGTTTGAGAAATTACATTTTGCGTTTGATTGTAAGTTAAAGGCACATTAGTTTTTTCTCTTACCGTTACGCCAGGATGAAAATATAATACTGAGCCCACAATTAGTCCTAAACCTACTTGTCCAATTACTTTGAAAATTCCTTTTAAACCTTGTTTATCTTTTTTGAAAATTTTGATATAGTCATCAATAAATCCAATGGTTCCCATCCATAATGTAGTTACAATCAAAAGAATAACGTAAATGTTATTTAATTTTGTTAACAAAATCACTGGAATCAAGGTAGAAATAATGATGATTAATCCACCCATTGTTGGTGTTCCTGCTTTTTGAGTTTGTCCTGCAAGACCAAGTTCGCGAACGGTTTCACCTACTTGTTGATTTCTCAAAAAAGTGATTATTTTTTTACCATAAATAGTTGAAATCATCAAGGATAAGATTATTGCTAAAGCAGAACGAAAGGTGATATATTGAAAAACTCCAGTTCCTGGAACATCCATTGTTTTATCGAGGTATTCAAATAAGTAGTATAACATATTGGTTATGTGTTAATTTGGTTATTTGCTTAATTGTTCTAAAAAATCTTTAACTATTTTCATATCGTCAAAATCATAGCGAACACCCTGAATTTCCTGATAGGTTTCGTGTCCTTTTCCGGCGATAAGAATGATATCATTTGGATTGGCCAATTGACAAGCCGTTTTAATAGCTTGTTTTCTATCAACGATTGACAAAGTTTTTTTATGATTTTGTGGTTCTACCCCTTTTTCCATATCGGCAATGATATCAATTGGATCTTCCGTTCGCGGATTATCAGAAGTTATAATGACCTTATTGCTCATGCTACTGGCAATATGTGCCATGATTGGTCTTTTCGTTTTGTCTCTGTCGCCACCACAACCTACGACTGTGATCAGTTGTTCGTTATTTGTTCTGATATTGCTGATGGTACTCAATACATTTTCCAAAGCGTCAGGCGTATGAGCATAATCAACAATAGCAGTGATTTTTGAATTAGAAACAATAAACTGAAATCGTCCAGAAACACTTTCTAATTCTGATAGTAATCGTAATACTTCTAGTTTATCCAATCCTAGTTCAACTGCTGTTCCAAAAATTGCTACTAAATTGTAAGCATTAAAAGTCCCTATCAACTTTACCCAAACCTCATTGTCATTGATTTTTAGCAATAATCCTGATAATTGATTTTCTAAAATTTGAGCTTTATAATCCGCATAGGACTTTAAGGCATAGGTCAATTTTCGCGCAGCAGTATTTTGCAGCATAACCAATCCATTTTTATCATCAATATTGCTAAGAGCAAAAGCTGTTTTGGGTAAAAAATCGAAAAATGATTTTTTTACATCGCGGTACTCGGCAAACGTTGGATGATAATCCAAATGATCGTGTGATAAATTAGTAAAAACGCCACCTGCAAACTGAAGTGCTTCAGTTCGTTTTTGATGAATTCCATGAGAACTCACTTCCATGAAACAATATTCAATCCCAAAAGCATTCATTTCTGCGAGGTAATAATTGATAGTCAACGAATCGGGTGTGGTGTGCGTTGCTTTATACTCTACATCATCAACCATTATTTTCACCGTAGACAACAATCCCACTTTATAGCCCGCTTTTTTAAATAATTGGTACAAAAGTGAAGCAATAGTTGTTTTTCCATTTGTTCCGGTAATTCCAACTAATTTTAGATTTTGAGATGGATTTCCATAAAAATTAGCAGCTAAATAGGCCAATGCTGAGTTGGTATCTTTGACCTGGATATAAGTTATTCCGCTAACAATTATTTCGGGAAAAGTATCGCAAACTATTACAGTAGCTCCAAGATTTATAGCTGTTTCAATAAAGTCGTGCCCATTGGAAACAGTGCCGCGAATAGCTACAAAAACATCGTTGTCTTGAATTTTACGCGAGTCAAAATCAATTTTATTAATTTCAATTTCGGTCGAGCCTTTTACAGCATCAATAGCTACTTTATATAATATGTCTTTAAGGATAATCACGATAATTCTAGTATAATTGTTTTGCTTTTATCTAAGGCTTGTCCTGCGGCAATCGATTGTTTTTTTACTTTACCAACGCCAATGACTTTTACTTTTACTTTCAAATTTTCCAAAAGTGCTACTGCATCCATTCCTGCCATTCCTTTTAAATTTGGAACGACTTTTAACTCTGATTGTGAGTTAGCATAAAAGGCATTGAATGATTTCTCTTGCGCATTAATTTTTTTATTGAGATTTTTAATTTCATTAGTCGAAGGCGAGTCGGTAAATATTTTTTGGGCAATACGTTTGAAAACAGGTCCAGCAACATCAGCGCCATAATAATTATTTCCAGATGTATTAGGCTTGTGAACTACAACTATGCACGAATATTTTGGCGTATCAGCAGGAAAATATCCAACAAATGATGAAATATAGTGCTTATCTGCACCGCCATTTTTGCCGTAATTAGCTTGAGCCGTTCCTGTTTTTCCGGCCATAGAAAAATCTTTAGAATACAACTTTGACGCTGTTCCTCGTTTGACAACATTTTCTAAAATTGCTTTAAGTTTTTTATTAGTTTCTGCTGAACAAATCTTAGGATTGATAACTTCCTTGTTGTACTTTTTTACGATTCTATTCCACTCTTTTATTTCGGAAACAAATTGTGGTTTCACCATTTCACCATTATTGGCAACAGCATTATATAAGGTCAATGTTTGCAATGGTGTTATCGAAACGCCGTAACCAAACGCCATCCATGGTAACGAAATAGCACTCCAATTTTTATCTTCAGGTTGCGGAATATACGGCTGTCCTTCTCCTTTAAAGGGCAATCCCAGTGGCTTATTCAGTCCCATTCTGTCAATTCTATCTACAAACTCCGTTGGATTATTTTTATAATTTTCATAAACTGCTTGAACCAAAACAGTATTTGAAGATACCTCAAAACCTTTGGCTAACGAAATTCTACCATAACCGCCTTCTTTGGAGTCTCTAACTTTTTTTCCTCTGTAATCAATAACGCCGCCATTACTGTCATACACTTTGCTTGTATCTACTTTATTGTCGTCGAGTAATGCAATCATGTCGACTAATTTGAAAGTAGATCCTGGTTCATGCGACTCTTTAATTGCGTAGTTTTCGGTTTCAAAATAAGTGGTATCGGTTGCTTTCAATTTACCAAGGTTGGAAATTGCTTTAATTTTTCCTGTTTTGGTTTCCATCACAACAACACAGCCGTGGTCTGCTTTAAATTCTTTGAGTTGTTTTAACAAAGCATGATGCGCAATGTCTTGAATGTAAACATCAATTGTTGAAATCACGTCATAGCCGTCTTGTGGTTCCACTTCATTGATATCGCGAATAGGCTTCCATTGTCCTTTGGCGATTTTTTGTTTCAGCACTTTACCATCTTTACCGTTCAAATATTTTCTAAACGACCATTCAATTCCTTTTCCGTCTAATTCGCCATCTGGTTTCACACGCTCGTAACCAATAGTTCTCTCCGCAATTTTTCCAATTGGATGTTCTCTTACTGTCTTTTGCTCCACAATAATTCCGCCTTTATTTGCACCTAAATTAAAAAGCGGGAAACTTTTAATTTTGATGTATTGCGTGTAACTTAAATCACGAGCTATTAGTAAATATCTGTTTTTGTTGGTTCTGGCAATGTTTAGTTGCGAATGATAAAAAGAATAGGGTTTTCCTAAGAGTTTTGATAACGAGTCGGCTAATGGTTTTACATTTTTTTCAAAAGCCTCATTTTTAGGAGCAACAGCATCAAATCGGATATTATAATTTGGGATTGATGTAGCTAACAAACTGCCATCCGCTGAATAAATATTTCCTTTATTGGCAGGAATCAAAAAACTCTTAACCGTTTCTTTTTTGGCCAACTCACGAAGTCTTGGTCCTTCTACTATTTGAATTTTTGACAGCTTAAAAGCAATAGCCACAGCCATTATAAAGATGCAAAATGCAACTAGATAAATTCTGTTCGAGATATGTTTATCGTCTACTGCCATATTTTTTGAAAAAATGATTTTTCTATAGGTTTTTTTACTTTTATTTTCTTCGGTGGTGTTTGTGAAGGCACTATTTGTCTCTTCTTCATTTTCTCCGAAACGGTTGACTCCATTTTTAATTTCATCAACTCTGACCGCTTGTCCACAAATTCTGAACGTAATTCTTTAACTTCCCCTGTCAATTCAGCTATTCGAAAAACTTTTTGTTCAAAAGTGTGTGTATTGGCAATCATCAAAATGGCAAGAATTATTACAAAAACTATAAACTGCCAATTTTTTGATGCATCTTCATTTACTAAAAATCGAGCTTTTAAAATGCTATAAACTCCTTTTTTCATAGTTTCTCGGCAATTCTTAACTTGGCGCTTCTGGCTCTATTGTTACTCTTAATTTCAACTTCATCTGGAACTATTAATTTGCCAACTAATTTGAAAGGCACAGTAAAATTTCCAAAAAAATCACGCTCTGGTTCCCCTTCAAATAGACCATTTTTCATAAAACGTTTTACCAACCTGTCTTCTAAAGAATGATAAGAAATAACACTTAATCTTCCTTCTGGCTTTAATATTTCGAGAGACTGTTCTAAAAATTCCTTTAAAACATCCATCTCTTGGTTTACTTCTATTCGAATGGCTTGATAGATTTGAGCTAATATTTTATTCTTAAATTGTTCAGGCAAAAACTTAGTCAAAACCGTTTTCAATTCTTCAGTTGTACTGATGGTTTTCTTTTCTCTAGCTTCTATAATTGTTCTCGCTAAAGCTGGAGCCACTTTCAACTCACCATAATCGAGAAACACTCTTTTTAAATTGGCTTCATCATATTCATTAATCACTTTGAAAGCGTCCAAATCATTTTTCTTACTCATTCTCATGTCTAAATCGGCATCAAATCGCGTAGAAAAACCTCTTTCTGGAACATCAAATTGGTGTGATGAAACCCCTAAATCAGCCAAAATTCCGTCAACAGTTTTTATACCGTGAAACCTCAAAAACCGCTTGATGTATCTGAAATTTTCTTCGATTAATGTAAATCTTTCATCTTTCAAAGTATTTTCCCAAGCATCTTCATCTTGATCAAAACCAAATAATTTTCCATTTGGACCTAATCTTTTTAAAATTTCTTTGGAATGACCACCGCCACCAAAAGTCACATCAACATAAACTCCGTCGGGTTTAATATTTAATCCGTCAACGGTTTGTTTTAGCAAAACAGGGCTATGATACTCCATCGTTGTCATCATTACTATTTCCCATTACATCTTCGGCTAAATCTGCAAAGTCAATATCATCGCCTGCAATCGATTTTTCATACAAATCTTTATCCCATATTTCAACAATGTTTACTGCAGACGAAAGAACTATGTCTTTTGAAATATGACTAAAAACAACCAAATCTTTCGGAATTAACAATCTTCCTAAATCATCCACTTCAACAACCTTTACACCAGCTGTAAATCGACGAATAAAATCATTATTCTTTTTCACAAAACGATTGAGTTTATTGATTTTTTGCATCATCAAATTCCACTCCGTCATAGGATATAACTCTAAACAAGGTTGAAAAACGGAACGCTTCAAGACAAAGCCATCTTGAATCGAATTAGCAAGTTGCTTTTTTAAAGCCGATGGAATCAGTAGCCTTCCTTTGACGTCAACTTTACATTCATATGTTCCAACTATGGAGTTCAATTGTTTTTTGGTATTGGTTAGTAGCAAAAATATAAAAATATTTACCACAAAATACCACTTAATACCACTTTGTTAATAAGTTTTACCACTTTATCACATTTTAGTGGCGAAACCGAAAGAAAACAATCGAAATAATTGTTTCACATCCATTAAGAAATGTTGATTACTATATTTTGCTATTCAATAAAAAGTTACTTTTTGGTGGTATTATAACTTAGCTTCAAGTGTTTAAGCAACTTGAAAGCAATTTGTACATATTTTTCTGAACGCTTACAATACCCGAACAAAAGGCAAATTGTAGGCAATTATTTTAAATTAAAACAACAACCAAAAATGATTTTTAGGTATAAAATCATATATTTGCTTCCGATGTAAAAGTCAAAAAACATATGGAATCAAATTTTAAAAAAGAAGGACGATACTCTTATTATGAAGCGGGCGAAGGAACGCCAATTCTTGTCTTACACGGTTTGATGGGAGGATTAAGCAATTTTAATGACGTTGCCGAGTATTTTTCGGCAAATGGTTACAAAGTTATTATTCCTGAACTACCTCTTTACTCACAAAATATTCTGAAAACCAATGTCAAAGCTTTTGCAAAATATGTTAAAGATTTTATCACCTTTAAAGGGTTTGACCGAGTGATATTGCTGGGCAATTCACTAGGTGGTCATATTGCTTTATATCATTCAAAAATGTATCCCGAAAAAGTAGCTGGACTTGTAATCACTGGAAGTTCAGGCCTTTATGAAAGCGCTATGGGTGATAGTTATCCAAAAAGAGGCGACTATGAATACATCAAGAAAAAAACGCAAGTTGTTTTTTATGACCCAAATGTGGCGACGAAAGAAATGGTAGATGAAGTTTTTTCGATTGTAAATGACCGTATTAAAGTCATTAAAACGTTAACAATAGCGAAAAGTGCTATTCGTCATAACATGGCCAAAGATTTACCAAAAATGCATGTAAAAACATGTATTATTTGGGGCAAAAACGACCAGGTAACGCCACCAGAAGTAGCCGAAGAATTTCACAAATTGATGCCTAATTCTTCTTTGTATTGGATAGACAAATGTGGACATGCAGCTATGATGGAACATCCGGCTGAATTTAATAGGTTGTTGCACGAATGGCTTAAAGAAGTACATTTATTAACAAAGTCCTTCTAGGACTTTTTATTTTTAAGAAATCCATGAAAATTGATTCAGCCGAATTTATTATCAGCAATTCAGATGTTAGTAAATGCCCATTGGAGCGTTTACCAGAATATGCGTTTATTGGTCGTTCCAATGTTGGAAAATCATCACTAATTAACATGTTGACCAATCATAAAAATTTGGCTAAAACTTCCGGAAAACCTGGAAAAACGCAACTAATTAATCATTTTAAAATTAATTCCAACTGGTTTCTCGTTGATTTACCTGGTTATGGTTATGCTCGAGTTTCCAAAAAAACAAAAGAAATATTTCAGGATTTTATAACTGATTATTTTGAGAAAAGAGAACAATTGGTTTGTGCCTTTGTACTTATAGATATTCGCCTTGAAGCGCAAAAAATTGACCTAGAGTTTATCGAATATTTAGGAGAAACTGAAGTCCCTTTTTGTATTATTTTTACTAAAGCTGATAAAATTAGTAGAGGAAAAGTGGACGCTCATGTTGCAGCTTACCGAAAAGCTTTATTGGCTAATAACTGGGAAGAAATGCCACAATATTTTGTAACCTCAGCCACAGAAGGTACAGGAAAAGATACCGTTTTAGACTTTATTGACCTCATTAACGAAGAAGTTTTTAAAGATTTAAACCAGTTTTAGAATGAAAAAAACAACGCTATTGTTGCTATTATCTTCCTTGTTATTTTCATGTAATTTACCGAGCTACGTTTTTACAGACAATGCAGTGGCAACTGGATTGGATTTTAGAGAAGGCAAATGGCTTTTAAATGAAATTGTAGATCCAACAACTTCTCGCAGTACTGCCAAAAATCTCGTAGTAAAAAAACTGAAAGATAGACTGGGTAACAGATTGATTTATAGTAATGATAGTAACAGCTTATTGCTCCCAAAAAATATAAAATCCAATCCCACGAAGGAAATTTTAAAAGATTTAAAGAAAGGCAGTGGCGTTGATTTTTTTATCAATGTAAAAATTAATGTGATAAGCAATTCGTTGTCAGACATTAATTTGACTAATCATCGATTTAATGAAAATTTATCAAAATCGGTGGAAGTACTATTTGAAGTTTATGATTTAAACATGCCCAATATTATTTATTCTAAAAAAGTACTTGGAAGAGTTAGTATTGCAGAAAATAATAACAGTGATGTCAATTTTAGTGCCTCAACTACAAAATTAGTACTTGGATGTCTAAATAAAATTTTACGAGACATCGAAAAAAAATCGATAAAGTAATTTTTTACTTTTTCAACTCCAGTTTTTCTGCAAAATAATCACAAAAATCCTTCATCGTATTAGCCATTTTTTCATCGGCAGTCGCACGTTGAAACGTATCAGCCATAGCTACTAGGGTTTGATGAAAAAACAGCTTCATTTCGTCTACAGGCATATCTTTTGTCCATAAATCTATACGTAATGTTTCTTGGGCATTGCTATCCCAAATAGAAAGCATCATAGCCTTAGCTTCTTCTGCTTCAACTCCGCCATCTTGTGCTGTCCAAGTTAGTTTTTCGGGAACACGATTGGCGTCTAATTCGATATTGAACTTGATTTCGGATTTTATAATTTCACTCATGATTTCTTTGGTTTGTATTTTGATCTTTCAAATAATTGTTTTGCATCCATTTTAAGCATATCCTGCAAACTTACTTCATTGTTATTCATAAACGAACGAACAATTTGCCAACCTACCCATTGCCCAACTCTTCCAGGAGATTCGTTATCTATTTCGAGGTAGAACTTAGAAAATGGGGCTAAATTTATAAAGCGATTTGCCAATCTTGAGTCGGATTCGAAAAGCAGATTTTCATCAATAAAAAACCGCCACATATAACTTTCGTTTTCTACGCACCACGTAATTTGCTCAGGTTGGTAGCCAATTTTTTCTGCATCAGTATAATTAGGAATAAGAACATCTTTTAGATACAATTCTTTTCCTGCATAAATCATGTTCGACAATAAAGTATTATCGGCTGGTGGCACGGATTTTCTCAAATAAAAACTCGAAACGATATCGGGCATCATTTGTCTTTCCTCAAAATTTTGTTTCAAATATTCGGGAAATTGGTAAAATTTGTGTTGCTTGCCCAAATACAATTCTAGTGCAATAATTAATTTATCATTGGCATAAATGGCCTTGTTATTATAATCCATTTCAGCAATTACAGTATATACTTTTGGAACAACAGTTTTTGGAAAATAATACTTAATGTGTTGAAATAAATCTTCAATTTCTTGCGTTTGCTTGTTAAAATCAGGAAACTTATTTTGAACTTCTTGATATAAATCACGCCAATCTTTATTCTCCATTTTTTCAATCCAAACGCTATCTGACACACCTTCAGGAAAGAAAAAAGGGTAAATTGCCTTGAGGTTTTGTAAATCCTTAGGTTTGGTTTCAAAAAAAGCTTCGTCAAATCGTTCGACTTTAATTTCAATTGGGATTTCCTCCACTTCTTTTTCAACTTTAGATTTTTGATTGCATGAAACTAGGGAAAACGCAATCAGTATACCTAGAATATATTTTGTCATTTTAAGAAATTTATAGGAATTTATTAAAGTTTATAACCTAGCGATTTATTTACATTTGCAAATATACATTGGAGTGTTTAAAAAAAATCATAAGAAATGGCTAAAAAAAGTAACATCAAAGTAAAAGAAACAAACGATTATATTGTTTCATGGTTAAAAGAGTATGCCAAAAATGCTAAAGTCAATGGTTTTGTCATTGGTATTTCGGGTGGTATTGACTCTGCTGTAACCTCAACACTATGTGCACAAACGGGATTAACTACTCTGTGTGTTGAAATGCCAATTCATCAACATGCTAGTCAAGTTTCTCGCGGGCGAGAACACATTGCGCAATTAAAAAAACGTTTTTCTAATGTAAAAAGTGTTGAAAGTGATTTGACTTCGGTTTTTGAAACTTTTCAAAAAGTTGTACTTAGTATAGAAGATGATAAAAAAGTTGATTTGTCTTTAGCTAACACAAGAGCACGATTACGAATGACCACATTATATTATTATGCAGGAATTTATGGATTGTTGGTGGCAGGTACAGGAAACAAAGTGGAGGACTTTGGTGTAGGTTTTTATACAAAATATGGTGATGGTGGTGTTGATTTAAGTCCAATTGCTGACTTAATGAAGAGCGATGTTTATGCTTTAGGAGAATTTTTAGAAATTCCAGTTTCAATTCAAAATGCAGCTCCAACAGATGGTCTCTTTGGGGACTCAAGAACAGATGAAGAACAGCTTGGCGCAAGCTATGACGAGTTGGAATGGGCAATGACTGTATCTGAAAGTAATAGTAGTCATGATCGTTTTTCGGAAAGAGAAAGAAAAGTTTTTGAAATTTACTCCTATCTAAATGCAGTAAATCAACATAAAATAAAACCAATTCCAGTTTGCGAAATTCCAGAATTTTATAAAAAAATTTGATTAATGTTAAAATATTACTAAAATGTTCTTAACTTTACATCATATATCTATTAATTTTTATCAAAAACCACTAATATGATAAATGTATGTGTAGCAGACAACTTTCCAGTTGTTCATTTTGGAATAAAAGCGTATTTTAAAGATCATCACGAGATTAGTATTGCTTCAAACGTTGGGAATTTTTTCATGGTGCCTGATGCGCTAAGAAACAAAGAAATTGACGTTTTAGTTATTGATTTAGAACTTGACGGTCTGAAAAGTATCTATGAACTAAAATCAATTATTAAGAATTTCCCGAAAACAAAGGTAATTGTTTTTAGCGCCTTATCAGAACATGTTTATGCCCCAAACGCTATTAAAGCTGGATGCGCTGGATATGTTCATAAGACTTCTAAACTCGAAAATTTGGGAATTACAATTGTCAAAGTAAGTCAAGGACAAATCATCCTAAATGATGAAATCAAAAAAAGTTTAGCTTTAATTGCTAAACAAAACAAATCGGAACGTTTGTACAGAAAACTTTCAAATAGAGAAATTGAAGTACTGCGTTTTCTAAGCGATGGAAAGAAAAATAATGAGATTGCAAAAATTTTAAATCTTAACGAAAAAACAATTAGTACTTACAAACTTAGGCTTTTAACAAAGCTTAACGTAACAAATCTTGTTGATTTAGTTAATAAGGCAAGAACTTTAGAAATCGTTTAAATGTTAAAAACCTCGTCCTGCTTCTTCGAGACGAGGTTTTTTTATAAGTATGTAGATCGTATTCTTCCTATTTTATTAGTTAAGTTCACTTTCAATTTGTTATAATCATTGATAGTAGACATTAGTTCTTCAAGGGAATTTTCATTTTCTTTATCAAAACTGTTCATCATATCCATGATTAGCTTGTTTATGAGATATTCCCTCAATGACACTATTGTTTCAGAAACATATTGACTTACATTTTGCGTTTTTGTTTTTACATAAATATGTTTGACTTCCCAATTATGCAATAACTCTTTTTCTTCAGACATTAAGATATCAGTGACTAACTGGGAATGTTCTGGTGTCAATTTCATTAAATAATGTTCGATATTAAAACTTTCGTTTTGGTTGTAATAGTCAATTAAATCATTGTAAATATCTTTAAAAAAAGGATTAGCTAATTCTACTTCATCTTCTTGTAAACTTAAATAAATTCGTTCAAAAACTTTTACTTTTTTCACTTCCTTTTCTTCAATCATTTCTCCTTCATCATTGGATTTTAATATATAGTCTTCAAAATCAGCCTCTAAACTTCCGTACAACAAAAGCATCTCAATTATTTTTCTTTCGAGTTCATAAATAATATTGACGCTATCTGGTGAAACTTGCGTATCATTTTTTACAATTTCGAGCGAATTACTATTGCTGATTGACGCTTCTTGATTTTTAAGTTTTTTTCCAGCTTCTGCAATGTCTTTTTGAACTAGCTGAGCTAAAGTATTTTGTAAAACTTGCTCGGAAATATCCATGATGCGCGAACATTCTTGAATATATACTTCCCTTTTTATTCTGTCTGGAATTTTGGAAATACTTACAACCATATCCCTAATTAAATCGGCCTTTTTAATTGGGTCGTTTTGCGCTTCGTTCATTAAAAGAGACGCTTTAAACTGAATGAAATCTTTAGCATTATTTTCTAAATAATGTACTAAATCATCATAAGAATTTTTTCGCGCAAAACTATCGGGATCATCTCCATCAGGAAATGTACACACTTTTACATTCATTCCTTCTTCGAGAATCAAATCAATTCCCCGAATAGAAGCACGAAGTCCCGCAGCATCGCCATCAAAAAGAACAGTAATATTTTTGGTCAAACGATTAATCAATCGAATTTGGTCAGGAGTTAAAGCTGTTCCCGATGAAGCGACAACATTTTCAATTCCGGCTTGATGCATTTGAATCACATCAGTATAGCCTTCAACTAAATAACAATTGTTCTGTTTAGCAATGGCTTGTTTGGCATGAAAAATACCATATAAAACCTTACTTTTATAGTAAATTTCGCTCTCGGGTGAATTGAGATATTTGGCAGCTTTTTTATCATTGGTTAAAATTCGTCCTCCAAAACCTAGATTTCTTCCCGATAGACTCTGAATAGGAAACATAACTCGTCCTTTAAAACGATCAAAGTGTTTGCCGTCTTCGCGAACAATGGTCAAACCTACTTTTTCGAGATAATTTAACTGATATCCTTTTGACAAGGCTTCTTTTGTAAAAGCGTCCCAAGTTTCGGGTGAATAACCCAAACCAAATTTAGCAATAGTATCTGTTGTAAATCCTCTTTCTTTGAAATAAGTTAGGCCAACAGCTTTACCTTCTTCTGAATTTAAAAGTATATCCTGAAAATAGGATTTAGCAAATTCTGAAACCAGATACATACTTTCTTTTTCATTAGCTTCTACCTTATCTTCAATAGAAACTTCGGTTTCTTCTATTTCGATGTTGTACTTTTTTGCTAAATAGCGAATGGCTTCTGGATAGGTAAAATGTTCGTGTTCCATCAAAAAAGTGACAACACTTCCGCCTTTTCCTGAACTAAAATCTTTCCAAATTTGCTTCACCGGAGACACCATAAAAGATGGCGAACGTTCATCAGAAAATGGACTCAAACCTTTATAATTACTTCCTGCACGCTTGAGTTGGACAAAATCGCCAATGACTTCCTCTACGCGAGCAGTTTCAAAAACTTTATCTATGGTTTCGCGAGTAATCACAATATTGGTTTTGGGTATAAAGTTACAAAGTTTTTCTCAGTAAAAAACCCTGTCAGAGTTTCAAACTCTGACAGGGTTAACAACTAACCGAACTAAATTAATTAAAGTCGAAACGAACACCAAGTGAAATGTTGTTTTGCTTTACTGCATTATCCTGAAACATCGGATTTAAATCATATTTTATATACAAACTGGTTTCTTTATATCCAATGTAAGTGCTGACTCCATAAATAAAATCATTCACATTGAAATCGCCTTTTTCTTTTGTTGAAATATCATTTCCGTCAATTTCATAACGCAACTTTTGTTTCGATTTTACCCGCAAACCTGCGTAACCACCAATTCCTAAACGAAAACTTCTGTGTGTTTTGAATATATTTTTCCCGGTATCGTCGATTTTTTTCTTAGTAAAATCAAATTCGAGATGCACTGGCGCAGTTATAAACACGTTTCTTAATCGTGATTCTTCAAGATTAATAGCGCTAGTTTCAAGAATAGTTTGATTTCCATTTGTCACAAATAATCTATTATCAGTTGGACGAAGATTATTGTACATCACTGAAAAACCATATTTAAAATGCAATAAATTATCATTTTTAAAAACTCGAGTGTTGGATGTAAAACCCCATTCGTAGAAATGTGAACCCCAATATCTGTAGTCAGAATTGGCTACACTTTCATTGGTAACCAAATTGTTAAGTCCAGCTGCAAAAACAAACTGCGATGTAGTTCTTCGTTCACCTCCAGTTTTTTTCTTAGCGAACGATTTTTTCATTCCTTTTAAGTCAATATAGATACTATCCGTAATAGTGAAAGTAGTTTCATCTATTTTGCCATCCACTTTTTGTTGTACCAAATCTTCTAATTTAGATTGCTCAACAGCAACACGTGTTTCAATATTTTTAGAACGTGTGTCAGCAAATACTAATTTCTTTGCGTCAGCTTGTTCTTTTGTAATTGTTCCTGCTTCCAACTCTTTATTAATAGCTTCGATTTCTAGTTTTAAAGCTGCTTTTTCTTCTTTGGTAATACTTTCGATTTTATCTGCAATAGCTTTTGCTTGCGACTCAAAAGATGGTTGTATTTTTTCGACTTTAAAAGGTTTTTCTTGTGCCACTAATTGAGTTGCTACTAGTGAAAATGCCATGGCGATGTACATAGTAAAATTTTTCATGTGTTTTTGATTTAAATTTGATTAATGATTGAAACTCTATTATTGATTATTTCTATTGGCCAAAGCCACTTTAACTTCTTGATAATTCTTGTTTATTTTTGATAAAACTTTTTCTCTAAAACTTTGCTCTACTTCCCCATCAACCTCCGAAAGTAGGCTTTTTACATCCACCTTGATAGCTACTTGTTTATCGGACTTCTTTTTTACTGGGTATTTTAAATTAGCTACCAAAAAATCATCGAGCACTACACTTTCTTCTTTAAAGGTTATAGTTGTTTTTGTATCAACAACTTTTGGTATGTCTTTTTGAGCAACGTTTTGATGAAGTAAATACTCAATTTCTTTATCACGATTGATAGCTGGATTTTTTGCTTGCGGGTTGCGAATTATAAGCTGCGAGTTGCGGGTTGCGGGTTGTGCATTTTTTGAAATAACAACAACTTGCTTTGATGCACTTACTTTCGCAGGTACTTGAATTGACGTTTCGTTATTAGAATTTGAATTTTTTGTTGTTGAATCCACTTTTGTTTCAGTTTCCACAACCGTATTATTGAGTTCTATTTCACTTCCTTTTTGATTGAACAAAAACAGACCAAGTGTTACTAAAACCAATACGCTGGCAGCAATTCCAATATATGTAAAAGAGAAAAAAGAACGCTTTGTTTTTTTTTCTTCGGCAACGGTTAGCATGGCATCCAATCGATCCCAAGCTTGATTAGAAGGCTGAATTTCTCTCGAATTCAACTTTTCTCTGATTTGATTTTCTATATTATTCGGTTCCATTTTAATTCGTTTTTAATATTGTTTTTTTTTGTCTCATTGAATTCGCTAAGCAAATAATTCATTATAGATTCCTTTTCGATACGCTCATTTCATAATTTTTTAATTTTAAAACATTGTCCTGAAGCATTTTTCGAGCATGAGACAATTGTGATTTTGAAGTTCCTTCACTTATTCCCAGCATCGAAGCAATTTCCTGATGCTTATAACCTTCTATACAATAAAGATTAAAAACCATTTTGTAACCATCGGGCAAATTGTCTATCAAAAACTGAATGTCTTCAACTGAAAACTGGCTTTCTATATTGTTTGCTTTTTCCTCAACAAAGTTTTCGTCTTCTAGAAACTTTACTTTCTTTTGAACTCTGATGAATGAAATGCATTCGTTAATCATTATTCGTCTAATCCAACCTTCAAAACTTCCTTCGTGTTTGAAATGGTGCAAATTGGTAAACACTTTCATAAAAGCAGTTATCATTATATCTTCCGCCTGATGGACATCTTTAATATATTGACGGCAAACGCTTAGCATTTTTGGAGCATATTTAGAATAAATCTGATGTTGTGCATGACGATTATTTTCGACAGCCATTTCGATTACTTCCTTTTCCTCTTTATGTAAGTTGATTACTTTCATTTAAAATTTCAAATTCAATTTCAAATCTCAAAATTCAATTTTAAAAATATGACATTGAAATTGTCGTTGATTTTTGATATTGGTTAAGACTTCTATTAGCATAGACGACTGTCGATGGAAAATGGTTGCATGACACAATTAAAAATTTTGAATTAAAGTTAAAAAATAATTCAAATCACTAATTATCAGTGTGTTTTTTATTTAAAAAAATTGAGATTTCTACGGAATTACCAACTGTAAAGAAAAGTATTAAATTTAACTTGAATTAGGAGATTCCTACGGAATGACAAAGTTTACGTTAAACTATTGCAATTGAAATTGACTTTTGAAGTTGATTTTCTATTTTTTTCTATCGATAACATAGTTAACCATTAAAATCAGACTTTCTTTATAGGTAGAATTTGGAAAATCTTGAAGTAATGAGAGTGCTTCTTGTTGGAATTGTGCCATTTTTTGTTCAGCATATGTTAGTCCGTTTTTGTCTTTTACAAATTGGATTACTTCTTTTACGCGTTTTTTATCTTTGTTGTGATTTTTAATAGAATTGATGCACCAACTTTTTTCTTTTGGTGAACAATTATTTAACGCATAAATCAATGGCAATGTCATTTTTTGTTCTTTGATGTCAATTCCGGTTGGTTTCCCAATGGCATCATCGGTGTAATCAAAAAGGTCGTCTTTAATTTGAAAAGCCATTCCGATGAGTTCACCAAAAAGTCTCATTTTTTCTACTAAAATTGCATCTTCGGAAACTGATTTTGCTCCAAGCGCACAGCACGAGGCAATTAAAGTGGCTGTTTTTTTCCGGATAATTTCATAATAAACATCTTCAATTATGTCTAATCTTCGTGCCTTTTCTATTTGAAGTAATTCGCCTTCACTCATTTCGCGAACGGCTACGGATATTATTTGAAGTAAGTCGAAATCGCCGTTGTCAATGGAAAGCAATAATCCTTTTGACAATAAATAATCACCAACTAAAACGGCAATTTTATTTTTCCACAACGCATTAATAGAGAAAAATCCGCGACGCCGATTACTATCATCCACAACATCATCGTGAACCAATGTTGCTGTGTGAATAAGTTCGATTACACTTGCTCCACGATAGGTTCGTTCGTTTACTTGATCAGAATCAGAGAGCATTTTGGCAACCAAAAAAACAAACATCGGTCGCATTTGTTTTCCTTTTCGGTTAACGATATAATAGGTAATTCTGTTTAACAATGCCACTTTTGAGGACATTGACTCAAAGAACTTTTTCTCGAAAAGTTCCATTTCCTCTTGAATGGGTTGTTTTATTTGGGCGGTGATGTTCATTTACGAATACAAAAATAGGAGTTTTGCTCGAAGTAGCGTCAGTGTTATAATAATCTTAACGGTATTCTAGTTCTAATTTCTAGATATACTTTGTATTTGTCACCAAGTCGCAAAGAAAATTATATTAGATACTAAATTTATCCAATACAGAAACTGAATTAGCCCTGATTATCTCACTTTATTAATAATTTTCATAGGAGTTCGATGAATTTCATTTGCAATGAAAATCCTTTTATGAATTGCGACGGGTTTAAACGTGGCAATTCATAAAAGATTGAACTGGAAAGCAGGAAAATGGTGGATTACAATGCGCAAACGTATCGCTCCAAATAATTTAAAATTTATGATTTATTGGCTAATTGTCCACAAGCAGCATCGATGTCTTTTCCGCGACTTCTTCTTACTTTTGCAACGATGTCATTTTGCTCTAACGCTTTGATATAGTTTTCGATAGATTGATCAGAAGCTTGTTGGAATTCGCCATCATCGATTGGATTGTACTCGATTAAATTGACTTTGCACGGAACGTATTTGCAGAATTTTACCAAAGCATCAATCGACGCTTTATCGTCATTAATTCCTTTCCAAACCACATATTCGTAGGTGACTTTGCTTTTGGTTTTTTGATACCAATATTGCAAAGCTTCTTTCAATTCGGGCAATTGGAAGTTTTTGGTAAACGGCATAATTCGATTTCTAGTTTCTTCAATAGCAGAATGTAATGAAACCGCTAATTTGAATTTTACCGCATCATCAGCCATTTTTTTTATCATTTTTGAAACTCCCGAAGTCGAAACCGTAATTCGTTTGGGTGACATGCCTAAACCTTCTTCCGATGTAATCATGTCAATGGCTTTCATCACGTTGTTGTAATTCATAAACGGTTCGCCCATTCCCATAAAAACGATGTTAGAAAGCGGCCGATTGTAATACAAACGGCTTTCTCTATCTATTGCCACGACTTGGTCGTAGATTTCGCCAGGTTCAAGATTTCGCATTCGTTTTAATCGAGCCGTAGCACAAAAACTACAATCCAAACTACAACCCACTTGACTAGAAACACATGCAGTAGTTCTGGTATTTGTTGGAATTAAAACACTTTCTACAATAAGTCCATCGTGCAAACGAACCGCATTTTTAACCGTGCCATCTTCGCTACGTTGCATGGTATCAACCTTGATATGATTAATCACGAAGTTGTTTTCGAGCATCGTTCGCGTTTCTTTAGAAACATTGGTCATGTCATCAAAACTATGTGACGCTTTACTCCATAACCATTCATACACTTGATTGCCACGAAAAGCTTTGTCACCATTGGCCACAAAAAAATCGCGCAATTGCTCTTTGGATAAACTTCGGATGTCTTTTTTCTCGATTTCCATAGCGCAAATTTAGGGTATTTTGATTAGTTGTTAATTTGTATTTTTGTGAAAAGATTCAATAAATGAAAAAATTACTACAGTCGTTAATTTTACTTTTTTCTTTAACTTGTTTTAGTCAATACGATTCTATATCAGTTGTTGATAATAAAAAAGTTACCAAATCGTATAAGCTAATGAATAATGGGAAATGGGAAAAATTTGCAAGAACAGATGATTATTTTGTAAGTCATTGTGAAACATTCAAAGACGAGAAAAACACTTTTCTTGAATATAGAAAATTGGATCCTAATAAAATAGTTTTTACAAACGGTTCTAAATTAAATTTAAAAAGTTTAAAAGAATTAGATTTAGAATTTTTAGATTATTTAAATAAAAATGATATTGAAATAGTGGCTAAAGTGATTGGACCAGAAAAAAATTATTATCTATATAAATTGAAAAAAAAATCAAAATTAAAACCCGACGAGAAAATATTAATAAATTACTTATTAGGTGTAAAAAATAAATTTGAATATAGATTTGCTCTCTATAATTATGATTTAGAAATTGAAAATTCATTTGATTTTTTAGCCAATTTATTTAATCAAAAATAACGTTATGAACTTCATTTCCGACGAACTAGATATTTATGTAACCAATCATTCTGAAAACGAGCCTGAATTATTGGCGCAATTGAATAAAGAAACCCATCAAAAAATTCTGCAACCACGTATGTTGAGTGGCCATTTTCAAGGAAGAGTACTGAGTATGCTTTCTAAAATCATTCATCCGACAAACATACTTGAAGTAGGTACTTATACTGGTTATGCTACACTTTGTTTAGCCGAAGGTTTAGCCGAAAATGGCACCATCGATACCTTGGACATTGAAGAGGAACTTTTTGATTTTCAAAGAAAATATTTTGATAAAAGCCAGTGGAAAGCCCAAATCATTCAACATCTAGGTAATGCATTGGAAATCATTCCGACTTTAAATAAAAAATATGATTTGGTTTTTATTGACGCTGACAAGGAAAACTACATCAATTATTTTCATCTAATTGTACCAATGATGAACAAAAGTGGAATTATACTTTCGGATAATGTGTTGTGGAGTGGAAAAGTTTTAGAAGAAGTAAAACAAGGCGATATTACTACCGAAATTCTGCTGGAATACAACCAACTATTAAAAAACGACTCTCGAGTAGAAACTGTATTGTTGCCTATCAGAGATGGACTGACAGTTTCGAGGGTAAAATAAATATACGAAGTACAATTTACGAAGTACGAAGAATATACCTTCTATACAATTTAAAACAAACCAATCCCATCGAAGCGCCAAACGCATAACCTGCCAATATATCTAGAGGAAAATGCAATCCTAAATAAATTCTACTGTAGGCAAAGATTAAAGGAAACACAAATAACCAATAACTGTGTTTATAAAATTTTCTTAAAACCATAAAAGTAAAAACAGTTGTTGCCATAGAGTTTGTGGCATGTCCTGAGAAAAAACTAAACGATTTACTAGATTTTACAATTCTTATAATTCCTTTTAACTCTTCATCGTTACAAGGTCTTAATCTCTCAAATCCGTTTTTAAAGAGATTGGCTGTTTGGTCGCAAACAAGAATTAAAAGAGCCGTAAAAAGGATATAAAACCCGAAGTTTTTCCAGCCTATTTTTTTTTGTAAAAGATAAAAAATCAATAAAAAAAACGGCGCCCAATTCCATTGTTTTGTAATCATCAACCAAAGTCCATCAAAAGATTCCGAACCTAATCCGTTTAGAAAAACGAAAAGCTCTTTATCTAGTTGAATGATTTTTTCGAGCATTACATTTGTCTTTTTATTGGACCTGTTATTTCCTCGATGTCCTGCGTAGCTTTAGTTACTGGATTGGTTAAATTAGCATCTAAACCTTCTTTTACCTTATCAACTTCTGAAGTGAATGAAGAAGTCAAATCTTTTAGCGACGTATCAATTCCGTTAGATTCAGCACCTTTTTGAATTTCGCTTTTAATTTCGTTGGTAGCATTTTTCATTTGTGCCATAACTTTCCCTAAAGTCCTTGCTATTTCTGGAATTTTGTCAGATCCAAAAAGCATCAATGCTATAAAAATAATGAATATTAATTCGCCTCCACCTATTCCGAACATAGTTTTGAATTGCTTTATTTAGATTTGCAAAGTTACAAACTTCTACTAGTCAAATTTTGATTTTTCTTCTGTTTTTGGCCACGAATTATTAGATGTATCAATATCTGCTGTTTCCAATTTTGGGTCTACAAGAATTTTCGAAACCGCTTTTTGAGTGGCAAACGTTCTGCTTACTTCTTGGTCATTTTTTCTCCAAATTTGTGCCGGAAAGTAATGGTTTTCAGTGGTGCCATCTTCAAACGTAAGCTCCACAATAATTGGCATTACTAATCCGCCGGGTTTATTGAAAGTAACTTGATAAAAATATTTTGGTTCGCTCAATTTTGCTTTTTCTTCGGCGGTAAAATTTTCATTTACATAGTCAGCTAGTGCTTTGTAATCTACAATTTTAAATGGTTTATTCATTTCAGGTTTAAAATCTTCGCTCCCTTCGGCAACCATATAGACCATTGCGCCAGGCTTTGTATCACGACGACGTCTATTTTTCATGAACTCGGCCACTTCTTTTGTAGGCTCATTACTTACAAAATACTTTTTTACCTCTTTTACTCCAATATCAGTATAATCCGTCGTATAAAACCAACCGCGCCAAAACCAGTCTAAATCAACTGCTGAAGCATCTTCCATAGTTCTAAAAAAATCTTCCGGTGTTGGATGTTTAAATTTCCAACGATTAGCATAGGTTTTAAAAGCATAATCAAATAACTCGTGACCCATGATGGTTTCGCGCAGAATATTTAATCCTGTTGCTGGTTTTCCATAAGCGTTGTTTCCAAATTGACGTATACTTTCGGAATTGGTCATAATAGGTTCTAATCCTTTTTGGTCACCACTCATGTAGGGAACAATATTTTTAGCTGGTCCGCGACGCGCAGGAAATTTTGGATCAAAAGTCATTTCGGTTAAATATTCTAAAAAGGTGTTCAATCCTTCATCCATCCAGGACCATTGACGTTCGTCGGAATTAACAATCATAGGAAAATAATTGTGTCCTATTTCATGACAAATTACACCTAACATGCCATACTTAGTTTGGTCAGTATATTTTCCAGTTTCATCAGGACGACCATAATTCCAACAAATCATGGGATATTCCATTCCTTGATCTCTTGCATTGACTGAAATTGCTTTTGGATAAGGATAATCAAAAGTATAGCTAGAATAACTTTTTAAAGTATGTGCCACCATTCTTGTAGAATATTCTTCCCACAGCGGATTTCCTTCTTTTGGATACAAAGAAATAGCCATAGATGTTGTATTTCCTGTTTTCACTGCCATGGCATCATAAATGAATTTTCTTGAGGTAGAAATCCCGAAGTCACGCACATTTTCTGCTTTAAATTTCCATGTTTTTTTGGCGGTTGAAAATCCTTTTTCTCTCGCTTCGGCTTCGGCTTGAGTAGCAATAATTACCGGCTTATCAAATGTTTTTTCAGCCAATTTATAGCGTTGTAACTGTTCGGCTGTAAAAACTTCGCTTCTATTTAATAATGTTCCCGTTGCTTCTAGAATATGATCGGCTGGAACGGTGATGTTTACCTCAAAATTACCAAATGGCAAAGCAAACTCGCCTGTTCCCCAAAATTGCATATTTTGCCATCCTTCCACATCGTTATAGACTGCCATTCTTGGATAAAACTGCGCAATCACATATAAATTATTTCCGTCTTTATCAAAATGTTCGTAGCCAGAACGACCGCCATCAATTAAATAATTATTGATATTATACCACCATTTTATGGAAAACGAAATCTTTTCGCCATGTTTTAATACTTTGGGCAACTCCACTCGCATCATGGTTTGGTTAATCGTGTAAGTCATCGGTTTACCTTGTGAATCGTTGACATATTCAATATTAAAGCCACCATCAAAATCTTGCTCTAAATATTTTCTCGAAAATGCTTGAGTTGTAAATGCAGGATCGGTTTTATTGTTTTCAACTAAGGGAGAATTAGAATTTCTGGCTTTTTCGTTTTGGTCTAACTGCAACCATAAATAGTCTAGCGACTCTTTAGCATTATTGGTATAAGTGATGGTTTCTCTACCATATAATTTTTGATTCTTATCATCTAATTCAATATCAATCTTGTAGTCGGCTTGTTGCTGATAATATTCTGGTCCTGGTGCGCCAGAAGCTGTACGATACATATTGGGCGTGGCCATTATATCATACATCTGTTTGAACTTATCCGGATTTCTATATTCTAAATTGGTTGTTTTTGATACTTCTTGTGCAAGATTTATGCTTGTAAAAATCAAAAATAAAAAAGTTACTATTTTAGTTATTAGTTTCATAGCCTTATTTTAACGAATGTAAATGTAAAATTATTTTAGTTGTGGTAATGAAAGGAACATCATTTTAACATTCCTTTAATTGTGTCGCCTGATAACAACAAACTTTTTTTGTTCCCGTTATCATTAAACTGGATAATATTTTGCTGTTCTGGATGTATCTCAACGATGACTGAATTTTCTATTTCAAGCGTGTTTAACTTCGATATATCTTTGATATTTAAATAACAAACTACTACATCGTCTTCAATTTCCTTACTTAAATAATTCATCGCGTGAAATTTTCCGTTGATTGATAATTTGAACTTATCTGCAAAATATTTTTTCATTAATTCAATATCTTGAGCCGACTCTTTATCAGTTCCCAAGTAGGTGTTTTTATGGAACTGATTTTTTAGTGCATTATTTAAATCATCAACAAAAATACGAGTGGTAATTTGCACCATTTTTTTGGGTTGAACATAATTTATTTGAAAAATAGCCGTATAGAAACGATGCGCTTTAAACGATGTAAATTCAAATAATAAGGTGCAACACAAAAAAAGTATGCCTATTTTTTTCATCTTCCAAAAGTAATAAAACTATTTGCTTTGTGAATGGAGTAATTCCAAATATTTTGTGGCCAATTCAGCGAAAATAAATTTTGACATGGCTTTATTTCTAGCATTAATTTCTGCCACTAATCGCGGTTCTTCAATGGCAAAATACCAAAATCCTTTGACGTATTCTTGAGGAATATTTAAATCATTGGTAAAAAATTCCAAATCAAACTGATATTCGATTTTTTTTAAGAGCATTTCCTTTTTCTCTACTTCAAGTTCCTTTTTCAGCATTGCCGTTCTGCCACTTATAGCATTTATCAAACCGTCAACACTCATTCCTCCTAATGGTATTAACAACGGACTGTACCAATGAAATTCTCCCGCTGCGGCAAGCCTTCTTTCGGCTGGCGTATATTTTTTTGCAGGTTTTTCTAATATCCCTAGCGAAACAGCATTAATATTAGGATACGTTTTAATTTCAACATTTTCCAGTGGAATAACTTTAGGAAACAAGGTAATGGTTACTATTTTTTTTGAAAGGTCTTCTTTCGAAATTTCAACTGTTTTTGTGTCTACTGCCAATCCGCGAAAAACAAGTTTGTCGCCTGTTTTCACAAACAATGAAAAGTTACCATTGCTTTCGGGATTGACGATACTTTGCGAACGTTGATTTTCGATAATGACCGAACTCAAATCGATATTTTCACAAATAACTTTTCCCCTCATAAAATGTAGTTCATCCTCTTGAGCAATGACTAAACTGTAACATAATAAAGAAAAAAATAGGAGAAAATGCTTCCTCATTGTTTACTAATTTGAAGATATTCTTTTGACAATTTAACCAATACAAATTCGATTTTTGTTTTATTTTTTGTCGGCAAAACCTTTTTTAATTCCTCACTATCTGAAACATAAAATAAAAATCCTTTCACATAGTCACTGGGAATTTTTAGTTTTTCAATAAAAAAAGTATCGTTGTATAGTATTTCAATGTTTTTGATAACAGCCTGTTTACGCTCAATTTCGAGGTCTTTTTTTAACGCTGCTGTTCGTCCTGATATAGCATTAATTATTGGGTCAATACTAAAAAAAATATTGGGCACCATAATTTCATAAAAACCCACATCAAAATCCTTTGCTACTTTTAATTTTCTTTCGGCTGGCGTATATTTTTTTGCTGGCTTTTCTAAAATTCCTAGCGACACCGCGTTGATATTTTTATAGTCAATAATCGTTACTTCGTCCAAAGGAATAGCTTGTGGCTCGAGATGTAAAACCAACAATTTTTTTGACAAATCGGCTTCATGAATGACATGATTTTTTGTTCTGGTTTGCCAACCCGAAAATTGTAAGGTATCGCCAATTTTTACAAACAAGGAGTAATTCCCATTGTCGTTTGTAATTGTGCTATTTTGCGAACGAAGGTTGATCACATTTATATCTTTAACTTCTTTACTGGCACTAATGACTTTTCCTCTCAAAAAAACTAAGTCCGACGATTGAGAAAACCCAAAAATTGGCACATTTAAAAATAAAACCATCCATATTAGTTTCATCATAAGAAAATAAATTCCCGATACCCAAAATTGACTAAATTTTTAATTATAGTATTGTAAAAATATGTTAAATTAAAATGAGTAAAAACTGTACTTTTGATTTACTAAAAAATCAGTGATGAAAAAACTTATTATTGCCAGTACGTCAACTTTACATGGCGGAAAATACCTAGATTATCTTTTACCTGTTTTAGAGCAACATTTTGCGGCATGCGAGGAAATTTTATTTATTCCCTATGCTCGTCCTGGAGGAATTTCTCATGATGATTACACCGAAAATGTTCGTTTGGCTTTCGCCAAAATAAACAAAAGTGTAAAAGGTTTGCATGAATTTGATAATCCTATTGAAGCAATTCAGAGCGCACAAGGACTTTTTACCGGTGGTGGAAATACTTTTTTACTGGTAAGTCAATTGTACGGAAATAAAGTAATGGATGTTTTGGCAAAAGTTATTGAAAACGGAACACCTTATTTGGGTTCAAGTGCAGGAAGCAATATTGCGGGTTTGACGATGCAAACTACCAATGATATGCCTATAATTTATCCGCCAAGTTTTAAAACACTGGGCTTACTGCCGTTTAATCTAAACCCGCATTATCTTGATGCTGATTTGCAAAGCAAACACATGGGCGAAACACGCGAAACTAGGATAAAAGAGTTTCATAATTTTAATACCATTCCTGTTTTGGGCTTGCGCGAAGGAAGTTGGCTCGAAGTTACTGGCGAAAAAATAATTTTAAAAGGAAATCTGTCAGCTAGAATTTTTAGACAAAATGAAACCCCAACGGAAATTGAACCAGAAAATGATTTAGCTTTTCTAGGAAAATAAAAAACCTCAAACTTTCGTTTGAGGTTTAGAGCGGAAGACGAGGCTCGAACTCGCGACAACCAGCTTGGAAGGCTGGAGCTCTACCAACTGAGCTACTTCCGCTTTTGTGAGTGCAAATATATGTAATTTGTTTTCTTAGGTGCAAATTTTTTTATAAAAAATTTGTTTGCAGCTTTGCAACAAGTTAACCTAAACAAGACCACTGTGTTAAACATAAATTGTACCATGATAACAGTAAAAGGGATTGCCGTTTCACAAACCTACGAAGTTAGACAACCCGTTTTGCGACAAGGAAAACCAATTGAAAGTTGCTTTTTTGAAGGAGATGATTTACCAACAACATTTCATTATGGATTATTTGAAAACGAGAAAATTCAAGGAGTAATTTCGGTTTATGAGAATGAAAATATTCTTTTTGAAGAAAAAGAACAAATACAAATTAGAGGTATGGCTGTGTTAGAAAAAAATCAAAGAAAAGGTTTCGGTCAACAATTAGTAGCTCATTGCGAAATGGAAATGATGTCTCAAAATAAAAAGCTAATTTGGTTCAATGCCAGGGTAACCGCGGTTGGATTTTATGAAAAAATGGGTTACTCAATAATAGGAAATTCATTCGACATCAAAGACGTTGGGTTACACTTTGTAATGTACAAAAAACTAAGAAACTAGTTTGGTTAAAATTTGTTGCTTCGCAGAAGGATGATAAATAAACAAACACGATTTATCTTTAATTACTTCAATAATCTTGTTATTCATTTCAATGGGAACTGCTGGACAACCTTGGCTTCTTCCTAACCGTTTGTTTTGTTTGATAAACGACTCTGAAACATACTCAGCACCGTGAATAACAACCGCTCTTTCTCTGGCTTTATCATTTAAACCTTTTTCTAAACCATCAAGTTTTAAAGATTTACCGTGCTTTCCGGTATAAATTTCAGCGGTAGCATAAAATCCTACACTACTTTGATACGATTCTGCTTTATTCGAAAACTCCTTGGCATATTCTTCACCTGTATTTCTACCATGAGCCACTAAAGTTTGAAACAAAACTAAATTTTTATCTAAATCAATAACCCACATTCTTTTTGCGTTTGATGAAAGGCTAAAGTCAACTAAAGTCAAAATATTCTTTTGAATTAATCCCTTTTCTTTCAGAAGATAAAAACCGTTCAAAGCAATACTAAAACTCTCTAAACTGGGAAGTTGAAAAGTATTTGGATTTAATTGATTGTATACAATCACACTCTTAGAAACAGTATTTTCATCTGCTTTAATTGCCGGGATTGCTGTTATTGTTTTATCAGGAAAACTACTGAAAGACATCAGCAAAAGAAAAAACAACGCGTAGAAATGTTTGTAATTCATTGGTTTCAATAGGTTTAAAATAGCTTTGGTTGAGGCAAATATATCATCCTAATGTACCGATTCAAAATATTTTTCACTTTTTTAAGTAAAACTTAATTAATACAAAAAAAAAAAAAAAAGGTTTTGGTTCATCACGTAGACTTGTAAATATCAATTAAATAGTTATTTTTGTTTCCGCAATTTACTATTACATGCCCAAGTATTCTTACCTTTTTTTCTTTTACGCGCTACTCTTTTCGGGCACTGTTTGTAGTCAGAAAAAAACGCTGCAAGCTATAAGGATTGATAGTAAGATAACCATTGACGGAAAATTTGATGAAAGTGCATGGCAAAATGTTCCTGTTGCCAAAAATTTTGTAGAGTTATTTCCAGATAATGGAAAGCTAATCCCAGACAATAAAGACACCGAAGTTAAAATTGTTTACACCGATGAAGCAATTTTTGTAGCCGCCTTCATGCGTGATGATCAACCGAAAGAAATTCTTTCCGAATTTACTTTACGCGATGATTTTGCCACTGCCGATCATTTTGGTATTTTTTTAAATGGTTTTAATGATGGTCAACAAGAATTCCGGTTTTTTGTAAGCGCTGCAGGAGTTCAACAAGATGGTGTTTATACTGAAACTACTGGCGAAGATTTTACTTGGGACGCTATTTGGGAAAGCAAAGCCAGAATTACAGATAAAGGTTGGGTTGTGGAGATGAAAATTCCTTTTGCAGCACTGCGTTTTCCTGAAGCTCAAAAGCAAGTATGGGGTTTAAATTTTTATCGGGAAGTAAGACAAGATCGCAGCCAAAATACATGGAGTTTAATCAGTAACCAAATTACAAACGAAAGTATTCAGGCGGGAATATTAGAAGGAATTGAAAACATTAAAACTCCTACCCGTTTATTTTTGATTCCCTATGCCTCTACTTATTTATCTGGAAATGCTTCCCAAAAAACAATTGGTGAATTCCGCGGTGGTCTAGACATAAAATATGGCTTAACAGATGCTTTCACTCTTGATGCTATTTTAGTGCCCGATTTTGGGCAAGTACGATTTGATAATGTCATTTTAAATTTAACCGCTTTTGAACAACAATTTGCGGAAAACCGTCCGTTTTTTACGGAAGGAACCGATTTGTTTAACAAAGGAAATCTTTTTTATTCCCGACGAATTGGCGAAGTTCCTGCTTTCGACATTGCGGATAACGAAACTGTCATTGAGAACCCAAGTGCCATCGGATTAATTAATGCCACTAAAATTTCTGGACGAACTAAAGGCGGTTTAGGTATTGGAGTTCTCAACGCAATGACTGAAAACACTAATGTCATCATCAGAAATGAAGACACAGGAGAAACGAGAGTAAAGCAAATTGCGCCATTCACCAATTTTAATATAATGGTATTGGATCAACGATTTCGTAAAAATTCTTCCATCGCTTTTGTTAATACTAATGTTGTTCGGAATGGCGATTTTCGAGATGCTAATGTTTCTGCCTTAGTTTGGGACTTAAATACAAGGTCTAACTCCTATAATATCGCTGGAGATTTTAAATACAGTTATGTTAACGAAGAACCCAATCTTGAGGATAAAAAAGGAATGAGTTCTTATTTCAATTTTGGAAAAACAAAAGGAAAATACCGTTTTAATACTGGTGGTGTTTATGTCTCAAGAGATTATGATAATAACGACTTTGGAATAAATTTTCAAACAAATTATCATGGACTTTATCTCAACCAAAGCTATAGAATTTTAAATCCTACCAAAGTTTTCAATTCTTTTAGTGTCAACTTTAATAATTATATCGAGTTTGACAACAGAACGGGAATGTTGCAGCAAAATAACACAAGGATTGGAGCCGATTTAACCACTAAAAAAAATGATTATTTCGGTTTTGGTGTCAGATCGCGACCATTAGAAGTGGCTGATTTCTATGAACCTCGTGCCAACAGCGAAGGAAGATTTGTAATGTTTCCCGGTTCAGCTGGCGGTTTTGTTTACTTTTCATCTAACTTCAACAGGAAATTTGCCATCGATTTAAATCCTTATGTAACCAAATTTTTTGAAAAAGATTGGATTAACTATGGCTTTTTGATTAATCCTCGTTACCGTTTCAGTGATAAATTTTCGTTAGTTTATAATTTTACTTACGACCGAACCAATAATGATGTGGGTTGGATTGCCTTTGACGAAAACGATAATTCTATTTTTGCTCGAAGAAAAAGAATAACAATTGAAAATACCATTCAAGGTAAATTCTCGGTCAATGAAACCATGAACTTTAACCTCAACTTGCGTCATTACTGGTCATACGCCATTAATGATGCTATTTTAACGTTACAAAATGACGGAAGTTTACTGCCAAATAACGACTTTACCACAAACCGAAATACAAATTTAAATCTATGGAATTTAGACTTTTCCTATGTTTGGTGGTTTACTCCTGGCAGTCAGGTTACGGTTTTATATCGAAATAACTCGCAACTATTTAGTAGAAATTTTTCAAGAGAGTTCAACTCCAATTTTAATGATGCCGTCAATTCACAAAATCTGAACCACATTTTCTCCATCAGTGTTCGTTATTTTATTGATTATAATTCATTAAAAAAATTACAACTTTCTAAAACATTTACTAAGCCTTCCACAAGACAGCGTTTCTAAAAAACAAATTTTAGCCTTAACTTTGTTCAAAATATGTACCAATGAACAAAAAAGTTATTCTAATGATTTTGGACGGTTGGGGAAAATCACCCGATCCCAAAGTTTCTGCTATTGACAACGCCAATGTCCCTTTTATAAATAGCCTTTATACAAAATATCCCAATGCGCAACTAAGAACTGATGGTCTCAACGTAGGTTTGCCCGAAGGTCAAATGGGAAACAGCGAAGTAGGTCACATGAACCTTGGCGCAGGTAGAATTGTGTACCAAGATTTAGCCAAAATCAATTTGGCTGTCGCCAATAAAGCCATGAACAACGAAAAGCCCTTGCTCGATGCTTTTCAATATGCGAAAGACCATAACAAAGCGGTTCATTTTTTAGGATTGGTTTCTGATGGTGGCGTACATTCACACACTTCACATCTTCGCGGATTAATTGATGCTTCGCAGGATTTTGGTTTAAAAAATGTGTTTGTACATGCTTTTACTGATGGTCGAGATGTGGATCCAAAATCGGGTAAAGGATACATTCAAGATTTAGAAAATTATATTCAAAATACTTCTGTTAAAATTGCTTCGGTCATTGGTCGATATTATGCTATGGACAGAGATAAACGATGGGAACGTGTAAAATTAGCCTATGATTTGGTCGTTAACGGAACCGGAAAACCTACTACTAATCTCGTGGAAAGCATAGCGACTAGTTATGCTGAGGATGTAACCGATGAATTTATTCAGCCATTAACTGCTGTTGATGCAAACGGTAAACCATTGGCTACTATTCAAAATGACGATGTGGTGATTTTCTTCAACTTTAGAACCGATAGAGGACGCGAGTTGACGGAAGCGCTTTCGCAAAAAGATTTCCATGAATTCAATATGCACAAACTGAATTTATACTATGTCACCATGACCAATTATGACGATACGTATCAAAATGTTCATGTGATTTATGACAAGGATAACCTAACGGAAACGCTGGGAGAAGTATTAGAAAAACACCATAAAACGCAAATTCGAATTGCTGAAACCGAAAAATATCCGCATGTTACCTTCTTCTTTTCTGGCGGTAGAGAAATACCTTTTCAAGGAGAAACACGCATTTTGAGAAACTCTCCAAAAGTGGCTACCTATGATTTGCAACCCGAAATGAGCGCTTTTGAATTAAAAGACGCTTTAGTTCCTGAACTTAAAAAAGGAGAAGTTGATTTTGTTTGTCTCAACTTTGCCAATGGCGATATGGTAGGACATACTGGCGTAATGGCAGCCGCTATCAAAGCGTGTGAAGCCGTAGATGTTTGTGTGAAAGCAGTGGTAGAAACCGCTTTAGAAAACAATTATACTACTATCATCATTGCCGACCATGGCAATTGTGAAACGATGATTAATCCTGATGGCTCACCAAACACGGCGCATACCACCAACCCAGTGCCGATTATTTTGGTTGATAAAGACCAGATTAGAGTGCAAGATGGCGTTCTGGGCGACCTTGCTCCTACTATTTTAGAACTAATGGGCATTGAAAAACCCGTTGTAATGACTGGGAAGTCACTTTTAGTAGGATTGTAAATATATAAACATCAAGTAAAAGTATTTTTTATTATTAAACGCAGCGCGTTTACCTTCCCGCGAACTAAATTGGAGCTAGACGCGGTGCGTTTACCTTCCCGCGAACTAAATTGGAGCTAGACGCAGCGCGTTTACCTTCCCGCAAAATCAATTGGAGCTAGACGCAGTGCGTTTACCTTCCCGCGAACTAAATTGGAGCTAGACGCAGCGCGTTTATCTTCCCGCGAACTAAATTGGAGCCAGACGCAGCGCGTTTACCTTCCCGCAAAATCAATTGGAGCTAGACGCAGCGCGTTTACCTTCCCGCAAAGTCAATTGGAGCCAGACGCAGCGCGTTTACCTTCCCGCAAAATCAATTGGAGCTAGACGCAGCGCGTTTACCTTCCCGCAAAATCAATTGGAGCTAGACGCAGCGCGTTTACCTTCCCGCGGATTATATTGGGGTTGAAAACTGAGTATGTGGGTTAAACCGAAGTCAATTGGAGCTAGATACTGAGTATCTAAATTGCCGAGTGAACTTTTGAATTTATATACTCAGTATTTATTGTAAACCCAGATAACGGGGATTTGCAATTTATTCCAATAACGGTCAACAATCAAATATCAGATAAAACTAAAAAAAGCTATATCTAATCTGGTTTTTTTCTATACAAAAATCACAAATGCACTATCAGATTACCTTCTCAAAAAGTCTCTGTACTAAAATTCCTTTGATAAAGTTTATTATTTCAACATATCATAATACGCCTTTTCAATACTTTCTTGATGGTTAGGATGTGCAATTTTAATCATTTCGGCTGTGCGTTGTTTTAGTGTTTTACCATATAAATCGGCTATACCATTTTCGGTAATGATGTATTGCACATGAGAACGCGTGGTCACTACACCTGCGCCTTGTTTCAAATAAGGAACAATTCGGCTTTCCCCTCTTTTGGTAATTGATGGTAAGGCGATAATGGCTTTTCCGCCTTCGCTTAATGAGGCTCCACGAATAAAATCCATTTGTCCGCCAACGCCAGAATACATTTTTGCACCAATAGAATCGGCACAAACTTGTCCTGTGACGTCTACTTCTATCGCTGAATTGATGGCTACCATTTTGGGATTTTTACGAATACGTGCTGTATCGTTCACCATGGAAGATTCTTTCATTTCAATAAACGGATTGTCGTTCACAAAATCATACAATCGTTTTGAACCTATCAGAAATGTGGCTAAAATTCTTCCTCGCAGTGTGCCTTTATAATTGCAATTGATCACATCGCTTTCTATTAAATCAATCACACCATCTGAAAACATCTCGGTGTGTAATCCCAAATCTTTATGGTTTTTTAATTGCGCCAACGCTGCATTTGGAATCGACCCAATTCCCATTTGCAACGTGCTTCGGTCTTCAATTAACGAAGCCACATATTTACCAATTTGCTCTTCCTCTTTGGAAAAGGGCAACTCTTCGTGAGCAAAAATGGGCACATCAACTTCCACCAAATAATCTATCTCGGAAACGTGAATAATACCATCGCCAAAAGTTCTTGGCATTTGCGGATTGACTTGTGCAATGACAATTTTTGCGTTTTCAATCGCTGCCACAGTAGCTTCAACAGAAACGCCAAGAGAACAATAACCATGTCTGTCTGGCGGCGAAACATGGATAAATGCTACATCTAAAGGCACCACATTTTTACGAAATAAAGAGGGCAATTCGCTTAAAAATACAGGCGTATAAGAACCATTTCCTGCGGTAAGCGTATGACGCACATTGGCGCCTATAAAAAAAGAGTTAACATGAAAACTTTCGGCTAAATCTGGATTGGCATAAGGCGCATCACCTTCGGTATGCAAATGGCAAACCTCAACATTTCGCAATTCGGCTGCGCGTTCTGTTACTGCTTTTGTTAGAATGGAAGGCGTTGCCGCTGCGGCTTGCACATAAATTCTGCTATTTGACTTAATAACTTTTACAGCCTCTGCTGCGGTGACATATTTACTCATAACTAAACAATTTGTATTCAAAAATAATGCGAAAGTTAATGTAAAAACATGACATTTCTCATGATTAAAAAATTCAAATAAAAGTTAAAGTTTCAGAACTAAAAGTTAAAGTATTAATGTTAATAGTATTACTATTATATTTTTACAACCAATTTCAAAAGCAGACTAGCCGAACACTGTGTAAAAGGTAGGCATTAAAAAACTTACAACTATGAATGCAAAAAAAATTATTCTAGGATTAGCTATCACTTCTGCAGTATTAACGTCGTGTAATCAAGCTTCGCAAAAAGTTCAAGACGAGGCTGATAAAATTGTTTCAAAAACCAGTAGCGATGTTCAAAAAGTAATTGATGAATTAGGATTAGTATATGTTGAAGAAGGCGCGCAAACCATTATTACTTATGACGAAGTAAATGCTGCACAGCAAGCGTGGTGCGACGCTTTAGTAAAAATTGGAAAAATTAAAGAAGAAGGTGGCGACTATAAAGCGTTTGCCAATCAAGTTTTATCTGAGGCTTACAACTATGATTTTGGGAAAGTGTTTTTTAAACCTACACTAGCCTATGGAGACCAAACTTTTAGAAATGATAAAAAAGGAGCTTTGGCTTACTTCGTTGGTGGTGACCCCAATTATCCAAATGACAAAGGTTTTGCCTTGACACCTTGGGTAAAAGCAAGATATGATAATGCTGGAAAAAACAATGAAGGTATTCAAATTTATGGTTCTATAGCGATAACGATGGGTAACGTTTGGGTTACTGATAAAAATGGAAAAGAAGTTATGGTGGATAAAACGTGGGTTTTCAAAAAAGGGAAAGATGGAAAGTTGCGGATTATAGTGCATAAATCATCTCTGCCTTTTTCTCCAAAATAGTTTAAATTAGGGCTGAAAACTTTCAGCCCTTTTTTTCTAAATCTACTTTTTATGAAAATTAATTTACTACTAATGCTACTTTTATGTACTTCGCTACTTGAAGTACAAGCTCAAAACACACGACTGAATGACAATAACACCATTGGTTGGTATAATTATTTTGGAACATTCAAATTAAATGAAAAATTCAGCATCCATTCGGAATATCAGTGGCGCAGAGACAATCTCATCACTGATAAACAACAAGGGTTATTGCGTGTTGGTGTCAACTATCAAATAAATCCAAAAATACAACTAAGATTAGGTTATGCGTGGATAGAAACCTATCCTTATGGTGATTATCCTATTAATGGTTTTGGCAAAGATTTTACAGAACATCGTGCCTTTCAAATGATCACAATAACTGATAAAATCTCAAAATTTGATTTGTCGCATCGTTTCATGCTCGAACAACGATTTGTTGGAAGATATACCCAACCAACATTAACAGTAGAAGATGATTACTTGTTTCTAAACCGTTTGCGCTACATGTTTAGAGTTCAAATGCCACTAAAAGGTAATGAAATAAAAGATAAAACAGCCTACTTAGCCGCTTACAATGAATTATTTATTGGATTTGGAAAAAATGTAAATGAAAATGTTTTTGATCAAAACAGGATTGGACTATTACTTGGCTATCGATTTGATTCTACCCTAAGAATTGAAGCGGGTTATTTAAATCAAACTTTACAACTAGGAAGAGAAATTGACCAAAGAAATGTGTTTCAGAACAATCATGGATTTATCATTAACACCAACTTTAATTTTGATTTAACGAAAAAAAAATAACCTTTTGTAAACGACAAAATGGAACTACTGCCAGTTGAAACAATAGTAATAAACCAAGGGAAACTAAACGAAATTAATCGCATCGTAAAATCAATTTACAGATTGATTATATATAGTAGATTTCATTTAGACGATGATCTTCTTGATATTTACATGGAAGGAATGCATAATTTAAAAGAGCTTTTAAGTATAAAAAACGCTCAAATGGAAGCACAAAACGAAGAGGAAGTAGCAGAGTATTTAAAAAACTTAAAGCTATCGCTCGATTTTGTTATCGGAGAAATTATTGTACATAATAATTTTGAAAAAGAAATTCAACTATTTCAACTACTTCGATTAATATCGCCAGCAACCAATAGCGTTCATCCCAATAGTTATAGAAAAACTACCGTTCAAATTGGTGCACATATTTGTCCAGAACCCAATAAAGTTGGTAGTCTAGTTTCGGAATTGTTTTATAAACTAGAAACTATTAAAACACCGATAATCAAAGCCATCTATTTTCATCACGAATTAATTAGAATTCATCCATTTGTTGACGGAAATGGTAGAATAACAAGAATTGCAAAAAATTGGATTTTAATGTATGATTTATATCCTCCTATATTTATAAATGATGTTCACGAAAAAAAAGAATACATCACTACACTAGGAAAAAGTTTTAAAGCACTTGATAAAAATCCAAAAACATGGAACGAACACACCGCACAATTTTTTGAACAAGAACTCGACCGATTATTAGTTAATGCTAAACTCCTTTATAATAGCATCAACGAAATTGGCAAATCAAGAGAAAATTTACAGGACAATACAGAATAGTTTGTTTTACTTTTGAACAGGTTACAAATCGACAATTTTAATATTATAAATCTATGTTAAAATAAAAGTTTACTGTTTATTTTTAATAGTAACACTATTATCTTTGCGTAGTGAAATTCTAAAATTAAAATCATGAAATGTATTGTTCTAATTATAACCTTTTTCATATTAGGCAATACATCAGTTATTGCACAAATAGAAAATGTGCCAAGCACCAATAAATTTTTCAACTTAAATGAAGCACTATTAACACCAGAAAAGGTAATTAGTCTTGACCTAAGTAACCAAAATATAGTTCTAAAAGACATAAACTGGGAAGTTTTTACCAATTTGGAGTATTTAAGTCTAAAAAATGACAATTTAAATTCAATTCCAGATGGAATATCTAAATTAAATAAATTGAAGATATTGGATTTGAGTGGAAATAATTTTAAGACTTTACCAAAAACCATGAAAGGTTTATCTAAACTAGAAGTTTTATACCTTAATGACGAGAAACAATTTGATTTGGAAAAAAACATCGATATACTTGCCAGTCTTCCTCGTTTGAAGGAACTGCATCTGGAGAATGATAATTTAAAATCATTACCAAAAAAATTTGAAAAATTAAATTCACTTGAATTTTTATATTTAAACAACAATCAATTAAAAGAATTACCCAAACCTATCATGAGTTTGCAACATTTGCAATATCTAGACCTAAAAGATAACCTTGTAAACCCAAATCTTCCAGAATTAAATAACGTAAATTTTGGTTTTCAAATCAATTTAAAATAAACATGACAGAAGTTTTAATCCCTCTATTATCCCTTATTGCGTTAGAAGTTATCTTAGGAATTGACAACATCATTTTCATCTCTATTTTAGCCGATAAATTACCAGAAAGTCAGCGAAACAAGCTCCGTTTTTATGGTATTGGATTAGCAATGGTCATGAGATTATGCCTTCTAGCTGTTATTACTTGGATTTTAAAACTGGATAAAACTTTATTTACGGCCTTTGAAATCGATTTTTCAGGAAAAGGACTAATTCTTATTGTTGGAGGTTTATTTTTAATTTATAAAAGTACAAAAGAAATACATCATAAAACCGAGGTTGCTAAATCACACGAAGGCGAATTGCCCAAAAAAGGAACCTTTGGTAAACTTTTACTTGAGGTAATCATTTTAGATCTTGTTTTTTCTGTAGACTCAATAATCACCGCTGTTGGAATGGTCGATGAACTTTGGATTATGTATACTTCAGTAATTGTTACTGTATTAATAATGCTTGTAGCTTCAAAACCCATAAGCGAATTCATTTCAAAACATCCCTCTTTTAAAATTTTAGCATTATGCTTTTTAATGATGATTGGTGTTTCGCTGATTGCCGAAGGATTTCATTTTGAAATTCCAAAAGGATATATTTACTTCTCCATGGCATTTGCATTTTTAGTTGACGTGATACAAATGAAAACAATCAAACCCAATAATACGGTTTCCTAAAAATCAAAATGAAGAAGATTATTTTTTTTCTTTTCGCTGTCTGCACATCCTTTGCTCAAAACGATCTTGGTTCATGGAATATACTCAATATAAACATGAAAATAAATTCGAAATGGAGTGCTTTTACCGAAGGTCAAATTAGAAGTTTATCTTTTTATGATAATTTTCACTATCAAGAATTAAAGGTAGGTGTAAGCTATAAAATTAAAACTAATTTTTCGGTTACCACTGGAATTGGAGATTACAACACCTATAGCGAAGGAGGAAATTTTGTAAGACCAATGCAGAATAACGAAATTAGAACTTGGGTACAAGCTAATTTAAAAAACCCCTTTGATTATATCATTTTTGAACATCGCTATCGTGCTGAGCAGCGATTTACATCCAATGGTTATAGAAATCGTTTTAGATATAGATTATCAGCAGTCGTGCCACTGCAAGGAAAAAAAATAGAGCCGAAAACTTTTTATCTATCGGCGTGGAATGAGATTTTCTTTACTGACAACGAACCTTTCTTCGAAAGAAACCGTTTATTTATAGGTGGCGGTTATGAATTTTCTGAAAGTTTTGCTGTGCAAACAGGCTATATTCATCAGTTTGATTACAAAATTAATGACGAAACGGGTCGCGCCTTTTTTAACATAGCGCTATTATATAGTTTTGATTTAAAGAAAAAAGAAGCGCATGATTTTCATCCATCAACAAATGACTAATTAAAATATGAATCATTTACTATTATCATTGAAGATTCAAGTCAACGAAAAAATTTATGTAAAAGACCCTGAGACATCAGTACTTGGCAGAAAAATTATTCAAGAAAGTATTGTTTTAATTGATGAAATAGGGTTTGAAAACTTTACATTTAAAAAATTAGGAGAACGAATTGCCTCAAATGAAAGTTCTATTTATCGCTATTTTGAAAGTAAACATAAATTATTAGTTTATCTTTCGGCGTGGTATTGGAGTTGGATTGAATATAGGATGGTATTTGAAACAAATAACATTGAAAATTCATTCGAAAAGTTAAAAAAAGCAATAACTATCGTAACCGAAAAAATAGAAGATGACAAAGATACCGATCATATAAATGAAGCGGTACTGAACAAAATTATTATTTCAGAGTTTACTAAAACATTATATACAAAGGAAATAGCAGAAGAAAACAAAGAAGGTTTTTTCCTTATTTATAAAAGATTAATTAACAGATTAGTAACTATGATAGAAGCTGTAAATCCAAGTTATGAATTTTCTAAAAGCTTAGCGTCATCAATAATTGAAGGTGCATTACATCAGCACTTTTTAAAAAATAATCTGACATCTATTACAAACTGTAATCAAAATGTTTCTCCCACTGCCTTTTACATTGATTTAGTTTCAAAAACTTTAAATTCGCCATCATGACATTATCACCATTAAACCGTTTAACAAACTTACTAAAGCTAGATAAAAAAGATGTTTATCAAGTGTTTTTTTACGCCATTTTTGCTGGTTTAGTGAGTTTATCATTGCCTTTAGGAATTCAAGCTATTATCAATCTCATTCAATCAGGAAGAGTTAGTGTTTCGTGGATAGTTCTAGTTTTTCTAGTTGTAGCTGGTGTTGCACTTGTAGGCCTTTTATCGCTAATGCAACTTCGTATAACAGAAAATTTACAACAAAAAATATTTATTCGTTCCTCGTTTGAATTTGGTTATCGATTACCCAAGATTAAGACTGAAGAATTATATGATCAATATCCGCCAGAGTTAGCCAATAGATTCTTTGATACATTGACAATTCAAAAAGGAGTTTCAAAACTTTTAGTAGATTTTTCAGCTGCCATTCTTCAGATACTTTTTGGTATTATTTTATTATCACTATACCATTCCTTTTTTATCTTTTTTGGATTGTTTTTGATAGTTTTATTATACATTATTTTCAGGTATTCTTTTGAAAGTGGATTAGCAAGTAGTATGAAGGAGTCTAAATATAAATATAAAGTTGTTGGATGGCTTCAAGAAATAGCAAGAAATAATTTTAGTTTCAAAAAAAATACAAATTTTGATTTTGCTTTACAAAAAAATGACAAACTCACCGCTGAGTATTTAATTTATCGAGAAAAACATTTTAGCGTTATTAAAAGACAATACACACAATTAATTTTTTTCAAAATTATTATTGCAGCAGGTTTATTGTTAATTGGAGGTTATCTAGTTTTGAACCAACAAATGAATATTGGTCAGTTTGTAGCGGCAGAAATTATTATTTTGCTTGTTATAGGTTCTGTTGAAAAAATTATCGTTGGTTTAGAAACATTGTATGATGTTTTAACAGCAGTCGAAAAAATAGGACAAGTTACAGATATGTCCGTAGAAGAAAATAGTAAAGAACCCTTAAATTATTGCTATACAAACATTCAGTTAGTAACAGAAAAAATGAATTATAGATTTCCTGATACTACTGACCCAGTTTTAGAAAAAATAAATTTAACAATCGATCAGTCAGAGAAAATATATCTTGAAGGATTGAACGGCTCAGGAAAAACCACATTAATAAGAACTTTGGCTGGACTATTACAACCTACATCTGGAGCATTTTATATTAATGATGACACCTATCAAAAAATTGATTTAGATCAATATCGAACGCATATCAGCACAATCACAACTGGTGAAACACCATTTGAAGGAACTATTTTAGAAAATATTACTTTCAAAAACAAAATGATAAAACAAGAAGAAATTAAATGGGCTATCGATAGTGTGAAACTCGGTGACTATATAAAATCGTTACCCGAAGGATTAGAAACAAAAATATATCCTGAAGGAAAACAACTTTCTTCATCCAATGCACAAAAAATACTACTTGCACGAAGTATCATAAATAAGCCAAAAATACTTTTCTATGAAGATCCGCTAGATAAAATGGATACATATGCTGCCAAGGAAGTTATTGATTTCTTAACCTCAAGCGAAAACAAATGGACATTAATTGTATCTTCAAAAAATAGCTACTGGAAAGAAAAATGTACCCGAGTAATAACTATGGAAAATGGAAAAATTATCAATGATATTAAAAAATAGACTATGCTAAACATTTCAAATAAAGTCGAAATTGTTAATGATATTGAAAAATATTCAACATACAAAACACTTTCTGAAAGACCTCACTACAAGATATTAAATAAAATAATTATCGGCGTTTCTATCTTTTGCTTGATTATTTTGTTTTTACCTTGGACACAAAACATATCTGGCGCTGGCGCGGTAACTACACTCAAACCAGATCAACGTCCACAAACAATCCATACCGCTATCGCTGGTAGAATAGAAAAATGGTATGTAAAAGAAGGAGATTTTGTTAACAAAGGAGATACCATTCTATTCATCTCTGAAACGAAAGATGACTATCTCGATCCAAATTTGGTTAAAAACACGGAAAGCCAAATGAAAGCAAAAGAAATGGCGCAGATTTCTTATGGCGATAAAGTTACTACGCTCGACTCACAAATAGCAGCAATAAAAAGAGAGCGTAATTTAAAATTGGAACAAGCACGAAATAAAATTCGTCAATCAATTTTAAAAGTAACGAGCGACAGTATGGATCTTGAGGCAGTGAAAACGCAGGTAAAAATTGCAAATATTCAATATAATCGTTCGATAGCCTTAAACAAAGACGGATTAAAAGCCGTTACCGATCTGGAAGAAAAACGTTTAAAATTACAAGATGTTGATGCAAAAATCATAACACAAGAAAATAAATTATTAACAAGTAAAAATGAATTGATTAACGCAAAAGTCGAAATCAATAGAATTACCGCAGAGTATAATGAAAAAGAGCAGAAGGCAAGAAGTGACCAATTTACAGCTTTGAGCAACCAATTTGATACCGAAGCGCAAGTTAATAAACTTAAAAATCAATATGTAAATTACCAAATCCGAAACGGAATGTACTACATTAAAGCACCACAAAGCGGCTATGTCAACAGAGCTTTACAATCTGGTCTAGGTGAAACTATAAAAGAAGGCACACAAATAGTGAGTATCATGCCGTCTAAATATGATATTGCTGTGGAAACATTTGTAAGTCCAATGGATTTACCTTTAATTCACAAAGGCGAAAAAGTACGAATTTGGTTTGATGGTTGGCCTGCAATAGTCTTTTCCGGATGGCCAAATATGTCCTATGGAACTTTTGGAGGAAAAATTGTTGCCGTTGAAAATTTTATTAGCAATAACGGTAAATTTCGTGTGCTAATTGCCCCTGATGAAACAGAAGAAAAATGGCCTATTCAAGTTAGTGTAGGTTCAGGAGCGCAAACTATTGCATTGTTAGAAAATGTTCCAGTATGGTTTGAACTTTGGCGAACGCTTAATGGTTTTCCACCTAATTATTACCAACCTAAAGATTCAGGAACAAAAGATAAAAAATAATGAAATCACGCTTTTATATACTTTTCTTTTGCTGCTTTTCGCTGTTTGGACAAAACACCAATCAAAAAGAACTTACCTATAATGAGTATCTGGGCTATGTAAAAAAATACCATCCATTAGTAAAAAGCGCCAATCTTGAAATTAGTCAAGCGCAGGCAAATTTAATGATGGCACGCGGTGGATTTGACCCAAAAATTGAAGTTGATTTTGAACAGAAAAAATTCAAAGACAGCGAATATTATTCTATTTTGAATAATAGTTTTAAAATTCCTACATGGTATGGAATAGAAATAAAAGCCGGATTTGATAATAATGAAGGCGTTTTTTTAAATCCCGAAAATACAATGCCTAACCAAGGTTTGACTTCATTAGGAATTAATATACCCATAGGTCAAGGATTATTTATTAATCAAAGAATGGCAGATTTACGAAAAGCTAAAATACAACTTAGACTAAGCCAAGCGGAAAGAAATTTAATGGCAATTGCCGTGCTTTACGACGCGTCTATTGCTTACTTCAACTGGAAAAGAAATTTCAACGAAGTAAAAATGTACGAAAACTATTTAGTTAATGCTAACATTCGTTATAAAGGTATAGAAACCCTCATTAGAGAAGGCGATAGACCTGCAATAGACAGCACAGAAGCTGGTATAATCGTTAGAAATAGAAAATTGAATTTAGAAGACAGCCAACTTAAACTAGCGAAAGCAAAACTGGAACTATCTAATTTTTTATGGCTCGAAAATAATATCCCAATGGAATTGCAGGACAATATTATTCCCGAGGAAAACCTATTACTTACTGTAAACGAAACGCTTCGCACAAACGAGTTAATGGTTGCTAATCAAGATATTACCAATCATCCAAAAATAAATGCATTAGAAAACAAAGTGCAAATGCTTGATGTAGAACGAAAATTAAAGGCAAATATGCTTTTACCAAAAATAGACTTGGGTTATTCCTATCTTTCTGAGCCTAGCGCTTTTAATGACTATAAATTTCAAGATTATAAAGTGGGTTTAAACTTCTATTTTCCCCTATTTTTAAGAAAAGAACGAGGAAGTTTGAATATAACAAAATTTAAAATGCAAGACGCGCAGTTCAATCTTGACTTAGAAAGAGTGCAATTAACCAATAAAATTATTGCACAACAAACGGAGATTGCTTCTCTTGAGAAACAAAAAAAACTTATTGATGATCTTGTGAAAGACAATCAAACCATGCTAAATGCAGAAGAACGATTATTTACTTTTGGTGAAAGCTCTTTATTTTTAATTAATACAAGAGAAAATAATTTAGTTCTTGCACAAATTTCTCAGATATCAATTGAAAATCGTTTTTTGAATTCAAATGCGGAATTATTTAAAATCATGGCAAATCCTGAGTAGCTAAATCTAAAATAGTTACTTTTGCCTGCTATTTTTTTTGATGACAGCAACAAGAATGTGTAAAATTATCTTAAATGATTATCCAAAAAACAAGAGAAGAGATTGAGTTAATGCGCGAAAGTGCTCTAATTGTATCCAAAACATTAGGAATGATTGCATCAGAAATAAAACCTGGTGTTACCACATTATATTTAGATAAACTAGCAGAAACTTTTATTAGAGATCATGGTGCAGAACCAGGATTTTTAGGATTATATGGTTTTCCTAATTCGCTTTGCATGAGCCCAAACGCTCAAGTCGTTCACGGAATTCCTAATAGTAATCCATTACAAGAAGGCGATGTGATTTCAGTAGATTGTGGTGTGTTGAAAAACGGTTTTTATGGTGACCATGCCTATTCTTTCGAAATTGGAGAAGTCGCACCCGATGTAAAAAAACTATTAAAAGTTACTAAAGAAAGTTTATACATTGGAATTAGAGAATTTAAAATTGGTAATCGCGTAGAAGACGTAGGTAACGCCATCCAAAAATATACAGAGTCACACGGATATGGTGTAGTTCGTGAATTAGTTGGACATGGATTAGGAAGAAAAATGCACGAAGATCCAGAAATGCCAAACTATGGAAAACGTGGTCGCGGAAAATTGTTTGTCGAAGGAATGACTGTTGCCATTGAACCCATGATCAATATGGGAACAAAAAATATCAAACAACTTAAAGATGGTTGGACGATTCTTACTGCCGATGGTAAACCAAGCGCACACTTTGAACACAATGTGGCACTAATTGATGGTAAACCAGAGTTGCTTTCTACGTTTAAATATATTTATGATGCGCTAGGAATTGTTAGTAATGAGGAAGATGAGTTTCGAAAAAAACCATTAGTAGTATAATGAAGAAACTATTTAAGTTTATTTTAAACACCATTCCTCGGCCGATACTAATCAGATTGAGTATAGTAGTTCGTCCTATCTTGGCTTTTATGTTGAAAGGAAATCGCTTTACCGATCCAATTGACGGAAAAAGTTTCCGAATGTTTTTGCCCTACGGATATGGAAATCAGCGAAACAATGTGCTTTCTCCGAGTACACTTTCATTAGAAAGACATCGTTTATTGTGGTTGTACCTTCAAAATGAAACTGATTTTTTTCAATCTGTCCCGAAGCATCGGGATGGTTCAGATCATAATCCAAAAAGAATTAAGTTGAGAGATACTGAAATAAATTCAGTATTAAAAGTACTGCATTTTGCACCAGAACAAGAGTTTTACAAACGGTTCAAAAAACAAAAAAATATTGAATACACGACCACTGATTTACTATCTCCATTGGCAGATGTAAAAGCAGATATTTGTAATTTACCTTTTGAAGATAATTATTATGATATTATTTTGTGTAACCATGTTTTAGAACATATTCCTGATGATACTAAAGCCATGCAAGAATTATATCGCGTATTAAAACCTGGCGGAATGGGAATATTTCAAATTCCACAAGATTTATCTCGAGCAAGCACATTTTCTGATGACTCTATAATAGACCAAAAAGAACGCGCCAAAATTTTTGGTCAATACGACCATGTTCGTGTTTATGGTAGAGATTATTTTGACAAACTAAGAAACATAGGTTTTAAAGTAATCGAAGAGGATTATACAAACAAAATCGCCTCCGAATTAGTAGAAAAATATTGTTTGGCGAAGGGAGAAATTATACCAGTTTGTTATAAATAACTAAAATATAGCGATGGTTAAAAGAAATATTTTAACTTTATACCTTGTTATATTCTACTATGGTAAATAAATTTTTTCTTTCTGTATATCTTTTGTTACTATCTGTAACTTCATTTTCTCAAATCGAAAAAGAAGTTATTCCGCCCTATTATATTAAAACTGTTTCTTTCATTCAAAACAGGCAAAACATCATTCCAATAATTAGATTGGGTGAGAGTTTTCAATTTATTTTTGATGATTTACACGGGAATGAAGCCAATTATTTCTATACTTTGACGCACTGCGACTATGATTGGAAACCGTCTCAATTAGCAAAACAAGAATACATCACAGGATTTGATGACCAGCGAATTCAGGATTATACAAATTCGGTAAACGCATTACAGATATACTCACACTATCGAGTAACTTTTCCTAATGTCTTAACCAGTTTTAGAGTAAGTGGAAACTATATTATCAAAATTTTGAACGATGACAAAGAAGTAATTTTTTCAAAAAAGTTTATTTTATATGAAGAAATTGTATCCGTTCCAATGAAAGTAAGAATTGCTCGAACTTTAAATACAATTAATCAAAAACAAAATTTAGATTTCTCAGTTAAAACTAGTGCATTTATTTTTCAAAGTCCGTTAACTAATGTGAAAGTGTTGCTGATGCAAAATGGCAGATGGGACAATGCAATAACGAATATTAGACCCCAATTTACTATTGGCAACGACTTGGTTTATCGATATGATGCGGAAACGCAGTTCTGGGCTGGAAATGAATTTTTAAATTTTGAAAACAAAGACATCCGTGCAGCCAATAACAATATTGCTTACATTAATTCACTTGGCGGTTTGTATTGCGCACATTTGTATCCAAGTGTGCCTCGCGGTAAAGCACCATACACCTTCTTTCCCGACATTAACGGAAATTTCATCGTTAACAATATAGGTGCAGAAAACAATGAAATCGAAGCAGATTATGTCTGGATTTACTTCACACTCAATGCGCCTAATAATTTTGGTAATAAATCTATTTATGTAAATGGTATGTTTAATAATTTTGCAATCGGCGAAGAAAATAAAATGGAATATAATGCCGAAAAACGTGTTTTTGAAAAAGCTATAATGATCAAACAAGGATTCACTAATTTTCAATATGTACTCGCTGACTCAAAAGGAAAGATAGATGAAGAAAATGCAATTGATGGAAATTTCAACGTTACCGAAAATAACTATTTTGCATTAGTTTACTATAGAGAAAACAACCAGCGTTATGATAGAATAATAGGGAAAGGTGTTGCAAGTTCTGTCGATATAACAAACTGACAAAAATTAACATCAAATTTACCTATCAAAATTTATTTTTCGTAATTTTGACTTACTAAAAACACCATTAATGGTTACTCAAATAACACGAGGCATTAAAATTTCAGTTTTAACAAGTTTTGAAGGAACCTACTTCAAAAACCACAAGATTCACTTTGCTTTTAGTTATGAAATAACCATCGAAAATCATAGCAAAGACTCCGTTCAACTTAGTACACGTCATTGGGAAATTTTCGACTCTTTAAACAAAAAAGAAATTGTTGATGGCGAAGGAGTTATTGGCAAAAAACCAGTTTTAAAACCAGGCGAAAAACATACCTATAACTCGGGCTGTTTGTTATCTTCCCCTTTTGGTGCAATGATGGGTTATTTCACAATGATAAATTATACAACTACAAGAACCTTCCGAGTATTTGTACCTACATTCAAGTTAAGCGCGCCGTTTGCACTTAATTAGTTTTAGCCTCGCTTTCCTATCAAAAATTAAAAATTTCCTTTGTACTTTTGTATAAAACTTTATTATTCTTAAAAACGAAACTTAATTTCCCATAATTGTTCAATTTTTAAAACATTTCTACCTATGTTAAAAGGATTTTTTCACGTTCCAAAAGCAGTCAATGAACCCGTAAAATCATACGCTCCAAATTCTCCAGAAAAAAAAGCAGTTCTAGCTGCATATGAAAAAATGTGGAACGAAACAATTGATGTTCCCATTTACATTGGCAACGAAGAAATTCGAACAGGAAACACTAGAAACATGACTGCACCTCATGACCATCAACACGTTGTGGGAAAATATCATTTAGTTGAAAAAGTGCATGTTGAAAAAGCTATTGCAACGGCACTTGAAGCCAGAAAAAAGTGGGCAAATATGGCATGGGAACAACGTGCAGCTATCTTTTTAAAAGCAGCTGAGTTAATTGCTGGTCCATATCGAGCTAAGATTAATGCTGCAACGATGATTGCACAATCCAAAACTATTTTTCAAGCTGAAATTGACGCTTCTTGCGAATTGATTGACTTTTTGCGCTATAATGTAGAATTCATGACGCAAATTTATAATGACCAACCAAAATCAATTTCTGATGTTTGGAACCGTGTGGAATATCGTCCTTTAGAAGGATTTATTTACGCTATAACACCATTCAATTTTACCGCTATTGCTGCAAATCTTCCTGCAAGTGCTGCTTTAATGGGAAATACTGTAGTGTGGAAACCTAGTGATAGTCAAGTTTTCTCCGCTAAAATTATAATCGATGTTTTCAAAGAAGCTGGCGTTCCCGATGGTGTGATAAATGTAGTTTTTGGCGATCCAGTAATGATTACTGACACAGTTTTGGCTTCTCCAGATTTTGCAGGTGTTCACTATACAGGTTCCACTTTTGTGTTTAAAGAAATATGGAAAAAAATTGGAAACAATATTCATACATATAAAACCTATCCAAGAATTGTAGGCGAAACTGGTGGAAAAGATTTTATTATAGCACATCCAAGTGCGAATATAAAACAAGTTGTGACAGGAATTACGCGTGGCGGATTTGAATTTCAAGGTCAGAAATGTTCAGCTGCATCAAGAGCATATATTCCACAAAGTTTATGGCCAGCGGTAAAAGAACAATTAATTACAGATGTAAAATCGATGAAAATGGGATCGCCCGAAGATTTTGGTAATTTTATTACCGCAGTTATTCACGAAGGTTCATTTGATAAATTGGCAAGCTATATTGATCAAGCCCAAAAAGACTCTGATGCCGAAATCATTGTTGGCGGAAATTATGATAAATCCAAAGGCTATTTTATTGAACCAACGGTAATTGTAACCACCAATCCAAAATATGCTACTATGGAAACAGAACTTTTTGGACCTATAGTTACTATTTATGTTTATGAAGATGCAAAATGGCATGAGACCTTACAATTAGTGGATAAAACCTCGGAATATGCTTTAACTGGAGCCATTTTTAGTCAAAACCGATATGCAATTGAAGAAGCAACCATTGCATTACAAAATAGTGCTGGAAATTTTTATATCAACGACAAACCAACTGGTGCTGTAGTAGGAATGCAACCATTTGGCGGCGCAAGAGCATCAGGAACCAATGATAAAGCAGGCTCAATGCAAAATTTACTGCGTTGGGTTTCACCAAGAACAATTAAAGAAACTTTTGTAACACCAGAGGATTATAGATATCCGTTTTTGGGAGAATAACATTCATAAGAAATAAATATAATTTTAAAAAGTTCAAGCTAATAACTTGAACTTTTTTTATATCGTTGATATTGAATTTTTTGTATATTCGATTATCGAAAACCAACAATTAATTTTATATGAATTACTTTACTACTATTAGTGCAAATATCTTGTCAAAAATTGCAGTATTCCTTTTCTGTCTTGTTTCAACTGTAGGATTTTCTCAAGATAAATCGTTTGATTTATTAATAGACAAAACAGAAACTAAAATATTGTATGATCGAGTATTTGGAATTTCTAATGCTACCGAAGCAAGAAAATCAGAAATAAGTTCAAATTATTTTATGCAAGTGTATCATGAAATTCAACGTGCCGACTATCTTAACAGATTACCAGTACTTGAAAATTTGCAAAATGAAGCCAATCTTGGTTTTACTAAAAATCAAGTTCCATTGAGTATTTTGATAACTGATTTTGAAAAGATAAACAGTGCATCGATTGAAAATGGAGATTTGTTTTTAGACGCAAACAATCAGTTTCAACTAAAAAATAACGCTCAAAATGTTTTTGACAAACACAGTTTACATTTAATTGCTCCTTTAGTTTTGAAATCAAAATCAAGTCAAGTAACATTTGTTTTGAATGATAATTTGATTTTTAACACCACGAACAGAACTATTACTAGTATCGCTATTCAAGCAAGTGACGATGAAAACTGGAAAACAATTGTGAAAAATATTCCTTTCAAAATCAATTTCTCTGAAAACGGAAAACAAACTGTGAATTGCAAAATTACGCTATCAAATGGTGCTGTTATCTACCAGTCTTTCGTTATCACTATTGATGCTCAAAGTAGCGGAATAGCTAATAGAAACAATTCGCAGAATGTTCAGCCTAATGCTGTAACGACAATCACAGCAACAATTCCATATCAAGGTTTTGGCGAAACGGCAGCATTTTTTGGACAAGGAGAATATGAAATTTTTCCTGATACAGTTGATGGTATTTTAGACAAACCCGTCTTTCTTGTAGATGGTTTTGATCCTGGAGATAGCCGAAATATTTCAACATTATATGCTTCGCTAAATTATGGAACCAATCAAAATCTAGCAGATTTTTTGCGTTCACAAGGATTTGATATTGTATTATTAAATTTTCCAACCTACACAAGACCAAATACGACAACAGTGGTTGATGGTGGCGTGGATTTTATTCAAAGAAATGCTTTTATTCTGGTAACATTAATTAACCAAATAAATGCACAAAAAGTTGGAAATCAAAAAAACGTAGTCATTGGTCCAAGCATGGGCGGATTAATTTCTAGATATGCACTTCGTTATATGGAGATGAACAATCTTAATCACGATACACGACTGTATATTTCATTTGACTCTCCTCATCAAGGAGCAAATGTACCTATTGGCTTTCAACATTTATTCAACTATTTAGCCTTCGGTCCTGCTGGAAATGTTACTGTGCAACCTATTGTGAATGGTTTAATAAAAAGTCCTGCCGCGAGACAAATGCTAATTGATCATTTAGAAGGTCATTTACAAACAGGAAGTTTATTTGAATTTAATACTGATAGTAATTCTCTTTTACCTAATGGCGCACCCAATTTTAGAAACAATTTTCAAAACGAGTTGAATTCGATGGGATTTCCAGTAGACACAAGAAATGTCTCTATTTCAAATGGCGCTGGCAACGGAACAAATAATTACACTCCAGATTTTGAAGTTATGAATTACACTTTAAACATAACGACAACACAAAGAGCAATTATTAATCTGCGCTTTACGCCTGCTGCTAATCAAACCAATCAAGTAAGTCGCTTTAGAGGTCAACAGTTTTTAGTATTTTTCTGGATAACTGGTTTTGAAAGCCTTGCAAATTCAAGAGCTCCATCATTTACATCTGGATTAGATAGTGCGCCAGGCGGACGATTTGATATTAGTGGCTTTTCCAATGGACTTGGAACCGATCCTATTTTAACTCAGTTTTTCGATAATCTTAATGCTGATTATTTCACGTTTATACCCACTTGGAGTTCAATGGCAGTTGGAAACACAAATAATTTATATACACCGGTAACTTCTTCTACCACTACTCCATTTGCGGCTTCATCAATCCCAACGGTAAATGAAAATCACGTTACTTTAAATGCGACGAATGTAGCATTTGCATTATCCGAAATTCTTAATGGTACATTAACCACTACAAATCCTGCTTTTGAGTCACTTTGGATAAAAAATCCAGTTGCTAATAATATTGAAATTAATACCTCCTACACTATTAACAACGCCACAATTTCAATAACTGATATGCTTGGAAAAACCATTTATATTTCGAATAATAACATTATTTCAGGAACTTTGGAAATTCCGGTTTCGCTTTCAAATGGTATTTATTTACTAACTATCGGTAATGAAAACGGAAGTGTCACGAAGAAAATCGTAAAAGGTTAAAAAAGAAAAGAGGCATTTTACTCGCTGCAAAATGCCTCTTTTTTATGCTTTAAATTTCAGCGGCAAGTGTACCACTTTTTTAGTTTCAAAAAACGCATTGGAAAAAAAATCTGAAATATTGTATTCTGTTGCATTTGGAAAATCTTTGAGTTCTTCGGTTAAATCTCCACCTTTAAGATAAAGAATTCCATTTTTTAGTGTGTGCTTGTTTTGTTTCTTGATTTTATCTTTAATCCATGAGACAAAATCAGGCATATTGGTCACGGCTCTACTTACTATAAAATCATAATCACCTTTAACATTTTCAGCACGAATTTGTTCTGCTTTTACATTTTTGAGTTCTAACGCGTCCGCAACAGCTTTAACTACATTTATTTTTTTTAAAATTACATCAATCAAATAAAATCGGCTTTCAGGAAATAAAATAGCCAACGGAATTCCCGGAAATCCACCACCTGTTCCAACATCTAGTATGTAAGTTCCAGCTTCAAAAGGCTGAACTTTTGCAATTGCCAGCGAATGTAGAACGTGCTTTGTATACAATTCGTCAATATCTTTTCGTGAAATAACGTTGATTTTAGCGTTCCAGTTGTGATACAAATGCTCTAATTTTTGAAATTGTACTATTTGATTTTCAGTTAGATTTGGAAATTGTTTCAGAATTTCTTCCATAAATTGGATTTTCAACAAAAATACTACTTCCTAGTTGATAATTATGATTTGTTTATAATCTTTAAAATATTTTAATAATTATATTTACAAAAATTTTGACTAGCATATAAAATGAATACCTCATCACCTGTCTTTTCTAAAAACGACAATCTTAAATTTTTTAGAACGTTAAATTCTAGAGTTAATAATTACTTTAAAGAAAACAATATTGACAAAACTGGAAATTGGAAATTACACTTAAAAACTGTTGTAATGTTCACTATTTTCTTAACACCATACTTTATTTTACTTTCTATGCAAATGCCTATTTGGGCTTATTTACTATTAAATATTGTAATTGGAATTGGAATGGCTGGAGTTGGAATGAACGTAATGCACGATGGCAATCACGGTGCTTATTCCTCAAAGTCTTGGGTAAACAAACTCATGGGTGGAAGTATTTATATTTTAGCTGGAAATGTATACAACTGGCAAGTACAACATAATGTATTACATCATACTTATACTAACATACTCGGTCATGATGAAGATTTAGAAGCGGGTAGAATTATGCGATTTACTAAAGAAGCTAAATGGTATAGTTTTCACCGATTTCAACAATATTACTCTGTATTCCTATATGGATTATTAACTTTCAATTGGTCAATTACTACTGATTTTCTTCAAATGAAACGTTATTTAAAGCGTAATCTATCCTACGGTGAATTTAAAAAACCAGTGGTTCGATGGACAACATTGATAATTACAAAAATAATCTACTTCTCTATTTGGTTGGTAATTCCAATGGTAATGGGCATAACTTGGTATAAAGTGGTTTTAGGATTTTTAGTGATGCATTATACCGCTGGGGTTATTCTTAGCGTTGTTTTTCAGTTAGCTCACGTAGTTGAAGAAACTGAAAACCCAATTCCAGATGATAATGGTGAAATTGAAAATACTTGGGCTATTCATCAGTTGTTTACTACTGCTAATTTTGCACCGAAAAATTGGTTGATTAACTACTACACTGGCGGATTAAATCACCAGATTGAACACCATATTTTTCCCAATATAAGCCATATTCATTATGATAAAATTGGTGAAATTGTTAAACAGACCGCGAAAGAATGTCAACTGCCCTATTATGAGTTTACAACTACAAGAGAGGCAATTAAATCACACTTTAGACATCTAAAAGAACTAGGTAGAAAACCTCAATTAGCATAATTTTAAAAAACAGACGCCACTATAAGGCGTCTCTTTATTTACTATAAACACAACAACAATATGAATATTTTATCAGACAGAATTAATAATCTATCTACTTCACAAACACTTGCGATGGCAGCATTAGCAAGAGAACTAAAATCGCAAGGAAAAGACATTATCAGTTTAAGTCTAGGCGAACCTGATTTTAATACTCCTGACTTTATCAAAGATGCTGCTAAAAAAGCTATTGATGAAAACTATAGCACTTATTCGCCTGTTGATGGTTATTTAGAGCTAAAAGAAGCCATTTGTAGAAAATTTAAACGGGATAATAATTTGGATTATAAACCTTCAAATATTGTTGTTTCAACTGGCGCCAAACAATCATTATACAATATTGCACAAGTCATGCTCAATGATGGCGATGAAGTAATTCTTCCTGCTCCTTTTTGGGTTTCGTATTACGAAATAATAAAATTATCTGGTGGTGTTCCTGTTGAAGTAGCTACTTCAGTTGAAACTGATTTTAAAATTACAGCCGAACAATTGGAAAAAGCCATTACCCCAAAAACCAAAATGATGTGGTTCAGCTCACCATGTAATCCGAGTGGTTCGGTTTATAACCGTGATGAGTTAAGTGCAATTGGAAAAATATTAGAAAAACATCCTAACATATATATTGTATCAGACGAAATTTATGAACATATCAATTTCTCGGGAACATTTTGTAGCATCGGAACCATTCCAGGATTATTTGATAGAACCATTACTGTAAATGGCGTTGCCAAAGCATTTGCCATGACTGGATGGAGAATTGGATACATAGGCGCACCTGAATTTATCGCGAAAGCGTGTACCAAAATGCAAGGACAAGTAACTTCTGGCGCAAATTCTATCGCACAAAGAGCAACCATTACAGCTGTTGATGCCGACCCAAGCGTATTGAACGAAATGGTAGCTGCATTCAAAAATCGTAGAGATTTAGTAGTTGATCTTGCTAAAGAAATCCCCGGATTAAAAATTAATATTCCCGATGGTGCATTCTATCTTTTCCCAGATGTTTCCTCCTTTTTTGGAAAGACATTACGTGGAAAATTAATCAATAATGCTGATGATTTGTCAATGTATTTATTATCAGAAGCCAATGTTGCCACGGTAACTGGTGACGCATTTGGAAATCCAAATTGTATCAGAATATCTTATGCAACAAGTGAAGAACTATTAACCGAAGCTTTCAGGAGAATAAAAGAAGCTTTATCCTAAACTATGTTATTATGAAAAAATTACTTTTACTTATTTTTATGTTGTGTTTTGCCAACATGAATGCTCAAGAAAAATCTAAAGCCCAAATTGTAGAAGCTTCTTGTGGACAATGCCAATTTGGTATGAAAGAAAAAGGCGGCTGTGATTTAGCGGTTCGGATTGATGGAAAAGCCTATTTTGTAGATGGAACAGACATCAATAAACACGGCGACGCTCATGCTGCAGACGGTTTTTGTTCTACAATAAGAAAAGCTGAAGTAGTTGGCGAAATAAAAAAAGAACGTTTTGTAGCAAATTCTTTTAAGTTACTTCCAGTTGCTGCTAAAACTCCAGATCCACATGCAGGTCACAAACATTAAAAACTATAACGTCCCAAGAAATTGGGGCGTTTTTTTTTTGCGATTTTCAAAGAAATATAAATTGTATTTTTGGAAATATGAATCTGATAATGCAAAATATTGCAAAACACGTCTCACTCACTCCCGAGGAAGAATTGCTTTTTTTATCAAAAACAGAAACTAAAAATTACAAAGCCAAAACAATCTTATTAAATGCTGGCGAGATTTGTAAACACTCCTATTTTGTGAACTCGGGATTGCTGCGAAGCTTTACAATCAATGACCATATAGTTGAACATGTACTAAGTTTTGCCTGTGAAGGTTGGTGGATTAGCGACATGTATAGCTTACTATCACAAAAACAAGGAAATCTTTTTATCGAAGTTTTAGAAGATGCCGAAGTGGTCATTTTATCAAAAGAAAACCAAGAAAAATTATATCTCGAAATTCCAAAACTAGAACGTTTTTTCAGAATTTTAACAGAAAATTCATTAGTGGCTAACCAAGAGCGATTGATAAATAATCTTAGTTTATCCGCCGAAGAACGATATGAGAAATTCTGTAAAAAATATCCAACCTTAGTTCTAAAAATACCCCAAAAACAGATAGCTTCTTATATCGGCGTTACACCCGAGTTTTTTAGCAAAATGAAATCGCGCCTGTTAAAGAAATGATTTCTTAACCTACATTAAGTACTTCTCAAACCTTATCGGTATAAATTTGTATCATAATTTATTAAAAATTTTACACGATATGAAAAATACAGTTTTACATACCTCGAATTCCCGTGGTCACGCCAATCACGGTTGGTTGAATGCTTATCACAGTTTTAGTTTTGCAAGTTGGTATAATCCAGATAGAGTTCAGTTTGGTGTTTTGCGAGTTTTAAATGACGACACTATTGCTGCCGGAATGGGTTTTGGCGAACATGGACATGATAATATGGAAATAATTACCATTCCACTCGAAGGCGATTTGGCACACAAAGACAGCATGGGAAATGCCGAAACAATTAAAACAGGTGATGTGCAAGTAATGAGTGCCGGAACAGGAATTCGACACAGTGAATTCAACCCTAATGCTGACCAGCAAACAAAGTTATTTCAAATATGGTTATTCCCAAAATTGAGAAACGTAGCACCTCGGTACCAACAAATCACTCTAGACCAATCGTTACAAAAAAATAATTTCGCACAAATTTTATCGCCACATGCTGACGATGAAGGCGTTTGGATACATCAAGATGCCTGGTTTTATTTAAGTGATTTCGATAAAGATTTTTCTAAATCGCTGGCATTGAAAAAGGAAGGAAACGGATTTTACATCATGAACATTGAAGGTGAAATTGAAGTTAATGGTGAAAAATTAGCAACAAGAGATGCCATTGGATTATGGAACACAGCGCAAGTTGAAATTAAAGCTAACTCAGTTGCTAAATTTTTAGTAATGGAAATTCCGATGGAACAATAAAGGTTTCAAACAGAATTAAAAATTAAACAAAAATCCCATCTTTATTTGAAGTTAAAGATGGGATTTTAATTATTTCTTAGATTTTAAATTGAGGTTATCAAAATTGGTAACATCTATTATTTGTTCGCTATCAATATCAAAAGAAATAGTAACACTATCTCCTACAACCGATATTGGAATTTCACTAGATATTTGTGACGAACCCACAAAAATATTTGGATAATCTTTAATGGTAAAATAATAAAAACTATTTCCATTTTTCACATCACTTTGAATGCGACTAATCACGGATGAGATTGATTTTTTTGACGCTACATTAGACGGATTAATTTTGTTTCCTGCCATATTATAAACGCTTTTGAATAAAGTCAACGTTTCTCGCATAGAATTACCTACACCAACAATTGTGTAATCGTTTATCGCCACCATAGCATACATTTTTACCAATCCACCATCATCTTTTAAGGTCATGATATACGTAGGAATTCCGTTAATATTATAAGGTATAGGTAGTGACGCTTTGTAGCCTTTCTCCTGAACTTTTCCCTCCGCAGAACTTTGCGCTGCATATTCAGTGGCACCACTTTGCTTATAAAAAGTAGTCTCTTTTGTTCTAGTATCAACCAAAACAAAACCTACAGCGCTTTCATCACTCCCAACCGAAGTCAATCCAGTGTACCAATAGGATTTATTATTTTGGCCATAAACCAAGGTTAATCCTTCAGTGATTTGTAATTTATCAGTATTCGAAAAATTCCAATAGCCATTTACATATTCTCCCCAATCATTTAACTGATTTTCTATAAATGCTGCAGGTTGAATACGATCTACCCAAACAGGAGCATTTTTGATTTCGTATTGTTGGATAGCACCGGTTTGTGCATCAACAACAAGAATGCCGTTTGCATTATTTCCCGAAAAACCAATCTTCTTATCATATGTTGTAACTACCCAAAAAGGATTTCCTGCTTCATCAACTTCAAATGTAAAATCGGCTAACCCTACTGTGGCATAGCCATTAAAATATACATGTCGGTGAATTTCACTTGAAAAATAAGCAGCTGTTTGGTATTTGATTTTTATAGGTTTGTTGTTGATAGTTTGTACTAATTTTACGTCGCGCTCATTAGTTGCAGAAACCATCACATAACCAGGAGTTCCTGCAGAGTTATTGAACCATTTGAAAAAGCCTGAGTGTAATAGTGGCGCAACCCAATATAATTCGCCGTTCACTTTTTGGATAGAAAATCTTCCTAATTCAATTTGACTTCCCAAAGCTGGTTGTGAACCTATAATTTTTTCGCCTAGCAAATAAGCCAAATCTTGATCAACAACTCTAATTTTATCCATGGAAATGGGAGCAATATGTTTAGAAATTTTAGTTCCATTTTCTACTTTTCCAATCATTTGTTGGTAACTTGAAGTATGAAAAATGGTTGCTGATGTGACGAAAGAAACAAGCGTTATGTAAGCAAAAATTAACCCCACAACAATAAGCAAACCTTTGCTAGGCATTGATTTCACAATTATTTTTTTTCCCGTATTATCAACTGATAAACCAAGAGCAATAAAAAAATACAACGATAGCAATAGTAATAAAATTAAGGCTATTCCATAAAAACCATACTGAATTACTGGTAAATTTAAATAGCATAACATGAACCCAATAAAAACAAGAAAAGCAATAAGTAACGCTTTTTTCATAAGTAGATATTTTAATCTTATACGTCTATTGTCGAATAAAAAGTTACAATTATTCAAAACTATTTTACTGAGATGTTATGTTTAAAATTAGTAGTTTTGTTTTTTATATGTCAAGAACTGGAAATTTTAAATTAGAAACAAATTTTTTATGAAAGCTTATATTTTTCCTGGACAAGGTGCACAATTTACTGGAATGGGTAAAGAATTATATGAAAGTTCTTCTTCGGCGAAAGAATTATTTGAAAAAGCTAACGAAATTTTAGGTTTTCGCATTACCGATATCATGTTTGAAGGTACAGCCGAAGAATTAAAAGAGACGAAAGTAACCCAACCCGCTGTGTTTTTACATTCTGTTATTTTAGCAAAAACACTGGAAGATTTTAAGCCCAATATGGTTGCCGGACATTCGCTTGGCGAATTTTCAGCATTAGTTGCTAATGGTACTTTATCTTTTGAAGACGGCTTGAAATTAGTTTCCCAACGCGCTTTGGCAATGCAAAAGGCGTGTGAAATTAAACCTTCAACAATGGCAGCGGTTTTAAATCTTGATGATAAAATTGTAGAAGATATTTGTGCCTCGATTGATGGCGTTGTTGTGGCTGCAAACTACAATTGTCCAGGACAATTAGTGATTTCTGGCGAATATAAAGCGGTGGAAATAGCATGCGAAAAAATGAAAGAAGCTGGAGCCAAACGTGCTTTAATTTTGCCAGTTGGTGGTGCTTTTCATTCCCCGATGATGGAACCGGCAAGAGAGGAATTGGCAGCAGCTATTGAAGCTACTAATTTTTCTACTCCAAGTTGTCCTGTTTATCAAAATGTTACTGCAACTGCAGTTTCTGATGCGGCTGAGATTAAGAAAAATCTAATTATTCAATTGACAGCACCTGTTCGATGGACACAATCGGTGCAGCAAATGATAAAAGATGGCGCAACAAGTTTCACCGAAGTTGGTCCTGGAAAAGTATTAGTAGGATTGGTAAACAAAATTGACAAAGAAGTAGCAACGATTTCTGCATAATTTTCTATGGAAAATTTCACTGAAGTACTTTCTAAAATTAATACTGCCAAAGTCATTGCGCCACAAATCGATTATTCCGATTATGTAGCATTAGATTTATCTATTGATAATGAAGAATTGGCTCAATCAAATCTACAAAATGCAAAGGAATATGAATTATATATTCAACGTTTTTTAGATAGAAATAAGGCGAAAATTGCTTTTGGAGGTTATTTAGAAACTAGAAATCTTTACCAACGAAGTACTGTTTTTAAGAATTTAAATTCCGAAGAACGCAACATTCATATTGGTTTGGATTTATGGATTAATCAAACTGCTTCTATTCATGCAGCTTTGGACGGCACCATTCATAGCTTTCAGAATAATACAGCACTTGGCGATTATGGTCCAACGATAATCTTAGCACATCACCTTGAAGGTTTTACGTTTTATTCATTGTATGGCCATTTGAGTGTAGATAGCATAACCAATAAAAATGTGGGCGACGTTATAAAACAAGGACAACAAATAGGAAACTTAGGTTTACCTCCTATCAATGGTGATTATGCGCCACATTTACATTTTCAAATTATTCTAAATATTGAGAGCAATTTTGGCGACTATCCAGGCGTTTGTAATGCAGGTAAATTGGATTTTTATTCTAATAACTGTCCGAATCCTAACATACTTTTAAAAATAGATAATAATACATAACACTAAATAATATCACTATGAAAAATAAATTTTTTTACACGAAAAAAATTGCTTTACAGATTTGTTTCGCAAGTTCATTACTATTGGTATCGTGCTTGGATCAAACTAAAGAGAAACTAGACGAAGCTAAAGATGCAGTAACACAAGAAGTAACAACTTCTATCGATTCTGCCACAATAAAAGCCGAAGCAAAAATTGATAGCTTAAAAAACAAAACAAAAACTAAAGTAGATAGTTTAAAACTTAAGAGTGCTGAAAAAATGGAAGAAGCTGCAAAAAAACTAAAAGAAAGCGTAGAGAATTAAAACTAAGTCCCGATTTGTATCGGGATTTTTTATTTTAAGACTTCGCATTTTTTACCTGTTTAGCTTTTAAATTGGTAATAAAAACTCCAATTATTATGAGAACTGTGGCTATCAAAAAATCCGTTGTAATAATTTCATCGAGCAATAACCATCCTAAAAAGAGGGCAATAATGGTATTGATATAATTTAAAATCGATACTTGAAGAGCGGTAACTCTTTTTAAAGCGTAATGATAACAGAAAAAAGCAATTACCGAACCAAAAACAGCAAGATATAAAGTGGCTAAAATACTTCTCAAACTCCACTTTGACACATCCACATTGGGATAAAAAATCAAAGCTAAAAAAAACTGAATAATCGCTGCTATTGAAAACTGATAAAATAAATCTAGTGCAATGGTATCAGATTTATGCGTATTCCTTTTCATATAAATTGTTCCAACAGACCAGGCAAATATTGCTACACTCAAAAATAGAATACCCGTTTTATAATTGGGATCTAAAATAGCATCTAGGCCATCCCTGAATATAAAAACAACGCCAAAAAAACCGATTATAACACCAAAAAATCCCTTTAAATTAGGCTTTTGTATACCTACAAGCGCACTGCCTAAAAAAATGACTAAAGGTGTCAACGCGCTAAGTATCGATGTTAATCCGCTGGGCACAGTTTTTTCAGCAATAGTGGTAAAACCATTTGCCACCACAATCATCAAAACGGCAGTAATAAATTGAATTTTAAAATTGGGCCAACCTATCCACGCTAACTCTTTTTTATAGAGTAAAAAAGCAAAAACTATTACAGCTGCCAATCCTTGTCGTGAGGAAGTGATATACCACGGTGGCATAGTTTCAACAGCGATGCGAATGCCAAGATATGTTGTGCCCCAAACGACAGCAACAACAAATAAGCAAAATAGTAATTTGTAATCTGTAATTTTGGGCACTTAGTTTTTGCGAATTTTTTGTTCCCATTTCCAAGCAGAAGCTAAACTTTCTTCTAGGGATGATTGCGCTTTCCAACCCAAAACTTTATTCGCTTTATCTGTATTAGCATATGCCGATGTAATATCGCCTTCTCTCCTTCCGACAATTTTATAGGGTAATTTTTTGCCCGAAACTTTCTCAAACGCAGTAATAACTTCTAAAACTGAACTGCCTTTACCCGTTCCTAAATTAAAAGTTTCTACTTTGGCTAAATTTTGTTTGTTCAATAATCTTTGCATGGCCACAACATGTGCTTTTGCTAAATCTACTACATGAATATAATCTCGAATGGCTGTTCCATCTGGCGTTGGATAATCATCACCATAAACTGAAAGCTGCTCTCGAAGACCAATTCCTGTTTGTGTTATAAACGGCACTAAATTTTGCGGAACACCGATTGGTAATTCGCCTATTTCTGCCGATGGATGTGCTCCAACTGGATTAAAATAACGAAGTAATATTGCATTTATAGAGGAAACTTTTGCCACATCATTGATTATTTCTTCACCTATTTGTTTAGTATTACCGTAAGGAGACATTGCTGGTTGTACAGAGGCATCTTCTGTAATTGGCATTTGTTCAGCTTGACCATAAACAGTGCAAGACGAACTAAAAATAAAACTAGCCTCGGCCATTTTAGTTAATTCTTGAAGCACATATACCAATGCGTTAATGTTGTTTTCATAGTACAACAGTGGATTTTCAACGCTTTCACCCACAGCTTTAGATGCCGCAAAATGAATTACACCTACAACATCAGTATATTTAGCAAAGAAATTTTGAACGGAAGACTTATCTCTCAAATCAAGGTTTTCAAAAATTGGTTTTTTTCCAATAATGCGATAAATTCCATCCAAAACATCAATAGAAGAATTAGACAAATTATCAATAATAATGGCTTCAAAACCGGCGTTATGTAGTTCAACTACAGTGTGTGAACCAATAAATCCCAATCCACCAGTTACTAGTACTTTTTTCATAAAATTTCACTTTTTAATCGTTGTCACAGTTAACAAAATTTAGACTGAAAACCGTTTCTGAAAACTATTTAAGGTATTCTAAAACACTATCCGTTATAAACTTAATTTGCTCGTCGTCTAATTCGGTATGCATTGGCAAAGAAATAACTTCTTTTACCAACTGATTGGTAACGGGAAAATCTTCCTCTTTGTAACGCGTATCAGCATATGCTTTTTGCGAATGTAAAGGAATTGGGTAATAAATGGCACATGGAATTCCTTTGGCTAGCAAATGTTCCATCAAACCATTTCTATCAGCATCAATAATCCGTAGCGTATATTGATGAAAAACATGGCAATCGCAGATATCGCAAATGCTTGGCGCAATAATGTTTTTATGACCTTCAAATGCCCCTGAATATTTGCGTGCTGCATCTTGACGTGCTTTTCCATAAGAATCTAAAAATGGTAATTTTGCATTTAAAACTGCTGCTTGAACGCTGTCTAATCGCGAGTTGACGCCAACTACGTCATGGTGATACCTGATATACATTCCGTGATTGACGATACCTCTTATTTTATGAGCCAAATCATCATCATTAGTAAAAATAGCACCACCATCGCCATAACATCCTAAATTTTTAGAAGGGAAAAATGACGTTGAAGCTACATGACCAATGGTTCCTGCTTTCTTTTTTGTTCCATCAGAAAACCTACAATTGGCACCAATAGCTTGCGCATTATCTTCAATAACATATAAATTATGTTCGTTAGCAATTCTCATAATCGCTTCCATATTGGCAGCTCTTCCAAAAAGGTGAACGGGAACAATGGCTTTTGTTTTTGGCGTAATAGCTTTTTTTATCGCTTCAATGGAAATATTCATATTTACCATATCTACATCAACCAAAACAGGTGTAAGTTGTAACAAAGCAATTACCTCAACCGTAGCCGCAAAAGTAAAATCGGCAGTAATTACTTCATCGCCAGGTTGTAAATCCAATCCCATCATAGCAATTTGTAAGGCATCAGTTCCATTTGCACACGGAATTACATGTTTCACATCGAGATATTCTTCTAAGTTTTTCTGAAACTTATGAACTTCGGGACCATTTATATAGGTTGTAGTATCTAACACCTCTTGAATAGAAGCGTTTACAGTTGCTGCTATTTTATCATATTGACTTTTTAAGTCAACCATTTGAATTTTTCTCATTTTTCATAAATTATGAGCTGCAAAAGTAAGAAATTCTAAAGTAGAATATCCTATTCGATAAAAGAAACGTATTTTAGCGCAACAAATTTTTGAAGATGCTTTTTCTTTACAATTTCATGGTAATTTTGGCTTCACAATTGTTGAAGTTATGGGCATTTTTCATTCCAAAAGTGAAACTCTTTGTTGACGGAAGAAAAAATGTTTTTGAAATTTTACGTTCAAAAATAAATCTTCAAGATAAAACAATCTGGTTCCACGCAGCTTCACTTGGAGAGTACGAACAAGGTTTGCCGGTAATGGAAAAAATAAAAGAACGATTTCCTAGTCATAAAATCGTTTTGACATTCTTTTCACCTTCAGGTTACGAAGTTCGAAAAAAAAACACGATTGCCGATGTTACCGTTTATTTGCCTTTGGACACAAAAACTAATGCTAAAGAATTTGTAGCGACCGTACATCCGGAATTAGTGTTTTTTATCAAATATGAATATTGGCCCAATTATTTGAACGAATTGAAGAATGCAGAAATTAAGACCTACTTGATATCAGGAATTCTAAGAGAAAACCAAGCCTTTTTTAAATGGTATGGCGGATTTTATCGAAATGCATTAAAAACCTTCGATTACTTTTTCGTGCAAAATGAAAGTTCCAAAAAATTATTACAATCGTTAGGTCATCAAAATGTAAAAATTTCGGGAGATACTCGATTTGATCGAGTAGTATCGATTTTGCAACGCGATAATTCATTGCATTTTATTGAAGATTTCAAAGACAAAAAAAAGTTGGTGGTCATCGGGAGTTCTTGGCCAAAAGACGAATCATTACTTGTTAATTTTATAAATCAAGCAGATGAGAATGTAAAATTTATTATCGCACCACATATTATTAAGGCGGAACAAATTGCCGAATTGAAAAATGCTATCACAAAAAAAGTGGTTCTATTTTCTGAAATGGAAAATGAGTATTTAGCTACTTTTCAAGTTTTTATCATAGACACTATTGGCATTTTAACTAAGATATATTCCTACGCTGATATTGCCTATGTTGGCGGTGGATTTGTAAAAAAAGGACTTCACAACATTCTTGAACCGGCCACTTTTGGAATACCGATTCTCATTGGACCTGAATTTTCCAATTTTGCTGAAGTCAAAGCTTTGGTCAACTTAGAAGGTTGTATTTCTATCAATAACCAAGCGGAATTGAATAATGCCCTAACTAATCTACTTTTAAACGAAGACATTCGGTACGAAAAAGGACATATTTGTGAAACTTTTGTTCAAATGAATAAAGGCGCTACCGATATTATTTTGAGTTATTTAGAATCTTAATTCCACTCAGTACTATGAAAGCAGCAATGCTATTTTTGGGAATATTTTTTATTACAAGTACTGTTTTTTCACAAAAAAAGACAGCACAAGAAAATTGTATCATCACCAATAACAAAGATTTAAAAGTAAAAAAAATGGAAACTACACAAAAAAATGTACTCGGAACCGATTTACAATTAGCGAGTAAAAATCCTTTAACCGGTTTTTACAGAACTGGTTTTTGCTCCACCGATGAAAAAGATAGAGGCGTTCATGTGGTAGCAGCAGTAGTTACCGACGAATTTCTTAACTATTCCTTGTCTAGAGGAAATGATTTAATTTCTCCCTATCCTGCAAGCGGTTTTCCTGGCTTAAAAGCTGGCAATATTTGGTGTTTATGTGCCATGCGTTGGAAAGAAGCACTTGATGCTGGTGTTGCGCCACCTGTAATTCTTGAGGCAACAAACATAAAAGCACTGCAGTATATAACTTTAGAAGACTTAAAAAACAATCAAGTAAAGTAGAATAAATAACAACTATTTTCAAATTTGCATAATACGATGAAAATCAAAAAATGCAGCCTTTGTAATTTACCAGACACTATTTTGTTTAGAATTCAAATCGAAAAAGGAAAGACGTGGCTTTTTGTCTGTAAATTATGCTGTGAAAAATCCCAAAAATTACCCAATTATAAATATGGTGGAACTTGGAAAGGAAGTAGGCATTGATTTTCTCCCTAAATACTAGCATATGAAAGTTATATGTTGACTTAGTAAAACTATAATACCAAATGTTAAATAAAAGTTTAAGAAAACCTAAAAACAAAAATAAAATAACAAATATTGTATCTTTCACTCGATTTTAAAAATCAAAATTTACACCTAAAAAATACTAACATTACAATTATTATGAAGTACATTAAACTACTTTTCCTATTTATTTTTATCCAAACCCAAGCGCAACAAGGCGGCATGTGGATTCCGTCATTATTAAAGGGAATGAATGAAAACGAAATGAAAAATTTGGGCATGAAAATTTCTGCCGAAGACATTTATTCGGTTAACAAATCAAGTTTGAAAGATGCCGTTCCACAGTTTGATGGCGGTTGTACTGCAGAAGTTATTTCGGATAAAGGACTTATTTTAACCAATCACCATTGTGGATTTGATAATATCCAAAGTCATTCTACAGTAGAAAATGATTATTTAACCAATGGATTTTGGGCTTATAAATTGGAAGAAGAATTACCCAACAAAGATTTATATGTAACCTTTATCATCCGAATTGAAGATGTTACAGCTAAAGTTTTAGAAGGAACTTCTGAATTGACATCCGAAGCTGAAAAGCAGAAAAAAATTCAATCCAATATAAGTTTTTTAAACAAAACCTTACCTAAAGAAGCTTGGCAAGAAAACAGTATCCGCACATTTTATGACGGCAATCAATACTTGCTTTTTGTTATTGAAAATTATACAGACGTTCGATTAGTTGGCGCTCCACCGAGTTCGATTGGAAAATTTGGTTCAGATACTGATAATTGGGTTTGGCCACGTCATACGGGTGATTTTTCGTTATTTAGAATTTATGCTGATAAAAACAATCGTCCTGCAGCCTATTCCAAAGATAACGTTCCCTATAAACCAAAACACTTCTTCCCTATTTCAATAAACGGAATTAAAGAAAATGATTTTACAATGGTGATGGGTTATCCCGGAAGAACCCAAGAATATTTACCTGCTATCGCAGTAGAACAACTTGTAAATACTTTAAATCCTGTTAAAATTGAAGTTCGCGATGCAGCTTTAAAAGTGCAAGATGGCTTTATGCGAAAAGATAATGCAATCAAGATTCAATATGCTTCCAAGTATGCAGGAATCGCTAATTATTGGAAAAAATGGATTGGTGAAACCAAAGGATTGAAAAAATCAAATGCTATTGCCGTGAAAAGAAAGTTTGAAGCTGATTTTCTTGACAAAGTAAATAAAGCCGGAAAACAAGCAGAATATGGAAATTTAATAAGCGATTTTGAAAAAAATTATACCGAAATAAAAGATTATGCCTTAGCTAGAGATTTATTTACAGAAGTAGCGCTCAGAAATTCGGAACTATTACAAAACGCTTATCGTCTTTATCAGTTAGAACAGCTTTTGAAAACAAAAGGCGAACAAGCCTTTACCGACAGAAAAACAAATTTGTCTAACGGAATTGTTGATTTCTACAGAGATTATAACGCTACAGTTGATAAAAATGTTTTTGAGCAATTAATTAGTATTTATACTAAAAGATTGCCAAGTCAATTTTTACCTTCTGAATTTAAAAACTTAAATGCACCTCAATTAACGAATGACATCTATACAAATACTAAATTAACCAGCTTAGAAAACTTTAGAAGTCTACTAGATGGCGACACAAAATCAGTAATCGAAAAAATAAATGCAGATAAAGGATATCAAATTTTAAAAGCGATGGCTGATGCACATACTCAAAATGTTTTGCCAAAATTTGATGAGCTAAACCTTAAAAACATGGCTACACAAAGAACATATATGAAAGCCATATTAGAATTAAGTCCGAAATCGGATAGGATATTTCCTGATGCCAATAGCACACTCCGTGTAACTTATGGAAAAGTAAAGGGATACAAACCTAGCGATGCCGTTGTGTATGAACCTATAACCTATTTAGAAGGTGTAATGGAAAAATACATTCCAGGGGATTATGAATTTGACGTTCCAAAAAAACTAATCGATTTATACAATACTAAGGACTATGGCGCCTATTCAAGCCAAGGAAAAATACCGGTTGCCTTTATAGCTACTAACCATACAACGGGAGGAAATTCTGGAAGTCCAGCATTAGATGCCAATGGTAATTTAATTGGTTTAAATTTTGATAGAGTTTGGGAAGGAACCATGAGCGATATTTATTATTCGCCAGACATTTGCAGAAATATAATGGTAGATATTCGTTACGTTTTATTTATAATTGACAAATTTGCGGGTGCTGACAATCTAATAAAAGAAATGAAAATCATTACCAAAGGGAAAAATAGATAAATATTTTAACTTTATTTTTGGTTTTGGCACGATAGTTGCTACATGTTAAAATGAAGTTTAGATAGGTTTTTTAAAAAAAGTTAAAAAAACAATTTAACATATTAAAAAAATTATATCTTTGCCTCGAATTAATAATTAACCTTTTATATTAAGTAAGATGAAAAAAGTATTTTTAAGTTTAGCTATCGTTGCTGCATTAACTGTAGTATCTTGTAAACAAGCTGAGGCTACTGACGCTGCTGCTGCTGACACAACTGCTGTTGAAGCTGTTGACACAACTGCTGCTCCAGCTGACACAACTGCTGCTGCTCCAGCTGACACAACTGCTGCTGCTCCAGCAACTGAAACTCCTGCTGCTCCAGCTAAGTAATTTTAAATTACAGAAAAAATCAAGCCGTCCGCTATGCGAGATGGCTTTTTTTATTAAGTAAATCTAGGAATATAGAGTAATAAAAAAAGCTCCAAACTACGTTTGGAGCTTTTTGTACTCAAGGCGGGACTTGAACCCGCACGAACATTGCTGTTCACTGGATTTTAAGTCCAGCGTGTCTACCAATTTCACCACTCGAGCATCATAAGAAGTTGAGCGAAAAACGGGGCTCGAACCCGCGACCTCGACCTTGGCAAGGTCGCGCTCTACCAACTGAGCTATTTTCGCATTTACAAAATTTATTAGAGCAACACTACTTGTTCAGTAATGCGGATGCAAATGTACTATTTAAATTGAATTATACAAACCTTTTTAATTAAAAAACTTTTATAAAATCTAATCTATTGATTTGCAAAACTTAGAAAATTTACTTTTTTAATAAAATCCTTTTTAACTCATTTAATTTCATTAATGCCTCAACTGGTGTCAATGTATTTATATCTAAATTCAATATATCCTCTCTAATCTCTTCCAACAACGGATCATCGAGATTAAAGATATTTAATTGCATTTGCTGCGCCTGTTCGCCTCTCAGGCTCGAGCCATCTTTTGTATTTTTAATCTTGTTCGAAACTTCACTAGAATGACTCTTCTCAAGCTTTTTGAGTATTTTCTGTGCTTTTTGAATTACAATTTGCGGCATTCCAGCCATTTTTGCGACATGAATTCCAAAACTATGTGCGCTTCCACCTTTAACTAATTTCCTAATGAATAATACGGTATCTTTTAATTCTTTCACAGAAACATTGTAATTCTGAATTCTAGGTAAAAGTTCTGTCATTTCATTTAGCTCATGATAATGTGTAGCAAACAATGTTTTTGGTCTCGATGGATTTTCATGAAGAAATTCTGCAATTGACCATGCAATAGAAATTCCATCATAAGTACTTGTACCGCGACCAATCTCGTCAAGAAGTATTAAACTTCTGTCTGAAATATTATTTAAAATAGAAGCCGTTTCGTTCATTTCCACCATAAAAGTAGACTCACCCATAGAAATATTATCACTTGCCCCAACTCGTGTAAAAATTTTATCAACAACACCCATTCTTACTTTTTCGGCTGGAACAAAACTTCCCATTTGTGCTAGCAAAACTATTAATGCTGTTTGTCTCAAAATAGCTGACTTACCTGACATATTAGGACCAGTAATCATTATTAGCTGTTGTGTTTCTCGGTCTAAAAACAAATCATTTGGCACATATGGAATGCCTATTGGCAACTGTTTCTCAATTACTGGATGACGACCATTAGTTATTTCCAATTCAAAAGTTTCATCAAGTATTGGACAAACATAATTATTCTCTATTGCTAATTGAGTAAATGACGACAAACAATCTAATTGAGCAATTAAATTAGCATTAAGTTGTACTGGCTTGATGTAAGTAGCAATCCAACTCACTAATTGTTCAAATAATCGAACTTCAATCTGATGGATTTTCTCTTCTGCGCCAAGAATTTTGGTTTCATATTCTTTTAATTCTTCTGTAATATATCTTTCAGCATTAACAAGTGTTTGTTTTCTAATCCATTCTGCTGGAACTTTATCTTTGTGTGTATTTCTTACTTCGATATAATAACCAAAAACGTTATTAAAAGAAATTTTCAAGGATGAAATTCCCGTTAACTCGGATTCTCGTCTTTCAATTCCTTCTAAAAATTCTTTTCCTGAAAATGCTATTCTCCGCAAATCGTCCAACTCCTCATTAACACCTGTAGCTATTGCATTTCCTTTCAAAATGGCAACTGGCGCATCTTGATTAAGTGTCATATTTATTTTTTCGCGAAGCAAATCACAAGAATGCAGACTGTCGCCAATAACTCTTACCGCTTCTTGATTGCTTTCTAAAGCAAGATTTTTAATTGGTATGATAGCATCGAGAGATTCTTTTAGATAAACAACTTCTCGTGGTGAAATTTTTCCTGTAGCGACTTTAGAAATCAATCGTTCTAAATCTGAAATTTGTTTGATCTGATATTGTATTTTTTGAAGAATTTCAGGTTTATTTTTTAAAAAAGAAACCACCTCGTGTCTACTTCTAATTTTATAAATATCCTTAAGTGGCAAAGCTAACCATCGCTTTAAAAGCCTAGAACCCATTGGTGACAGTGTTCTGTCAATCACATCCAAAAGTGTTACTGCATTTTGGGAATGACTTTGATATAATTCTAAATTTCGAATAGTAAAGCGATCCATCCAAACATAAGCATCCTCAGCGATTCTTTGAATATTAGTGATATGTTGAATTTTACTATGCTGTGTTTCTGATAAGTAATACAAAATCGCACCCGAAGCAATAATTCCATCCTGCAGCTCTTCCACTCCAAAACCCTTCAGGGAATTGGTTTGAAAATGATTAGTTAAGCTTTCTGTTGCATAATCTTCCTTGTACACCCAATCTTCAAGAAAAAAAAGATTAAAGTTATCTCCAAAAAAATCCTTAAACTGTACTTTATTATTTTTTTGAATTAATATTTCACTGGGATTAAAGTTTTGTAACAATTTATCTATGTATTCATTGTTTCCCTGTGATGTTAAAAATTCTCCAGTTGAAACATCCAAAAATGCAACTCCAAGTTGTTTTTTTCCAAAATAAATTGACGCTAAGAAGTTATTTGCTTTTGATTGCAAAACCTCATCATTCATCGAAACTCCGGGTGTGATCAATTCGGTAACGCCTCGTTTCACAATAGTTTTAGTCATTTTTGGATCTTCAAGTTGGTCACAAATGGCAACACGAAGCCCAGCTTTTACTAATTTTGGTAAATAGGTATTTAAAGAATGATGCGGAAAACCTGCCAAAGCAGTTTCAGTATCTGAACCTGCACCACGTTTTGTTAAAACTATACCAAGAATTTTTGATGCTCGAACAGCATCATCACCAAAGGTTTCATAAAAATCACCTACTCTGAATAATAAACAAGCATCGGGATATTTTCTTTTTATCTCGTTGTATTGTTTCATTAAAGGTGTTTCCTTTATTGGTGTTTCTTTAGCCGACAATATCTAATGATTTAATTTTTAATGAAAGCGAATTTAAATATTTTAGAATGAAATGACATCGTAAAAAAAATTAATTTAATATTAAGTTAAAAAAAATGATGCCTTTTGCATTTTTAAATAGATTTGTACTTGAAATATTAAAAAATATTAAAATGAAAAAAGTAATACTATTCGCGGCAATCGCATTTTTTGGAATTGCAACAATCAATGCTCAAACTGTTAAGAAAGTAGCTAAAAAAGAAACCACTCAAACCATTTCAGTTACTCCTAAGGTGGATGGTGCTGCAATAAAGTTTGAAAATGAAACTATTGACTATGGAACAATTCAACACAATGCTGATGGTAAAAGAGAATTTGTTTTTGTTAATAATGGTACTAAACCATTAACGATTGAAAGCACACAAGGCTCATGTGGCTGTACTGTTCCTTCTAAACCAGAAGGCGCAATTGCTCCAGGTGGGAAAGGCACAATTGGGGTAAAATATGACACTTCTCGAGTTGGACCATTTACAAAAACTGTGACAGTTAGGTCCAATGCTGTAGGACAAGAAACCAAAGTTCTAACTATTAAAGGAACTGTTTTAGCTGATCCGGCTACAGAAGGAACTGCACCAGTAAAAAGCTAATATTTGTTAATTATAATTCAAGAAAAACTCGTCTTTTGATACATCAGACGGGTTTTTTTTTGGATATCTTTGTTACTCTTAATTACAAAAAAAATGCGTAAGCTAGAAAATAAAGAATTAGAAAGAAAATCTGTGACAGCTTTTAAAGAAGCTACAAAAACACCTATAATTATAGTTCTAGATGACATAAGAAGTCTTCATAATATCGGTTCTGTTTTTAGAACAGCCGATGCATTTTTGATCGAAAAAATATATTTATGTGGCATCACAGCAGTTCCGCCTAATAAAGAAATTCACAAAACAGCGCTCGGAGCTACTGAAACGGTATCGTGGGAATACCATAAAGAAGTAACCGACGTCATTGCAACACTACAAAAAGACGGTGTTTCGATTTTTGCCATTGAACAAGTAGAAAATGCTGTTTATCTTCAAAATTTCAAAATCGACAAAAGCAAAAAATACGCTGTAGTATTTGGAAATGAAGTGTTTGGCGTTTCTCAAAAAGCTATTGAACTTTGTAATGGTACAATTGAAATTCCGCAACTGGGAACAAAACATTCTTTAAATGTTTCCGTCAGTACTGGAATTGTGGTTTGGGATTTGTTCCAGAAAATGAATTATTAATTTAACATTTGATTCAAATTATAAATACACATTCTTTTTTATTTTTATAAAATGAAAAAGAAACTTAGATTTTTTTTAATTTTTACTTTATTACTTTTTACAAACACCCTTATTTTAGGTCAAAATGCTGCTCCAATATTAATAGCTACAGGAAATCAAATTTTTTGTCCTGGTACGCCTATTAAAATTGTAACAAGCATGACTATTACTGATACAGATGATATTGGAATTGATGCTATTTACGTTCAAATTTCCTCAGGATATTCTGTGGGAGAAGATTTATTGACACTTACAGGAATTCATCCCAGTATTGTATCCACATGGAATGCAACAACAGGAACACTATCATTAACAGGTGTATCTGGTCAACCAACTTATGTTGAATTAGTCGCTGCAATCAAAGAAATTGAATTTTCATCCAGCGCAATTAATCCATCAGGAATAAGAAATTTTTCAATAGCTGTTGGTCAGGCCAATTATCTTCCTTCGAACGGGCATTATTATTTATATGTTCCAAACGTGGGAATATCTTGGTCAAATGCGCGAATTGCTGCCCAAGCTAGCACATATTATGGACTACAAGGATATTTAGCTACTTTAACATCGGCAGAAGAAGCTCAAATTGCAGGCGAACAAACAACTGGTGCAGGATGGATCGGCGGAAGTGATGAGGCTAACGAAGGCGTTTGGAGATGGATGACTGGTCCAGAAGCTGGTACTGTTTTTTGGAATGGCAACATCTCTGGATTTAGTCCTAATTTTGCTTTTTGGAACAATGGCGAACCGAATAATTCTAACGATGAAGATTATGCGCATATCACGGCCGTTGGAGTTGGAATTCTTGGTTCTTGGAACGATCTCACGAATGTTGGTGAGGCAAGCGGAGTTTATCAACCAAAAGGTTACATCGTAGAATATGGTGGTACTCCAGGCGATCCTGTCTTGCAAATTGCAACCAGTACAACTTTATTGATTCCTTCTATACAGCCTGTTGCAACTTATGGTGTTTGCGAGAATGACAGTGTTATTTTAAACGCTGCTGCAATAAATGGCGTTGTCAATTGGTATGCAAATCCTAGTGGCGGATTACCTTTAGCTACAGGAAATCAATTTACAACACCTACTTTGAGTAATACAACTATCTACTATCTCGATGCTTTTGAAGCTGGTTGTACAACAGGCACAAGAGTTCCGTTAACTGTAAATAGTATTGAAAAACCATTGCTTACCGTAACATCTCCAATTAGTTTTTGTGAGTCTGCCTCGGGCGTTTTATCCGCTTCAACTACTTCGGGAACAGTCAATTGGTTTACAAATTTTACTGATAATTCACCCATTGCCACAGGAACTACTTTTACGCTACCTCAACTTTTAACTAGCATAAACTATTATGTACAAGCCAACAACAATAATTGCCTCTCGCCACGAGAACAAGTTTCAATTATTGTTATTCCCAAACCTGTTTTACTCAATGATGTTCAACTCAATATTTGCGAAGGAAGCACTTTAAATTTAAATGCCGAAAGCATTGAACCAAGCTATTTATGGTCAACGGGCGAAACCACTGAACAAATTGCTGTTAGTTCGCAAGGACAGTTTAGTGTACAAGTTACTAATTCCTTTAATTGCTCGGCAACAAGATTTTTTGATGTTACTGTAAATGCGACTCCAGTTATTTCAGAAATAATAACAAATCAATCAAACGCTACAATAGTAACCACAAACGAGGGTGATTTTCAGTTTTCTATAAACGGAATTGATTATCAAAATTCTAATTCATTTCAAAATTTACAAGGTGGAAACTATGTTGGGTATGTTTTTGAAACAAATGGATGTGGATTTGACGAAAAACCGTTTTTTGTGATTTCCTATCCTGATTTTTTTACACCAAATGGCGATGGTTATAATGATACTTGGACAGTAAAAGGTGTGTTTAATGTCTCAAATGCTGAAGTTTCAATTTTTGACAGATTTGGAAAACTAATTGCCATTTTGAATGCTGCAAACCCAGATTGGGACGGCACATTGAACGGACAATTTTTACCTTCTACTGATTATTGGTTTATAGCAAAAATTGATAATAATACACCAAGCAAAAAAGGACATTTTACGCTAAAACGATAGGTCTATTTAGAAATTTTATTTTGGATTTCATCTAGAATGTAGATGTAGTCTTTTTGATTATTCAAAAAATCTTTATCGGACACATCTATAATTAACACATTTAAATCTTTTTGTGATTTGATATAATCTAAATATCCGTTATTTATTTTCTCCAAATATTCTGCTGGTATTTCTTGCTCATAACTTCTACCACGTTCTTTAATATTTGACAAAAGTCGTTCGGTATTTTGATACAAGTAAATGTATAAATCAGGTTTCGGCATTTCTTTATAAATAATGTCGAACATGGTTTTATATAAACGAAATTCATCTTCGGCTAAAGTAACTTTTGCAAAAATCAACGATTTGAAAATATGATAATCGGCAACAATAAAATCCTTAAACAAATCAAATTGCGCTAAATCATCTGTAATCTGTTGGTATCTGTCGGCTAAAAAAGACATCTCTAATGAAAAAGCATAGCGGTTTTGATCTTGATAAAATTTTGGCAAAAACGGGTTATCGGCAAAACGCTCTAAAACGGTTTTTGCATTAAAATCTTCGGCTAGTTTATTAGTCAATGTAGTTTTTCCGGCGCCGATATTTCCTTCAATGGCTATGTAATTAAAATGATCAAGTTTAATTTGAGCCAAAGGTGTTTCTAATCTTTGAATTATTTTACAGTTGCTTTTGTCCTCTGAAAGAACCAATAACTCATGTAAGTATTTTTGCAAAATAGGATGACGCCAATCTAAGTTCAAATCCTGCATTGGTAGTAGAACAAACAAGCGATTTTGCATTTCAGGATGTGGTACTTTTAGCTTTTCAGATGCAATTATTTCTTCATCAAAAGCAATTACATCAATGTCAATTATTCTTGCTTGGTAACCTTCTGCATCTTGACGAACTCTTCCTAAAGCTTCTTCAAGTAACAAACATTCGTCTAAAACTTGATGTGCCGATTTATTAGTATTCAAAATCACCGCACAATTATAAAATTTTTCGCTTTCAAAACCCCAAGATGGCGTTTCATAAAGTTTAGAAACTTTAATAATAGTTCCTATTTCTTTATGCAAACAAACAATACAACGCTCTATATTTTCTAGGCGATTCCCTTGGTTTGTTCCTAACGATAAAATGACTTGGTGTTGCCTATTCATAAGAAGCACAAATTAACTAAAACTATTTCAGAATAATTGTAAAAATAGACACACTGTTGATAACAATTTCTCAACAAGCGTTCTTAATTAAGTAACAAATCTTAATTAAAATATAATTTATTTACTAATAAAAGGCACTACTTTTGTGTGATACATCGTTTATAAATTTGTCTTATCATGGGAAAGAAAATAATAAAAATACTTGGAATAATTTTATTGTTAGTGGTTGTTTTGGCCTTTGCGATTCCCTATTTTTTTGAAGACCAAATCAAAGCAAAAATTCTAACTTCTATCAATGAAAAAGTGGACGCAAAAGTTGTATTTGCAGATGCTGATTTGAGCTTATTCAAAAATTTTCCTAATGCTAGCATCACAATTAATAAACTCTCCATCATTAATAAAGCGCCATTTGAAGGCGATACTCTGGTTTCGTTTGAAGAATTAAATCTAAAAATGTCTATCAAAGAGTTGTTTAAAGGTGAAAACGAACCTATAAATATTGACGGTATTTCGTCTAAAAATGGTTTGATTAATATCATTTTTAATAAAGATGGTTTAGGAAATTATGATATTGCGTTAAAAGATAAAGGACAAGAAACCGGAAAAAACAAACCACTTTCGTTGAAAATAAAAGAATATGCTATCGAAAACTTTACCTTTAAATATTATGATGAGAAGTCAAAAATCAAAATGGTTCTTGATAGTATCAACCACGAAGGAACGGGCGATTTTGCAAAGTCTAATTTGGATTTAGTTACAAAAACCACCGCCAAAATTTCTCTCGATATGGACAAATCGAATTACCTGAATAATGTTCTCGTTTCACTAGATGCTATTCTTGGAATTGATTTAGACAAAAGCAATTACACATTCAAAGAAAACAAAGCAAAAATCAATGCTTTGCCGTTAGAATTTGATGGTTTTATTCAATTGGTTGATGCAGGACAAGACTATGATTTAAAATTTAAAACGCCAACTTCTTCCTTCAAAAACTTCCTCGGATTGCTTCCAGTTCAATATGCAACTAATTTAGATAATGTGAAAACTAGCGGTGATTTTACCGTTGTAGGTTTTGCAAAAGGATTGTATTCTGAAACTTCTGTTCCAAAATTCAATATTGAAATTGCATCCAACAATGCTTCTTTTCAATATCCTAATTTGCCAAAAGCGGTTCGCAATATTATCATTGACACTAGAATTATAAATGAAACTGGCGCGATGAAAGATACGTATGTCAATTTGAATAAACTATCATTTCAAATAGACCAAGATGTTTTTAATGCCAAAGCCAATATTAAAAATATTTCTGAAAATGCTATGGTAAATGCTGTCTTAAAAGGAACAATTAATCTGGCAAACGTTACCAAAGCCTATCCAATTAAGTTAGACAAACCACTTACCGGAATTTTAAAAGCTGATGTGACAACAGCATTCGACATGCAGTCTGTGGAAAAAAGTGATTATGCATCTATCAAAAATGCGGGAACAATTGATTTAGCCGGATTTAATTATACCGACGAAAATGGCAAAACCATGAAAATTAGTCGTGCTTTAATGGCGTTTAATCCATCGATGGTAAACTTGCAGCAATTTAATGCTACAACAGGAAAAAGTGACATGGCAATAACTGGTGTTTTAGAAAATTTCTACGGATTTATATTCAAAAATCAAGAACTAAAAGGAAATTTTAATCTGAATTCTGTTCAATTTGCAGTTGCTGATTTTATGACAACCGATAAAAAAGTAGAAACTGAAAAAACGCCGTCCGAAGCGATGAAAATTCCAGCTTTTTTAAATTGCTCTTTAACAGCAAAAGCCAACACCGTTTTATATGATAATTTAACATTGAAAAACGTATCTGGAAAAATCATTATCAAGGATCAAAAAGCGACGTTGCAAAACGGTAAAACTGACATTTTTGGTGGTGGAATTACATTTAACGGAGACATTTCTACTAAAGAAAAAACGCCAAAATTCCACATGGATTTAGGATTGAAAAATGTAGACATCATGCAAACTTTTACGCAATTAGAAATGATGAAAAAGATTGCACCAATTGCTGGAATTATCAACGGGAAACTGAATTCTACCATTAAACTTTCGGGCAACCTTGACGAGAAAGAACTGACACCTGATTTAAAAAGTTTATCAGGAGATTTGCTCGGCCAATTATTATCGACTACTGTAAACTCAAGTAACTCGGAACTGTTAACTGCTTTGGATAATAACCTGAACTTTATAGATTTGAGTAAACTTAACCTTAACGATTTGAAAGCAGCAATGACTTTTAAAGACGGAAAAGTAAATATAAAACCCTTTGACATCAAATACCAAGATATAAAAGCTACCGTAGGCGGAACGCATGGTTTTGACCAAATCATGAATTATAACGTGAAGTTAGATGTTCCTTCAAAATATTTAGGTAAAGAGATTAACAATTTAATTTCAAAATTATCGGCAACCGATGCCAAAAAATTTGAAACAATTCCTGTAAATGCAATTTTAAGAGGAAGTTTTAGTAAACCAACGGTAACAACAGATGTAAAACAAGCTACTACAACATTGGTTAACAATTTAGTAAAACAACAAAAAGAAAAACTGATAAATCAAGGTACAAACTCCTTAAATTCAATTATTTCGAATGCTACAAAACCAAAAAGTGACACAACAAAAACTGATGTGAAAAAAGATGTAAAAACCAAAGCAAACGAATTATTGAATGGTTTGTTTAAAAAACCTAAAAAAGCCGAACCAAAGCCGACTACAACAACTCCGCAATAAAAAGTTGCCACTAATTCACAAATTTAAAATCAAGTTAAATCTGTGAAGTAGTGGCTAAATAATTGAACCTACAAAGAAATCTTCACGACATAACCTTCAAAAGTGCGAACATTAAAAACCGTTCCGTCTTCAAAAAGCAAATATTGGCCTTTAATTCCTGTCAGTTTTCCAGAAAAATTGGGCGATTTATCAAGATTTAAGCTCGTGACTTTTGTTGGATATTCTAAAACAGGATACTCTAATTGATACAAATCCTCTTTATCAGCATGGTAAAACTCTTGAACTTCTCTTGGAATTAAATATTTAAGACTTGCTTTTTCCTTCAATAAATCAACTATTGGTCCCGAAGTCTCGGGATTCATTTTGAGCATTTTTTGCCAGTTGGTTTTATCGGCATAATGGCTCTTGAGCGCTACTTCGGTAATTCCTGCTAAATATCGATTAGGAACTTCCACAATAGGAATTGCTTGAATTGCACCTTGATCGATCCATCGTGTTGGCACTTGTGTTTTTCTAGTTACGCCTACTTTTACTTCGCTCGATAAGGCCAAATACACTATGTGTGGTTGCAATTGCACTTTTTTTTCATACTCCAAATCCCTGTCTTCAATATCTAAATGCGCAGTAGAAAGCTCGGGTTTCATAATCCAGTCGCCTGCCGAAGCCGAACTCATAAAACAATCGTAGCAAAATCCTTGACGAAATATTTTTTTCTTTTTGCCACAATTCAAACATTGATACCCTTGAAAATTGATTTCTAATGATTTATCTAAAAGTTGATTGAGATGTAAAAAACTATTTTCAAATACCAAGTAATACTGAATTGGTGTTGCAAATTCAGTTTGCATTTTGGTGAGAACGCCTTCGTATATCATAATTAAAAATATAATTTTTTCTAAAGATAGAAACTCCTATATATTTGTAGAAATTAAATCAATATTTTATCAGCAAATGAAGTTTTTTTTACTGTTATCACTTTCATATCTCTTTAGTTTGACAACTGCTTTCTCGCAGCAATATAAACCAATAGATACTGCAGACATGACATTGCGCACAGAAAATGTTTTGCGTTTTGAATTAAAAACAAAAGAATATTTAAGTTTTGTAAAAGAAAAATATAGTTCCAAGTATAGCACAAAAATTGCTGATGATTTCAAAGGTTTCTCCAAAGATTTTGTAAAAGAGATTAATGAGGGCAGTTTTGTTTTTGATAAAAAAATCAACGGATACGTTCAAGATGTTTTAACAAAGCTTCGTAAAAACAACCAAAATATTCCTGATAATATTGATATTCTCATCGCAAAAACCAATTCACTCAATGCCTATTGTTTGCCCAATAATACGTTTGTTTTAAACATGGGATTATTTTATTGGCTTGATAACGAAGAGCAATTGGCAGCAGTACTTTCTCATGAACTAGCGCATAAAATTTTAGAACACAGCACTGAAAATAAAAAAAAGAAAATCGAACAATTGAGTTCAAAGCAAACAGCAAAAGAGTTAAAAACTGTTGAAAAAATAAAATATGGAAAATCAGATTATGCCTTTGAACTTTTTAAACAAAAACTTTACACAACTCAAGAAGAAGCTCGTAAACATGAATTTGAAGCCGACTCCTTGGGCTTTGTAATTTTTAAAAAATCAAGCTATTCTCAATCTGAGTTTATCAACGCGCTCAATTTGATGGTTCGCTATGATACGATCAAGCCTAAAGGTCTTAAAATTGAGATTTACAGAAAAATGTTTGACTTACCCAATCAAAAATTTGACGAAAAATGGATGCTAAAAGAAGACTTTAGCAGTTATAATTACAATTTATTTACCGAGAAAATCGACAAAGATTCCATTAGTTCACATCCTGAAACTGTAGATAGAATTGCAAGACTAAAAAAGTTATTTCCCGAAACCGAAATTAAAACAGACAATGTTAAAAGTGAATCATTCGACGAAATTTCAACCATAGCTGGATTAGAAATTGTTCCAAATTTATACAATACCGAAAACTATGGCAGTGCTATTTACGCGTGTTTGCTTTTTTTACAAACAGAAACCAAGTATGAGGAATACTATAAAAAATGGCTAGGATACTGCTTTTCAAAAATTTATGATGGGCGAAAAAATTATAAACTCAATCGCTATTTGGAACGAATAGATCCAAAAGAGCAATCAGAAAGTTATCAGCAATATCTAAGTTTTGTTTGGAATTTAAGACTTAACGAGATCAAGGAAATTGCGGATTTTTATTCCAAATAGTTAGTAATTTAATCGTTCTAAACGGACTTCATTGTGCTTATAATCTTTATTATACTCGCGCAAAAGCACATATCCTTCTTTTGCTAAAGATGGCACAATAAAGAAATCTTTTTTAGATGAAATCACAATTTTTTCTTGATTGAAAACGCCATTTTTTATGGTATTAATATACAGATTCCAGTTCTTTTTTGAAGCGCCATCATCTTTTTCATAGTCACGATAAAAAAACACCAAATCCTTATCATTATTTAAATATTGTGAAAAAAGATAGTCGCTTGTTTCATTAACCGATTTTGCTTTTTCAAAAATTTTAACTTCGTTTATATCAAAATTGATATCTGTTTTAAATAAAATTAAATCGGTTGCTACACTTCTGCCATAATTTCCATACTTAATTTTCTCAAACATTATGTTAACAGTGCCGTCGGCAAGAATATAAACATCGCGAATGGCAAGAAAGAATGAACCACTCAAGCCACCATTTCTTTCGATTTTAATGTTTGTTTTAGTGAGTGCATCTGTATATTTTAAAATCTCGAACGTTCCTGTGTTTGTTTTTTTATCAAAAAGAAAACGGTAAAACCCTATTGCACCATCGGAGCGATTTTTTTCATAGCTTCTACCCAAAAAAACCAATTTATCATCAAAAACTTTTTTGTTCCCCACAGAATAACCGTTAGCGTCTCTTAAATTATAGACATTATTTAAATCAAACGCATCAAAATTAGTGATTGGAATTTCCACTATAATATTACCTGTCTTAATGTCCAAACGCAAGAATTTCATACTTGTTATTTTTGACTTTTCGTAAAAAGTTTGCACCATATAAAGATTTTCTTGGTCAAAGTTTAGCACAGATGTATTTTCAAATTGTTTCTTTTTTAAATCCTTATTAAATTCATAACGCCAAATTTCCTTATTGTCTTTGTCAAATTTAATGTAACTATTATCACTAATTTTATCATTATCAATATAATACTCATAAACTAGATAAGTTCCATCTTCCATTATAACAACATCCGATTTGTATTTTACATCCTTTTTACGCTCTTCTTTGGCGTCTTTTTGCATGTCTCGAAAAGTCTGTTCTTTTGGGCAATCTGAAAATTTGTTGTCTTTAAAACAAATTTCATCGGATAAAGAAATTTCATTTTTTTCCAAATTGATTTTACGAGTCTGTGGCATTTTTTGGTCTTTATAATTCCAAATACTTGCCGCAGAATAATCAATATTAGGTCGAAGCTCTATTTCTCTTTTGTGATTGATGCGAGTTACATTATAGTTCGCCACATATTTTTCTGTTTCAAAAACCTTGTTTGCTACTTTGTTGAGATTTTTGTCTAGAATAACATACTCCATTTTTTTAGTAAACTTATCTACCAAACCATAATCATAATAAACAATGTATCCAAAAAGGGCATCATTCTTTTCATAAATTCCTGTTGAGCCAGCATACGTTCCTGTTGACAATAATGCTAAATCACTAGATTGTGCAGCAGAATTTAAAAAAAAACACAAAAAGGAGATTAGGATATATTTTTTCATTTGATAATAAATTACTGAAGATTTTTTACAATTATACAAATTTATGAGCTTTCTACAAGAATAGTTTTTCAATTTAGCGTTTTTACTACGTTTTTTTAATCAACATATCTGGCGCTAATTAGCACTATTGTTAACAACTTATACTATTTTTACTATATTAGCGTTATCAATTAACCATATTACTAAACTTTATAACCATGAAAAACCTCCTTAAAGTTATTTTACTAGTTGTTGCTTTTGCAACCTTATCCTTTGTTTCTTCGAATAAAGAAACGATTACTGTGGTGATTGATGCGGGTCATGGTGGTCATGATTTTGGTGCCAATCATGAGGAACATTTTGAAAAAGATTTAGTTACATCAATTTCAAAAAAAATTGTAGCGATGAATAGTGATAAAAATATTGAAATTCTTTTCACTCGCGATGATGATCAATTTTTAGGTCTGTCAGAAAGAACGAACTATATCAATAAAGTAAAACCCGATTTAGTGATTTCATTACATGTGAACAAAAACAAGAATGCCTCTACCAATGGTTTTGAAATTTACGTTTCAGATCAATCTGTTGCTTACAAAAAATCAAGTGAACTGGCTCAAAAACTTGTAACTGGACTTGAAAAAAACACACCATTACAAAATCGCGGTGTAAAATTAGCTCCGTTCTGGATTTTAAAAAAATCTGAAGTTCCTTCGTTGGTACTCGAATTGGGTTTTTTATCTAACGAAAATGACAGAAAGTATATTACTAGTGAAGATGGGCAAAGCAAAATAAGTCAAGCAATTATAGATTTTATTGCAACCCTGAATTAAAAATATTTACGCTCTGTTGTTCATAAATTGTAGTATAAAATGCCAATACCATTAATAAATTCAATTGCATCATGGGTTTTAAAACAGCGCATTCATCAAATTGAGTTGTTTTTAAAATACCCTAATGAAGTTCAGGACGAATTGCTAATGAATTTAATTCGTCAGTGTGATGAAACCGTTATTGGAAAAAAATATGACTTCGAGAGTATTAAATCTTATGCTACTTTTGCCGAAAGAATTCCGGTTTCTTCTTATGAAGATTTAGAACCTATGATTGAGGAAACCCGCAAAGGATATCAAAATATTTTTTGGAATACGCCGATTAAATGGTTTGCTAAATCTAGTGGAACCACTAATGCAAAAAGTAAATTTATTCCGGTGAGTAACGAAGCGCTTGAGGATTGCCATTATAAAGGCAGCAAAGATTTACTGTGCATGTACTTGAATAACAACGAAAACTCAGAAATGTTTTTGGGTAAAAGTCTGCGTCTTGGTGGCAGTTCACAGATTTATGAAAACAACAATACTTTCTTTGGCGATTTATCAGCGATTTTAATTGAAAACATGCCAATTTGGGCAGAATTTAGTAGCACACCAAGCAATAAAACTTCCTTGATGAGCGAATGGGAAAGCAAGCTCACCGCCATTATCAATGAAACTAAAAATGAAAATGTAACCAGTTTTGCTGGAGTTCCATCGTGGATGTTAGTTTTATTGAATAAAATTTTGAACGAAACAGGCAAAGACAATCTTTTAGACTTGTGGCCCAATTTAGAAGTCTATTTTCATGGTGGAGTAAATTTTGAACCCTACAGAGAACAATATCAAAAAATACTACCCAGTTCCAATTTTAAATATTACGAAATATACAATGCTTCCGAAGGTTTTTTTGCCATACAAGATTTAAATTATTCCAGCGATTTGTTGCTGATGTTAGATTATGGGATTTTCTATGAATTTATTCCGATGGATACTTTTGGCACGGCTAATCAAAAAATTATTCGCTTGGCCGATGTGGAATTGTTTAAAAATTATGCGGTTGTCATCACGACCAATGCTGGATTATGGCGGTATATGATTGGTGATACCGTTCGATTTACGTCGTTAAACCCATATAGAATAAGAGTATCGGGACGAACTAAACATCATATTAATGTTTTTGGCGAGGAATTAATGGTTGAAAATACCGATAATGCTATTGCCAAAACCTGTTTTGCGCTCAATTGTGAAGTAATTGATTACACTGTTGCGCCCATTTTTATGGAAGGAAAAGAAAAAGGTGCACACGAATGGATGATTGAATTTAAAAAACATCCCGAAGATTTGGATTTATTCCAAAAAACATTAGACGAAAACATTCAATCTTTAAACTCTGATTATGAAGCTAAGCGCTATAATAATATGACTTTAAATCAATTGAAAATTAATATTGCGAGAGAAAATTTATTTTATGATTGGTTAAAAGACAACGACAAACTTGGCGGACAACATAAAATTCCGCGTCTTTCAAACCAACGAGATTATTTGGAACAATTGAAAAATATGAATGTTGCTGTTAAAAATTAAAAGTCATGAAAAAACTCCTAATCCTGTTTTTTCTAATTGGCTTTTTATCCTCTTGCGGACCAAAAAGACTGGGTTGCGGACCAAATAGGTGTTCTACTGAAAAAACATTAAAACAAAATAATGTTTGCTAAATTAGCTTTTTTTGTAACATTTTGAATGAGATAAAGTCTTACTGATAATCATCAATCAAAATTAATCAAAAAATGAAATCATTCTTAACGCTAACATTTATTGTAGCAACAAGCATTTCCTTTGCACAACAAACAAAAACTCAAAACGACAGTTTACAAAAAACCCCAAATGAGTTAAAGGAAGTCACCATTACCCAACAAAAAAAACTTATTAAAGTAGAATCAGACAAAACAACAGTATCTGTAAAAGATAACCCAATGTTGAGTACTGGAAATGCTTTTGACGCAGTTAAAAAAATGCCAGGTGTAATTGCTGCACCAACCGGTGGTTTGTCTCTCAACGGAAAAGGAGTCGCTATTTATATTGATGGTTCACCAAGTACTCTAAGCGCAAGTGATTTAGAAAATTATTTGACCTCTTTACCAGCAAATGCTATTGAAAAAGTAGAGCTAATTTATAATCCTGGTGCAGCCTTTGATGCCAATGCAAGTGGTTCAATTATTAATTTAGTTACAAGTACTAAAAGATTGAAGGGTATTAATGCAAGTTTTAACATGAACTATAATTTCAATAAATACCAAAAACCAAGTCCACAAATTTTATTGAACGGGAAAGAAAAAAACTTAAGTTGGCAAACAATGATAGGCTATAATTATATAGAAAGTGAACAAAAATCGAATAACGGTCAAACTTTTACATCATTTAATCCTTCAAAATTTTTAAATCAAGAAAGGCTGACAGTTTCAACAAATAGAAACTTTTATGCCCGATTTGGAACTAATTATAGATTGAGTAAAAGGTCTAATTTGTTGCTTAATTATAATGCAACAGTATCTAATGACCATAATGTTTTTAATTCTCTAACATCAGGAAGCGAAATTTTAGATTATTTTAACAACGGAATTGCAAAAACAAAATCCAATAACCAAGAAATAAGTTTACAATTCAAAACTAAATTAGACACATTGGGAACGACTCTTGATGTTATAGGTTTCACCAATGTTTTCAATAGAAACCCGAATGTAAACTCTAATGCGGTAGAAGGTTCAAATACAAGTTTTAATAATTTTGCAAATGATTTTGGACTTCTTAATTATTATTTAAAATATGATTTTGTCATTCCGTTTGAAAAGTGGAAAATGTCAGTAAATACGGGTGGAAAATTCAATACGCTAAAAGTAAATAATACAGGAAGATACAATCTTAACAGTCCAACAACGGATATTATTGACTTTGATTATACCGAAACTAATCTTGCATTTTATGCCGAAGCGCGAAAAAAAATAAAGAAATTTAATTTTACTCTCGGCCTTAGATTAGAGGATTTTAAAGTAGATAGAATAGGTGTTATTGACGACATCGCAACCAATATCAATCTTACAAATCTAAATTTATTTCCGACATTTAATGTATTGTATGAAATTACAAACGATGTTAACGTAAGTGCGTCCTATTCCAGAAAAATACAACAACCAAGTTATGGCGTGCTAGACCCAAATGGTGGAAATTTTGATCAATATAACCAAGCCACTGGAAATTTACTTTTAAATCCTTCTTTTTTCGATAATTATGAATTACGATTTTCCGCATTACAATTTATACAACTAGGCGCAAATTATACCGTTGTAAAAGATCAAAATTTATTTATTTTTAGTGCTGAACCACAAGAACTTGTAAGCACACAAACTTTCCAACAATTTGATAGGTTTAGAACGATGAGTGTATATGCTAATTTTCCTATTCCACTTGACTACATTTTTAAAGGGAAAGAAGAGTTTAATAAAAGAATGTCCAATCTTGACAAAATGAATTATGTTTTCCTGAACATTAATTATATAAAAAATGTAACCGATGGTGCTAATTTTTCATTTGACACAAAACCAGTTTGGAATTATGCTGCTCAAGCTCAAATACTCTTGCCATGGAACATAAAAAGCGGATTGACCTATTTTATTTTACCAGCAAATGGCGTTTGGGAGATTTATAAAATCACCAAGCCAATTCAACAGTTTGACATTTCATTGACGAGAGATTTTATGAACAAAAAACTTAAAGTAGGAATTCATGCTTTTGATTTATTCAACCAAAATGAAATAAATGCGATTGTTTCTTCGACCAACTTGGAAACTAACTTTTTTGAAAAAAATGACTCACGAGTATTTCGCATTTCATTGACGTACAATTTTGGAAACTTAAAATTAGAAAAAGAGGACACTACAATTGAGGTAGAAAAAGCCAGAAGTGCTGGTGGATTGGTAAAATAACCTTCTATCCAAATGAATAATCCCACTTTTGTTGGATAAAAAAGTGGGATTATTAGAAGCGAATTAAAAATTAATTACGACGCAATTTCCAATCGTTTTAATAAATTTTTGGTTAAAGCATCATGTGTATAATCAACATCAATATGCAGTTTCTTTTCATCTGAACTTGGTAATTCATACATCGCATCAGTTAAAATAGCTTCACAAAGTGAACGTAAACCTCTTGCCCCAAGTTTGTATTCCAAAGCTTTATTGACAATATAATCCAAAGCTTCATTTGAAATGCTGAATTTAACATCATCCATTGCAAATAATTTTTCATATTGTTTAATCAGAGCATTTTTTGGTTCAGTTAAAATTGCTCTTAAAGTAATTGCATCTAACGGATCCATATGAGTTAGTACTGGAAGTCGACCAATAATTTCGGGGATTAATCCAAAATCTTTGATATCTTTTGGAATTACATATTGCAGTAAGTTTTCTTTATCTATGTTATCTGTATTTTTCGAAGTACTGTAGCCCACCGCAGTTCTATTTAATCGTTTTGAAATTATTCTTTCAACACCATCAAAAGCGCCACCAGCAATGAACAAAATATCCTTTGTATTGACCTCGATAAACTTCTGGTCGGGATGTTTTCTTCCACCTTTTGGCGGAACATTTACAACAGTTCCTTCTAATAATTTCAACAAGGCTTGTTGCACACCTTCTCCTGAAACGTCACGAGTAATCGACGGATTATCGCTTTTACGGGCAATTTTGTCTATTTCGTCAATAAAAACAATTCCTCTTTCGGCTTTTTCAACATCATAATCAGCAGCTTGTAGTAATCGTGTCAATATACTTTCTACATCTTCACCCACATAGCCAGCTTCGGTTAAAACTGTTGCATCGACAATTGCTAATGGGACGTCAAGCATTCGCGCAATACTTTTGGCTACCAGTGTTTTCCCTGTTCCTGTTTGACCCACCATGATGATGTTACTTTTTTCAATTTCAACATCTTCTTCATTTTGTAGCTGCATCAATCTTTTGTAATGATTATACACAGCAACTGACATGACCTTTTTGGTTTGGTCTTGTCCAATGACATATTGGTCGAGGAATTTTCTAATTTCTTTGGGCTTTTTTAAAACTAAATCATTGGATTTCTTTTTTAAAGTTGTAGAGCCTTTAAGTTCTTCTAACACTATTCCATGCGCTTGCTCGATGCATCTATCGCATACGTGTGCATTGATTCCAGCAATCAATAAATTGGTTTCTGGTTTTTTTCTACCACAAAATGAACATTCTAAAATTTGTTTTGCCATTTTTATAAGTTGACAGTCGCAGTTATCAGTCGCAGCTACATTACTGTAAACAAGGACTAATTGCTGACAACTAGATTTATCTTCTTAATACTTCATCAATCATTCCATATTCTTTAGCCTCATCTGCAATCATCCAATAATCGCGTTCAGAGTCTTTGTGCACTTTATCAAAAGTTTGTCCTGAATGATGGGATATAATTTGATATAATTCATCTTTTAATTTCAACATTTCTTTCAAATTAATTTCCATATCAGTAGCGACACCTTGTGCTCCACCAGAAGGTTGGTGAATCATCACTCTTGAATGAGGCAATGCAGAACGTTTTCCTGCTGCACCTGCACAAAGTAAAACTGCACCCATTGAAGCTGCCATTCCTGTACAAATTGTTGCAACATCTGGCTTTATATATTGCATAGTATCATAAATCCCCAATCCAGCGTAAACACTTCCTCCTGGAGAATTAATATAAATTTGAATGTCTTTTGAAGCATCAACACTTTCTAGAAATAATAATTGTGCTTGGATAATATTTGCCATGTAATCGTCAACACCTGTCCCAAGAAATATAATTCGATCCATCATCAAACGTGAAAAAACATCCAATTGTGAAATATTCAATTGTCGTTCTTCAATTATGTATGGCGTCATACTACCAACAATTTTATCGTAATACATGCTATTTACACCGTGATGCTTAGTTGCAAACTTTTTAAATTGCCTTGCCATTTCGAGCGCAGCTTTAGGGTCTTTTCCGTAGTTCATTTTTAATTTTATGTTAAAAGTTTAAAGCTTTTTTATACATAATTATTTATGTCAAAGTTCATGCCTACTAATTTATGGTGACATAATGACAAAAAAATTAAAGCGCCAAAATCGAATAAATTTTTGACGCTCAAATATAATAATTTTTCTAATTAAATTTAATCATTAAAAATAGTGTTAATTTCAAAGGTTTTTATTTAAACTTCTTTTAAAATTATGACATTATTTAGTACTCAATTCACCATACATCGCTTTGATAAAATCTTCATAGGAAACTTCTTTTATTTTTGCTTTTACTTTATCCTTATAAAGATGTAGCATTTTTTCACTCATTACTTGTTCTGACAATCGCTTTACCTCATCTTGATTTGACATAACGCGTGCCACAATACCTTGAACATCTTCATCTGTTGGATTTAATTGCCCGAATTGTGCCATTTGCTTTTTGATTACTTCAGAGGTATAGCTTTTTAAATCTTCAAAAGTGATTTGCAAGTTATTCTCTTGCATTACTTTTCCTTCAATCAACTGATAGCGCAAACCGTTTTCAGATTTTGAATATTCAACCTCGGCTTCTTCAGCAGAAAATGGATTTTCTCCCGCAGTTTGTATCCATTTTTTTAAGAATTCCGAAGGCAAATCAAATTTAGTAGTAGTAATTAAAAATTCAGTGACATCATTCAAGAATTTTTGGTCTGCTTGTTGTGTGAATTGTTTTTCAAGGTCTTCTTTAATCTTTGCTTTCAACTCTTCAACTGAAGTAATCACTTTTGGTCCAAATAATTTATCAAATAACTCTTGATCTAAAACAGCTGGCTCGTGAGCTGTAACCTCGTCTATAGTAAAAGTCACATCAACATCCAAACCATGAACCTCATCATGACCAATAGCTAAGAAATCCATTAGCTTATGATCATCTTCAAATAATCCTTTAGTATTGAGCGAAATAACATCGCCTACTTTTTTTCCGATAAAACTTTTAGCTACATTTTTGTCAGCAAAAACATCTAAAGATAAAGTTGTTCTATTGTTAATCCCTTTTTCTTCATTAGCAAAAATACCCGAAACATCATTTCCTTCTTCAACAGTATCTTTCGCAATGAGTTTTCCATATTGTTTTTGAATGTGAGTAACCTGATCGTTGAGCATTTTATCATCAGCCACAATTTTATAGTGCACCAAATCATTATTTGCGCTTAAATCTACGGAAAATTCTGGTGTTAACCCTAACTCGAATTCAAATTTATAATCGTCAACATCCCAATTAAAATCTTCGGTTACTTTTGGCAGTGGATTACCAAGAATATCTAATTTTTCTTCAACTAAATATTTATTTAAATTTTCTTGCAGTAATTTATTTACTTCTTCGAGCAAAACTGCTTTACCATATTGCTTTTGTATTAAACTCATAGGTACAGCACCTTTTCTAAAACCAGGAATTGCAGCATTTTTTCGATAATTTGCCAAAACTTTTTCTACTTTATCTGCATAATCAGATTTAGATATTTCAACCGTAACTACAGCATTTATTGCGTCTACATTATTTCTTGTGATGTTCATTTCTTGTGTTTTTTACATACTAAAATTGGGTCGCAAAATTATAACATTTAAACAACCCAACCAAGTTTTTATTTTGACGCAAATTTAAAATCTATTTTGCGTCTCCCATGATTTGATAAACTAGTGATTGTGATAGAGATAATATAATACTAAAAAGCATCGCAGTCCAAAAAGAATGTACACTAAAACCTTCAACAAAATGATCACAAACTAAAATCATCAATGCGTTAACAAATAACAAAAATAATCCCAAAGTGAAAATTGTAACTGGAATAGTTAGTAAAACTATAATTGGTTTAACAAAAAAATTTAACAAACTTAAAACAATAGCAACCGATAATGCAGTTGTAAATTCGTCCACTACAACACCCTTCAAAAAGTAAGCAATTACCATTACCAATAGTGAAGTGATTAAAATTTTTAATATGGTTTTCATACTATATAGTTAAAAAAATTTTAATTGCTAAAGTATCAAAATATTTCTATATTTGTGGTTACTAATCTTTATAAAAATTTATTTATGAAAAAACTTTTACTTTCTATTTTAGTGCTCGGAGCATTCAGCGCAAACGCACAAACAACTATTTTTGCTGAAAACTGGGATGGAGTTGGCCCTGGTGTTGCAGGATGGACACTTTATAATGTTGATGGTAGAACTCCGGTTGGACCAGAAGGAACAGCGGGAGAAGCCTTATCATTTTTAATTCAAGATGCATGGAACGTTTTGTCATTATCAGATATACAAGGAGCAAATTCTGAATTTTTAGAATATCCAGCAGCAGCAACAGGAATGGCTAACAACATTATTGCAAGTAACTCCTGGTATACGCCAATCGGAGTGGCTAATGACTGGCTTGTTTCACCATTGATTACAGTTCCTACAGGAGCAACAAACATTACTTTAACATGGGCTGCAACAAGTTTGGGATCTGAACAATTTCTAGAAGATTATAGAGTTTTACTTTCTCCTACCGGTGGGAATGCAGTTGCAAATTTTACAAATTTGTTGATAGATGTAAATAATGAGTTAAGCTCTGGTAATTTCCGAACTCAAATTTTGAACAATAATCTTGCGGGAACATCCTTCAGAATTGCTTTTCAGAATGATGGAAACGACCAATATGTAATGTTCCTTGATAATATTAGAGTATCAGCTAACCTTCCATTATCAAATGGTGACTTTTTCTCAAGTAAATTTAGCATATACCCTAATCCAGCAAACAACGTCGTTTCGATTTCGAATTTTGATAATATTATGCTAAATGAAATTATCATTACTGATGTTAATGGAAGAATTGTTGTGAAAAACAAATACAGCAATGTATCACAAACTGAAGTAAATGTTTCTGAATTAACTTCTGGAGTTTATTTTATGAATATTGATACTGATTCTGGTAGAGCTACTAAAAAGTTTATCAAAAACTAATTACATTAGATATCTAAATTTAAAATCCCTTTTGAAATTCAAAAGGGATTTTTTTTATTTTAAAAAGTTACTTGTTTCTTGAAAAAATGCTTTCGGATTTTCGGCATGTAACCAGTGACCAACATTTGGTATTGTTGCTAATGTAAATTCAGGAAACTGTTTCTCTATAGCTTCCAAATCTGATTTTAAAATATAATGCGAATTTCCACCACGAATAAACAAAGTGGGTTTATCATAATGGTATCCTTCAGGAAGAGCTTCGCCAATCGTTTCAATTTTTTCATTAAAAACAGGTAAATTAAAACGAAATGCTAACTGTCCTGGTTCTTTCCAATAAAGGCTTTTCATTAAAAATTGTCGTGTGCCAAAATCAGGAATAAAAGGATATAAAATTTCTTCCACCGCTGCTCTATCAGGTTTTAACACAAAATCTACAGCATTCAAACCCGCTAAAATATCTTGATGATGCGGTGCATAATATTTTGGACCAATATCAGCTACAATTAATTTTTCTACTAAAGCAGGATAAGTTGTTGCTAAAAGCATGGCTACTTTTCCTCCCATCGAATGCCCAATTATGGAAATTGAATTTAAATAATGATGCTTGCAATATTCTAAAACATCATTAGCCATTACCTGATAATTAAATTCATCAGAATGAAAACTTCTCCCATGATTGCGCAAATCTATCATATGAACCTGAAAACCTTCCTTTGCATAGAGCGAACCAAAAGATTTCCAATTGTCAGACATTCCAAGAAAACCATGAATAATCAAGAGTGGCTTACCTTCACCTTCTATTTTAGAATACAACATCTATTTTAATTTTTGCAAGTACATATTTACGACATTATCCAATCCTAAGTACAGCGACTCACAAATTAGCGCATGACCAATCGAAACTTCTAACAAATTTGGAATATTATCTTTAAAAAATTTAATGTTATCTAAACTTAAATCATGACCTGCATTTACGCCCATTTGTAATTCATTGGCTAAAATAGCCGCATCTGTGTAAGGTGTAATACTTTCTAAATTACCAAGATCATATTGATGTGCAAATTCTTCGGTATATAATTCTATTCTATCTGTTCCTGCTTTTTTCGCACCTTCTATCATCTGTAAAACCGGATCGACGAATATTGAAGTTCTAATTCCATTACGCTGAAATTCCTGAATTACATCCGCAAGATACGACTGATTTTTAACTGTATCCCATCCAGAAGTAGACGTAATTGCACCGATGGCATCAGGAACTAACGTCACTTGAAGTGGTTTACATTCCAATACTAAATCAATAAAATTATGCTGCGGATTACCTTCTATATTAAATTCTGTAGTTACAACTGCTTTCAAATCGCGCGCATCTTGATAACGAATATGCCTTTCATCTGGTCGTGGATGAATAGTTATTCCTTGTGCGCCAAATTTTTGAATATCTGTAGCAACCTGTAACAAATTGGGGACATTTCCGCCGCGTGCATTCCTGAGGGTTGCTATTTTATTAATGTTAACGCTTAATTTTGTCATATAGATTTACAGTGTATTTGTTATTATTAAAAACTGATAGCAAAAATACAAAGTTAAACTAAGTCCTAATCTCCCAAATTTTGATTATTTTGCAATCGCTTAAACTAAAACTGCATGAGATATCTTTCTGAATATATCAATAATGATTTTAAACCCTTTTCTTGCCAAGAAAAAGTGGCTGAAATTCAGGATTTTTTTGCTGATTGTAATTTTTCACATTTTCCAGTTTTACAGGAAGGAATTTACATGGGTTGTATTTCTGCTGTTGATGCTGAAACTTTTGATGCAGATAAAAGTATCACTGATTATCGTTACGCGCTTGAAGGTTTTTTTGTGAGAGAAAGTATGATTTGGCTTGATGTTTTAGAGATTTTTGCAAGAAATAATGCTACTATAGTCCCCATTCTTAATGATGCTAACAGCTATCTTGGATATTATGAAATTACTGATGTCATCAAGTTTTTAAATGAGACTCCTTTTTTGAAAGAAACAGGTGGGATTTTAGTTGTTGAAAAACCAATTTTAGACTACTCAATGAGCCAAATCGCTCAAATTGTCGAGAGTAATAACGGAAAACTATTGGGTGTTTTTGTTTCTGAAGCTAGCACTGAAAAAATTCAAGTGACTATAAAGATGACGCTTGGAGCTATGAATGACATTATCCAATCTTTTCGCAGGTATAATTATGAAATTATTTCTGAGCACCATGAAGATGATTACTTAAATAACTTGAAAGAACGTTCAGAATATTTGGATAAATATCTAAATATGTAATTTAAAATACAGATTTAGTAACACGGACTTACAAATTGAAAAAAAGAAACACATGAAAGTTGCCATCTTCGGACAATATTATCAAAACGATACACGACCCATTATTAAAGATATTTTTGTTTTTTTTAATAGAAATAGTGTTGAGATGGTCATTGAAGAAAAGTTTTTGAAAATACTGTACGAAGAGAAAATTGTTGAAAAACAATATAACACTTTTTGCTCTCATAGTGATTTAGACAGTAGCTTTGATATATTAATAAGTATTGGTGGAGATGGAACTATTTTGAGAGCTGCAACTTTTGTTCGCGACTCTGGAATCCCCATTTTGGGCGTAAACGCTGGAAGATTGGGTTTTTTAGCCAAAGTACAAAAGGATAATATTGCCTTGTTTCTTCAAATCTTATTAGAAAAAAAATACACTATTTCAGAAAGAACACTTTTAACACTAGATTGTTGTCCTAATGATAGCACTATTGATATCAATTTTGCAATGAATGAAATATCAGTAAGCAGAAAAGATACCACATCAATGATAACCATTGAAACTTATTTGAATAACGAATATCTTAATTCCTATTGGGCTGACGGCTTAATAATCTCAACTCCAACAGGTTCCACAGGATATTCTCTAAGCTGCGGTGGCCCCATTTTAACTCCTGATGTAAAAGGTCTAGTTATAACTCCTATCGCACCACACAATCTTAATGCAAGACCTTTAGTTATTCCTGATGATATTGAAATCAAACTCAAAGTGTCAGGAAGAGAAGAACAATATTTAGTTTCTTTAGACTCAAGAATTACTTCGGTCAATAATAATGCCGAATTACTAATTAAAAAAACTCCCTTTCAAATAAAAATGGTTGAAATAGCTGATGAAACTTTCTTGAAAACCCTAAGAAATAAGTTGCTTTGGGGAGAAGACAAACGAAATTAGAAAAAAACAGCTATCTTTTATACTACTTTTCTAAAAAAATCGTTTTTTAGATTACAAACTCAACCAAGTATCATAATTCACTGTACTTCATTTATTTAACAGAAATACATCTTTGATGCTAATTAAGAAGTCAGAATTATTATATTTGCACGCTATTTTCAATTTGATGAAAAAGATTTTAGTACTATTTTTTTGTTTTATTTTCCAAAATGTAATGAATGCACAAATCAATGAATTGGGTGTGTTTATAGGCGGAAGTAATTTTATAGGAGACGTTGGTAAAACAAATTATGTTTCTCCCAACGAAATAGCACTTGGTGTCTTGTATAAATGGAATAAAAGCCCAAGACATTCGTACAGATTTTCTTATACGCAGTCGACAATTTCAGGTAATGATTTAGACTCCGAGGTGTTAGCAAGAAATAGCAGAGGATATCAATTTAAGAATAGCATTAAAGAGTTTTCTGCTGGAATGGAATTTAATTTTTTTGATTTCAATTTGCATGAAATTTTACAACGAAAGATAACGCCTTATGTTTATACCGGAATTAGTTATTTCATTTATGATGAACTATACGTTATCAATGGTGAAACAGAAAAAGATTATACGGCGAGCACATTTGCCATACCCATGATTGTTGGTGTAAAAAGTAATGTTTTCGAAAATTTCGTTCTTGGGATTGAAGTTGGAGCAAGGTATACTTTCACTGATAATTTAGACGGAAGCTTACCTAAAAATCAAAATTTAGCGCCATTGCAGTTTGGTAACATAAATAGTAAAGATTGGTATGTGTTTACAGGAATTACACTTACCTATACTTTTACTGAAAAACCATGTTACTGCGCAAATTAATAAAATGAGCTTACTAGATACTATAAATAAAGACAACTTACCAAAGCATCTCGCCATAATAATGGACGGAAACGGTCGTTGGGCGAAGCAAAAAGGGCTATTAAGAGCATTTGGCCATGAAAAAGGCACAAAATCAGTTAGAATAACCGTTGAAACCTGCGCAAAACTAGGAATTGAAAACTTAACACTCTATGCTTTTTCAACCGAAAATTGGAACAGACCAAAATTAGAAGTTGATACCTTGATGAATCTTTTAATATCTTCTCTCAAAAAAGAATTCGATACACTTCAAAAAAATGACATTCGTTTAAACTGCATTGGCAATATAGATTTATTACCCAATAAAGCAAAAAAAGAACTACTAACCGTAATAAGCAATACCAAAGATAATAAACGAATGACCTTGACCTTAGCATTAAGCTATGGCTCAAGAGAAGAATTATTACATGCCATAAAAATTATAAGCCATAAAGTTAAAAATAATATAATTTCAGTAAACAATATTGATGAATCGATTATAAATCAGCATCTTTACACGCATGATTTACCTGATGTAGATTTAGTGATTAGAACCAGCGGTGAACACCGGATAAGTAATTTCTTGTTATGGCAAATTGCCTACGCAGAATTTTATTTTACCGATGTCCTTTGGCCTGATTTTAATGAAAATGATTTATACGAAGCTATTATAAGCTATCAAAAAAGAGAACGCAGATTTGGAAAAACAAGTGAACAAATTAAATAAATTTTCAGTGCAGATAAAAAAGTCAAAAATAATTCTAATCATCTTATTATTAGGAACTATTTTTAATTTACAAGCCCAAGAAAGACTCCCTTTTGACCAAGGAAAAAAATATTTTTTAGCTGATGTTAAAGTAAATGGCAAAATCAGTTATAACGAACAAACCGTCGTTACTTTTTCTAGTTTAGAAAGAGGACAAACTATTACTGTTCCTGGTGAACAAATTACTAATGCAATAAAAAAATTAGGTAAACTTGGTCTGTTTAGTGACATCGATTTTTATGTGAATAAAATAGAAGGCGACAGCATTTGGCTTGACTTGGATATTGTAGAATTACCTAAACTGAAAGAAGTTAAATTTAATGGTGTTAAAAAATCTAAGGTAGAAGGATTGATAAAAGAAAATGCTTTAACAAAAGGTAAGATCGTTAACGAGAATTTAATTACTACCACAAAAAATTATATTGAAAACAAATACAAAAAAGACGGCTACTTTAATACTAAAGTTTTCATAACCAATACGCCAGATACAACCGATGGAAATCAGGTGAAGATGTTAGTCAACATCGATAAAGGCAGCAAACTTAAAATTAAGAATATCACCTTTGAAGGCAACGAAAAATTTACTGACAAAGCACTAAGAAGTGCCATGAAAAATACTAAAAAAATCAATCCAATACGTATTTTAAAAGCGTCTAAATTTATAAAAGATAAATACAAAGAAGATTTAAACTTAATTGTAGAAAAATATAAGGAAAAAGGATACCGCGATGCCCGAATAGTTTCCGACTCCGTCTACACTATTGACAAAAAATCCAAATTAGCAATTAATATAAAAGTTGAAGAAGGAAGTAAATATAGATTTGGAAATATCAAGTTCTTAGGAAACTCTGTTTATTCTGACCAACTATTAAGTAGATTAATTGGAATTAAAAAAGGAGATACTTATAATGGTGTTTTACTTGAAAAAAGAATAGCAGACAAAACTAAGCCTGATGGTGAAGACATTACTAACTTATATCAAAACAACGGTTACTTGTTTTCAAATATCAATGCGGTCGAAGTAAAAACAGCTAATGATACGATAGATTTTGAAATTAGAATTACAGAAGGTCCAATTGCTTATTTTAACAACATAACTGTTGTTGGAAATGACAAAACAAATGATAGAGTAATTTATCGCGAGTTGAGAACCAAACCCGGTCAGAAGTATAGCAAAGAAGATTTAGTAAGAACAATTCGCGAAATCGGGCAACTAGGTTTCTTTGATCCAGAAGCTATTGACCCTAAATTTAAAAATGTTGATCCTGCAGCAGGAACTGTTGATATCGAGTACAATCTTGTAGAAAGAGGCTCGAGCCAAATCGAATTACAAGGAGGTTATGGCGGTGGAGGATTTATAGGAACTTTAGGATTATCCTTTAATAATTTCTCTGCTCGAAATCTATTTAATAAAGAAGCATACAAGCCTCTACCAATGGGTGATGGACAAAAAGTATCTTTGCGATTACAAGCCAGTCAATTTTTTAGAACCTATAGTTTATCATTTTCAGAACCTTGGCTTGGTGGTAAAAAACCAATACAATTTACCACTTCATTTTCTTATAGTAGCCAGTTTTTGTTTACTGGTAATACAGGTGGCGTAGATAGAAATAAAAGTTTTGATATTACTGCATTGTCAATAGGATATGCCAAAAGATTGACAGTTCCAGATGACTTTTTTGTTTTCCAAAATTCGGTAAGTTTTCAATTTTATAACTTAAACAATTATAATACTGGATTATTTACCTTTGGTGATGGTTCCTCGCGTAACTTAGCATTTACTTTGGGATTAAGCAGAAATAATAAAGGAGTAAACCCAATTTTCCCAACATCTGGTTCTGAATTTAGTGTATCTGCAAAATTCACAATACCTTATTCATTGTTCAACGGAGTTGACTACGCAAACCTAAAAAATCAAGAAGCCTATAAAATAAAATTTCGCGAAAATGCCGGTTTTACTGTTACTGCAAATTCACTCGGAGAACTACCTGAAATTGGTGACTATCTAAAAGAAACTGCACCAAATACAAATGTATATGAAAAAGCATACATGTATCAAGACGCGTCTGCAGATAGAGGAAAAGTTGACCAAGAAAAATTTAAATGGTTAGAATATTATAAAATAAAATTCAAAGCAGACTGGTATACTAAATTAGTCGGTAAACTTGTACTTCGAACTTTAGGTGAATTTGGATTTTTAGGTGCTTATACTCCCGCAAGAGGAACAAGTTTAGCAAACCCAGACAGAGGTGTTGTTCCATTTGAAAGATTTTTTCTTGGAGGCGATGGTTTAGCTAATTTTGCACTTGATGGAAGAGAAGTAATCCAGCTAAGAGGTTATCCTAATCAATCATTATCAGCTGTAGATGGAGATCCTATTTACAATAAATTTTCACTAGAGTTAAGATATCCAATAACGTTGAAAGCAGCCGCATCTATATATGCTTTGACCTTTTTAGAAGCCGGTGGCTCATACGATACCTTTAAGAATTACAACCCGTTTGTTTTACAACGCTCAGCGGGGTTTGGTATCCGAATATTTATGCCAGCATTTGGACTATTGGGCATTGACTTTGCGAGAGGATTTGATCCAATTCCAGGATTCACCAGACCAAATGGTTGGGAAACACATTTTATAATAGGTCAACAATTTTAATTATATTTGATAAATATTTCAAAACCATAGTTGTATGAAAAAATATTTTGCAATATCACTACTGTTTCTACTATTTATATCAAAATTGCAAGCGCAAACAGCTCGAGGCGTCAAAATCGGTTACATTGATATGGATTATATCTTAGAAAAAGTGCCTGATTATACTGAGGCTAAGAATCAACTTGAGCAAAAAGCACAAAAATGGAAACAAGATATTGAAACGAAAAAAGTTGAAATTGCAAAGTTAAAAGATGCTTTAAAAACCGAAAGAGCATTATTAACCAAAGAACTAATTGAAGAACGAGAAGAAGAAATTAAATTTCAAGAGACGGAACTATTGGATTTTCAGCAAAAAAGATTTGGTCCAAATGGAGATTTAATGACACAAAAAGCTGTACTTGTTAAACCAGTGCAAGACCAAGTGTTTACTGCAGTGCAAGACATAGCAGAGGCAAAAAAATATGACTTTATATTTGATAAATCTTCTGACTTAACAATGCTATTTGCTGCAAAAAAGCACGATATCAGCGAACAAGTGATTCGAACTATAACAAGAGCAGAAAAGAGAGAACAAAAATCGAAAAAAGAACTAAAAGAACAAGAAAAGAAGGAATATCTCGAAGATGTTGAGGATGAAAATCCAGCATTAGCAGCAAGAAAAAAAGCACTAGAGGATAAGAAACTGGCTAGAGATAAAATGATGGAAGACAGAAGATTAGCTGCAGAAGCCAGAAAAAAAGATATGGACGATAAAAGAAAAGCGGCCGTAGAAGCTAGAGAAGCAAAAAAAAATGGCACGATTCCTGATAACAAAAAAGCTGAAGATAGTAAAACAACAACCAGCGACAATGACAAAACTTCAGAAACAAACAACGTAATTCCTAAAGAAACTGAAATAGACACCAAGTCCACTGAGGTGAGTGCCGCTCAAAAAGCAAAAGATGACAAAGCTGCAGCAAGAGCGAAACTTTTAGAAGATAGAAAAAAAGCTTTAGAGGATAGAAAGAAAAAAATACAAGAAGATAGAGAAGATGCGAAGAAAGCAAAAGAAGCTAAAACAGAAAAACCAAAAACAGAATAAATACAATTAATTAATAAATACCTTTAAAAATGAAAAGATTAAAATCATTACTAATAGCTGCTGTATTGTTTATAGGAACAAGTCACGCCATTAATGCACAAGCTAAAACTGCACATGTAGATGTAAATGAACTAATTTCTAAAATGCCTGCAATGTTGGATGCTCAAAAACAATTAGAAAAATTGAGTGCCACTTATGATACTGAATATAAGACAATGGCTGAAGAGTATCAAAACAAAATTAAAAAATATGACCAAGAAGCGTCAACAGTAGGTGATGCCGTAAATCAGACCAGACAAACTGAAGTTCAAGACTTAGTAAAGCGCATTACAGATTATAGAGATAATGCTCAAAAAGAATTACAAAAAAAAGAAGCTGATTTGGTAAAACCATTGATGGAAAAAATAAAAGCTTCAATCGCAAAAGTAGGAAAAGCAAAAGGATACCAATATGTATTAAATGTTGCCGATTTACTGCTTTCTGATGGTCCGGATTTAACTGCTGATGTTAAAAAAGATTTAGGCTTTTAAAACATAATATAAATAATTACAACTGCTCAATCAAAACAGAAAGATTGAGCAGTTTTTTTTTACTTTTGTTTTTATGACTAATAATAATCCAATAGGTTTTTTTGATTCCGGCATAGGCGGAACATCTATTTGGAGAGCTATTTATGAATTGCTTCCAAATGAAAATACTATTTATTTAGCTGATAGTAAAAATGCGCCATACGGTCAAAAATCAAAAGAAGAAATTATTGCATTGAGTTATAAGAATACTGAATTTTTACTCAAGGAAAATTGTAAAATAATTGTTGTTGCTTGTAACACGGCGACGACAAATGCTATACAAGAATTAAGGAGAAAATATTCAATCCCTTTTATAGGAATTGAACCTGCAATAAAGCCTGCTGCGACTAATTCTCAAACACAAAAAATTGGAATTTTAGCTACACAAGGCACTTTGAATAGTGAACTTTTTCATCAAGCACAAGAACGTTTTCAAAGTACAAAGATAATAGAACAGATAGGACACGGGTTAGTACAGCTTATCGAAGATGGCAAAATTAATTCTCAAGAAATGAAAAAACTTCTTAATTCCTATTTACAACCAATGATTGAAGAAAATATTGACTTTTTAGTCTTAGGATGTAGTCATTATCCATATTTAATACCGCAGATAAAAAAAATTCTTCCAAAGCATATAAAAATAATTGACAGTGGAGAAGCTGTGGCAAGACAAACTAAAAACGTTTTAATGGATATTGGTTTCAATGACGAAACCCAAAAAAGCTCTCAGATTTTTTACTCTAATAGAAATCCTGTTGTACTAAATGATATATTAGAAAGTAAATTTCAGGTGGTTTATAAAGATTTTTAAAATTCTATTCTTCAAACCAACTTGAATATATAACATAATTATTGGATATACGTTCAATTTCTCCAGCAAAATTAGATTGATCTATATCTTTAACTTTTTTTGCAGGTACTCCTGCATAAATCGATCCAGACTCGACAACAGTGTTTTGCGTCAAAACTGCACCTGCTGCAATTATGGAATTACTTTCAATAACACAGTTATCCATAACTATAGCACCCATACCTATTAATACATTGTCGTGAACAATGCAGCCATGTACGATTGCGTTATGCCCGATTGATACATTATTTCCTATAACTGTTGGATGCTTTTGGTATGTACAATGAATAATCGCTCCATCTTGAATATTTACTTTATTTCCTATTCTTATATAATGTACATCACCGCGAATCACAGCATTAAACCATATACTACAAGACTTTCCTAATACAACATCTCCAACGATAGTAGCATTTTCAGCAACAAAACAATCTTCTGGAATTTGTGGAATTTTCCCTCTTATAGCCTTTATTATCATTTGTAAAAAAATTGTCCCGATAAATCGGGACAGTTGTCTAATTTAATTAATAGCAGGACAATTACACTCGTATTTGTCTCGTTTACAGAATAAATTTATCCCTAATGTGATTTGGTGAAAACCACCATTATCAAAGTTTACATTGCCTAATAATTGCGAGTAAGTGTATGCAAGCACAAAATTTTTGAAATTCACACCTACAATTGGCGTTAAATACTGTAATTTTTGCTCTGCAATAGCTCTTCCATCTAAAAATTGTGCACCGTCCAAACTTCGTCTATATGATAGTCCACCCCATAAAGTCCCAAAGTCTAACTCTTTATAGGCCTTTAAATTTAAATCTACTGTTTTCTCTTGCGTTTGAGTAACCAATTGAAACATAAAAGAAGGTTCAAATAATATTTTTTCTCGATCTCCAAAAGTATAACCTGAATTTAAAATGAAGCGTCTTAAATTGACTGGTTCAATACCCCTTGAATACAAGTCCCTATTGCTTGCTAAAGCGTTTCTAACCGTTGCATGAACATAAAAATCGAGAAAATTATACGAAGCTCCGATATCGACATTGAAATAACTAGCACTTTGCACAATACCAACAACTACAGGATCTAATTCAGGATTGTTATTGTAGAAGCTGGTTTCATCTAAATTACTTTGAACAAATCCTGCACTCATACCAAATGATAATTGGTTTAAATCAACTTTATCACGGGAAAACATCAAATGATGAGCATAAGTTAGCTTCATACCGGTTTGCGAATGAAATCCATTTCTGTCATTAAAAACAATAACGCCACCACCAGACTTCTCACCTAATGCTCCATGTAAACTTACAGTTTGTAGTGCTGGCGCACCTTCTTGTCCGAACCATTGTTGTCGTCCTGTTATTCTTAGTTTAGCACAATTTGCTGCACCCGCCATTGAAGGATGTAACAAGTAATAATTATCAGATAAATAATCTGAATAAACTGGTAATCCTTCTTGCGATATCGAAAACTGCGTTGCAAGTAGCAATCCTAACAAATAAACTTTTCTAAAATTCATCGTAACTATCTTTTTAATGAGAAATGGGCTTTAAACTGTTTAACTACGTTTTGTTCTAAATAATCTACGGTAAACCAGTAATCGGTGGAAGGTAGTAATTGTCCATTGTAGGTACCATCCCAACCCTGTCCTGTCGAACTGATTTGTTTGAGTAGTTTGCCGTAGCGGTCAAA